>JAADYW010000018.1 GCA_010092845.1 Chloroflexota bacterium
GCATAGACCCAGCTATGGGTAGTGTGATAGGTTTTGTTAGGCTGCGCAAGTTCCATGAGTACGCCTGCCATCTACCCTCGCCTCTATTCTACTGCTTTTGGTAGAGTTGCTCAATAGAACTAATTCTGAAGCCTTTGACAGCCCCTTATATCCCAAGCCTGAAGGCATGGTTTTTCGGGGCCTTCCTAATAATCTTGTATGCATTGCAGGCGACCTTGGCTACGCTATACTAAACACGACAAGCGAAATGTTATCCGGAGCAACCCGCATTGAAAGCACTCGTTACTGGCGCAACTGGCTTTGTAGGGCCATATCTCGCCGGAGCTTTACACGCTTACGATGAGATTGAACTACACGGTACCTGTCTTGAGGACCCGATGTCTCTGCCCGATGACATTGTCGGCCACTTCACCGAGCTCCATCAGATAAACATTGAGGAAGACGCCCCTGTCCTGCACCTGATCCAGAAACTGAAGCCAGACTGGGTCTTCCATCTGGCCGCACAGTCGCACGTCGGTTCCTCATTTCGATCCCCCTGGCCAACCCTTCATACCAATATCCGTGGCACACTCAATATTCTCGATAGCATGCGGAGCCTCCCTAGTAGCCGGTTGTTATTTGTAAGCAGCGCAGAGGTATACGGCCCGGTTGGCCCAGACGATCTACCGCTACGCGAGACCCATGCATTGAACCCTGGCAACCCCTACAGCGTCAGCAAGGCTGCTGCAGAGCTCCTGGTGCGCCAATACCACATGTCCTATGGTGTCGATGCTATCATCGCACGGCCCTTCAACCACATCGGCCCGGGGCAGAGCGAGCGATTTGCCCTGGCGGATTTCGCGAACCAAATTGCCCGCATTGAGCAGGGGCTACAGCCGCCGCTCCTGAAGGTTGGTAATCTCGCAGCAGCGCGCGATATGACCGACGTTCGCGACATTGTGCGGGCCTATGTGCAGCTACTGATTCACGGCGAGGGAGGCCAGGTCTACAACATTTGCCGCGGCGAGGGTTTTGTTCTGCAAGCGCTGGTGGAGAAACTGATCGCATTGTCACCTCAGAAGATAGAGATTGAGACTGAGCAAGATCGCCTACGGCCGCTGGATGTGCCTCGTGTTGTCGGCGACGCCAGCAAACTGCAGCAATTGACGGGCTGGCAGGTCGAAATCCCACTTGATGCAACCCTCCGCGACATACTTGAAGACAAGCGGAGCCGGCTACGTTAAAGTCGGCTGTCAGGCAAGCGCCCATCAGCGCTTCCAAAACTGTGTTAGTCTCACACGCACAAGACAAGGCCGGCTGAACCAACCTTGTTTTCAACCAATAGCTTGTTAAGATAGGCACGAGCATATATGGAAGAAGCACGAACGAAAAGGATCGGTGCTCAATGGCAAAGCGGGCCCTAATCACTGGCATCACCGGGCAAGATGGCTCCTATCTGGCGGAATTTCTGCTCGAGCAGGGCTACGAGGTTTTTGGCCTGGTGCGGCGCACCAGTACGATCAATTTTGGCCGGATCCACCACATTCAGGACAGAATCAACCTCATTCCCGGTGATATGCTGGACCAGACATCGCTGCAAGAAGCTATCCACACGTCGCAGCCTGATGAAGTTTACAACCTCGCGGCGCAGAGCTTTGTTGGTACATCCTGGCAACAGCCCACCCTTACCGGAAACGTCACTGCCCTGGGCGTAACCCGCATCCTGGACGCTATTCGGCACGCGAAATCCGATGCGCGCTTCTACCAGGCATCGAGTTCGGAGATGTTTGGCAAGGTGCGCGAAACCCCACAACGGGAAACCACCCCCTTCTATCCACGCAGCCCATATGGGGTCGCCAAAGTCTATGGGCACTGGAATACAGTAAATTATCGTGAAAGCTATGACATGTTCGCGGTGAGCGGTATCCTGTTCAACCACGAATCACCGCGGCGCGGTATCGAGTTCGTCACCCGCAAAATCACCTGGAACGCCGCGCGCATCTCGCTAGGTCAAATCGACAAACTCTACCTCGGCAATCCTGACTCGCGCCGGGACTGGGGTTTCGCCGGCGACTATGTGCGGGCGATGTGGATGATGCTCCAACAAGACGAGCCAGAGGACTTTGTGATCGCGACCGGAGAGACGCATAGCGTGCGCGAATTTGTCGATGTTGCATTCGAGGCCCTTAACCTCAGCGTCGAGGATCATGTCGTCTTCAATGATCCCCGCTATACACGGCCAGCTGAGGTCGATCTCCTGGTCGGCGACAGCACCAAAGCGGGTCAGAAGCTCGGCTGGGAGCCAAATAACTCCTTTAGAGAGATGGTCCATGGCATGCTGGAAGCCGACATCAAAGCGCTGACCGAAGGCACCCGCACGTTCTGAAGTATGCGAAGGCGAGACATGAACCTGATTGATACCCACTGTCACCTCGATTTTGAGGCATATGATGAGGACCGCGACGCGGTTGTCAGCCGTGCTCGCGAACACGGGATCGCCCGTGTCGTCAATCCCGGCACAGATATCCGGACCTCGCAAGCGGCGATCGGGTTGGCAGAGCAGTATGATGGCGTCTATGCTGGTGCCGCGCTGCATCCGAATTCGACAGCGAGCTGGTCTCCAGAGGCCATCGCTGCCCTTGAGCACCTGGCCGCGCATCCAAGCGTGGTTGCGATTGGTGAGATTGGCCTCGACTATTATTGGGACAAATCGCCTAAAGCGGTCCAACAAGCAGCATTTGAGGCGCAACTCGCCCTGGCAGCCAAACTCGAACTCCCGATCATCATCCATAATCGCGACGCCGGCGACGATGTGATCGCGATATTGCGGAATTGGGTGCCGACGCTACCCGCCAGCCTCCAAGATCGTCCAGGGGTCATGCACTCATTCTCTGCGCCCCAGCACATCGCGGATGCTGCACTGGAGATGGGCTTCTACCTCGGGTTTACAGGACCGGTCACATTCAAGAAGGCCGACTCGCTGCGGTCAGTTGCGGCCCGAACGCCACTCGACCGGATCGTAGTCGAGACGGACGGCCCGTTCCTGACACCCCAGCCCTACCGCGGGAAACGAAATGAACCTGGTTATGTGCGTTTCGTTGCGGAGCGCATTGCAACGCTGCGCCAGATCGAGCCAGATGCATTCGCGGCGCAAACCACAACCAATGCGGAGCGCCTGTTCCAGTTCCCAGAGAGACAGTAGCAATGCCACCGATAGGCCGCGGCCGGTCACTGAGATTGATTTTCGCTATCTTGGCTCTGATCCTGATGGCAGTCGCTATTGGTTGGGTGCTGCAAGACCGCCGCGCCGCAGCCGCCACCCCATCGCCAACGCCACAATCCATCGCGCAGCAGGCCACAGCAACGCCTGGCTCGGTCATCCTGCCAACATCGACCTCGACAGCGCCGCCTGCCACGCCGACGGAGACCCGGACACCAACCCCTGCTGGGCCAGTGTACGTCGAGGCCAGGAACCCCGACACCAATGTGCGGTCCGGGCCGGACATCAGTAATGACCGTTTGGGTCAGATTCAGCCAGGTGAGCGGTACCCCGTTCTAGGGCGGCGATTCCGTTGGTTGCAGATCGAGTATCCCAATACCC
>JAADYW010000019.1 GCA_010092845.1 Chloroflexota bacterium
GGCGCGTCTTCTTTTAGGGGATTGTATTCAGGAACGCCTCAATCGCAGCGAAGTAGTCCCGCCGGGCCGCAAGCATAAGGTCATTATGTCCCACCCCTGGCAGGCGGCGCAGCGTTTTGGCCGGTGTGGCAGCTGCCTCATAGAGCTTCTGGCCATTACGCACCGGCAAGACGCGATCGCGCTCACCATGAATGACCAGCACTGGTAGTGCGACATGACGCATTTTGCGAAGATTACCGAATAGATCCGGCGAGGCGGCCAGAATCCGCACACCGAGCCAGCCCAGGGGCCAGTAGACGAGGAGCACCTGCGCCAGGCCACTCTCCAGGATTAACCCGACGAAACGATCCGGGAAACGGTAGGCCATCTCAATCGTGCTGATACTCCCCAACGAGCGCCCCATAATCACCCAATGATGGAGGCCCAGCGGTACCAGGATATCCTCCAGAGCGGCACAGATCGCCGGAACATCCTCCAGCAGCGCTGTTGCGCGCGGCTCGCCTGTACTCCACCCATAGCCGCGATAATCGATGACCAGCAGTGAGCAGCCAATGGCGTGATAGTTTCCGGCAACCGTATCATAGTCGCTCGCGATCTCACCATTACCATGAAAATAGACGATAGCACGCTCATCCCCAGCTTGGTGATAACAGCGGTAGCCAAGCACGACGTTGTCGCTGACGGGTATAGTACCATCCTGAATGCCCGGACGCTGGACGCTGGGCTGGGGTTGCTGGCGCGGATAGAACAGCAGATGGCGGAGGAGGGGGCTATCAAGAATCCAGCGACGCATGATTTGCCTCTTCAATGGTGTTTGCGCTAAAAAATGGCGTGCAACCTCTACTCGCGGAAGAAACCAAAGTCGATATAGCAGCAGCGCTCATCGTTCGCACACGCGACCATACCGTAGTCCTTGAAGACGAAAATCTGGTGGTCGTGCCGCTTGAGCTTCTTTTTGAGCGTACTCCATTGCGAGCGGCTGGGCGTGGACTTGCTATCAGGAGTCATGAAATAGCTGGGGCGAAAAATGGCCCGGAAATGGCCATCACCATAGGCAATCAGGTCCACCAAGCTTGTCTCGTGTGTTGTGCGATCCAACAACACATCCGACACAAATGCTTTGACCGCTTCGAAGTCGCGCTCTGCAAAACCAGGTAAATCTTTTTGGGGCATGATTTGAACCACGATCTGAATACTAACGATGAGGTTGCCGGGGGCCTTCAGGCTGGGCATTTGCCCCGGCTAAAGGCATGATACCATATCACCACAAGCGCTGAACAGAGCAGGCCGCCCATTCAATCCGTCGCCTGCCAGGGCCTACAAAGAGTTCAAGGGTTTTCCACATGTTGACCGATACTGAGATCCGCCGTCTCTGCCAGCAGACAAACGATGTCTACCATCCGCCACATGCGCTCTCACCAACCCGTCGGCTGTTCGAGTGGTTTCGGGCCTCCGAATGCCAACCGGCCCACCGCCGACTGATGCGTCGCTTGATGAGCGACAAGGTCACGGCCCGGAGAAACCTGAGATATGCCCTGGGACATATCTTTCCCGGTGAGCAGGCCCTCACCAAATACCAGCGGGAGCTATGGTATCTGGTCTTCTTCGACGGCCTTGGTGATCCGCGCGATACCATGCTTGCCTGGAAGGAACTCAATGCCGCAGCGGCGGCCGAGGGCATCGATCTGGACACGCTCGTTCCTGAGGTTGCTGGTTTCCTTACACCCGGTATGCGCAAACTCCTCGTTAACAAACAATTCGATATGACGCTTTGGGACACTGATGACGTATGAGCTTTCATCACAATGCCTCATGCGATAAAGGCTTGCGACCGGATATACCATTTTCAATTGGTGATCCGGCCGCGCCTGACTTAGAGGATCGATAGCCTTCTAACTGAGGCCGCCTGATCCTCGATCCCGTTCTGCGTCAGTGCCATATACTTGAGCACCGCATCACTCCATCCATAGATGAAGTGAACGTCCGACCTTGACGGCGGGGCAACTGCCTGAGGGTAGGGCGCTATCGTCAGCAAGAACGCTGTGGCTGCTGGCGCGATCTCCTGCCGGTAGGCGTTCCACACTGCCAGGAATCCGGTACGGCCACTCTGGTCGGTGGCCCATTCCACATTGTCCGTGATACCGATAAAGGTATCCACCTGAATTCTGTTGTCCAGCAAATGGCTGATCGGCGCGCTGATGGCAGTACCACCGCCCAGCTTCCCGGCCACCTGATTGGCAATGGTCACCATGCTGTCGCGCGAACTGACGCTCAACGGCAAGATACCGGTGTCGAAGGGCAGTGCCAGTGCGTTGGGATTGGACTTCACCAGTGCCGCAGCAAAAATGGCAGCGACATCAATGTAGCGCGTGGCACCCTGATGGGAAAGCCGTCCCGACATGCTGCCGCTGACATCAGGGGCAATGCACACCCGCTTGCCTAACGCCGGCATATTGACGAATGCCATCTCAAGGGCGTCAACCAGCGCCATTTGAATCTGCTTCTCATCTGGAGATTCCGGCTCAAACGCAACGTAAGCTGCATATAGCTGGAAGGGCAACACCATCGCCTTACGGATTGCTTCCGCATCACTGAGACGACCGACAACATACTCGCCCTGTGACGCATCGTTAAACACGCCCGCCCTTTGCAGAGTATTGAGATGGCGCAGCAACGCCAGATATGGCATTTGCCGCAGCAGGTAGCCCCACAGTTCGCAGTCAGGCTTGACCACACCGGTCACGACTTCATAGGGCAGTCGTCCCACTTCGATCAAGGACCGGGCATCAGTGGCTGCTACCGGCGTTGGGAGGCGCTTCAGTGCTTCAAATGCGGCGATCTGCGGCGTCAGCGGTGCTTCGTCGTGCGCGGCCCAGCGCTCCCGGTCGACCAGCCACATGAAAATCGCATCCTGTCGCTCATTCACTGGCACTGGATGGGTTAGGCGTAGGATATCCGCCAGACTATACCCCTGGCCGCCCCGGGAGTACTTGATGGCATGGTACTCGGAGAGGTTGTTCAGCCAGGCGTTGATCGCCCGCTTGACTGCTCTCCCCATGCGTCCTGGAACCGCACTATCGCGCACAATTTCGACGAAATCGGCCAGATCGCCAGGAGTGCGTATGACACGATCAAACACCGCACTAAATAGCTGATGATCTGCTTTCGCCAGGTAGGCCAGACCAAGGATCGGCTGCAAGCGCATCAAGCCCTCGGTGCGCGCATAAACCAATGCCCGAGCCATGAATCCCGGGGCGGTCGCTGCCATCTCAGCATGCAAGGCCAACGACTGGCTCACAAGCTGGGTGCTTCGGGCATAGAAAGTACCTGTCAGCGAGTTCGTCAGCAGGACCTGGAGATACCGTTCTTCAATTGGACGCTCGAAAGCGGGAAACCCTGCGGCGTTAACGGTGTCCGACTCGATATACGGGTTCTTGTGGGGGTTAAGATTGTCTAGAGTACGGCTCATGGCAAATCTCCTTTGGATACGTTGCAGGCGGACTCCGCCCTGGGTTGACTTCCACACGCCTGAAACGACGTGCCGAAGCGAGAAACAGGTACCCATTGCGAAGTAGCCCCCGACTGCGCCTCTACATCGATGTGTAGAAGAAAATCGCCAGAAGCCAGCGAATATTCACGCTTTCGGTGGGGCTTTATGGCGGAATGCGCGACATCCCACTGCCTTTCACTGCTTACGAGAAGAACGGCAGAGACACTATACTGTGCCTCTACCCACTGGCGTTTGGTTGATATGGTTGTGGCCCCTTTTCCCCAAAGCGGTGCCGCCGACCATGTTACGCCCAAAATCAGGCTGCTGTGGGAACACAGAGGGAAAATCGCCGACGTAACTGGCCCTGGGCCAATCGATTCAAAGTCGAAGCAACGCCGAACAGCACCTCTGTGAACCATTATGAACTATAAAAAGTTCTTGATATGCTTAAAGTGTACAACTAGCCCACCTGGTTGTGAAGGCCTGTTTTGTCAATGAATTGTTCACAAAAATGGGGTGCGGAACCAGGTCGCCGTTGTGATGAGCCACGCCCAGCGACCTGGAGAAAGGGAATCTAGGCTGGGTCCAGCTCAGCGATGGTTTTCTCGACGAGATCCACAACCGCGCGCAGGGTGTCACTATCGAAAACGAAACGGGCTCCAGCCGCCGCGAACAGATCAGGCAGCGTAGCGGTACTCCCGAGCGCCAGGGCATTTCGATAAGCCTCGATCGCCGCCGGCTGGTCGCCCAGCGCATTCCGCCAGATCTGGACAGCCCCTAACTGGGCCAGACCATACTCAATATAGTAGAACGGCACCTGGTAGATGTGCAGTTTGTGTTGCCAGCCTGCCTTGGCAAATTCCTCGAGGCCGCTCCAATCAATTCCCTTGATAAAGCGATTCCATAACGCGAGCCATTGGGCATCACACGCGGCCGGGTCTTTCGCAGCTTCCGGGTTCTCATAGACCCAGTGTTGAAATGCATCAACAACCGCCATATAGGGCCAGAAGGTGATGATATCCTCCAGATGCTCGACGCGGGCCCGTGCTGCTTCGCGCTCGGTATAGAAACCACCTTGCTCCTTGGTGAGATAAGGCGCAGTCAACAGCTCCATGGTCATTGATGCCACTTCCGCGAATTCAATCGGCACATCTTCCATTCGTTGCTGGGTATAGGGCAATTGGGCCGTCTCAAATACGTGGAATGAGTGGCCGGATTCGTGCAGCAGCGTCTGGACATCACCGTGAATACCGACCGCGTTCATGAAGATGAACGGCCGCTGAGCGATATCGAATGACGTACAATAGCCACCAGGAGCCTTGTTTTTCCGGTTTTCAAGATCAAGCAGCGCTTCGTGGCGCATCGTCGCAAAGTACTCACCGAGTTGAGGATCAACCTTGTTGAAGATGGTCTCACACCCGTCCATGAGGGTATCCACTGCCGCGAACGGGCGCAGAGGAGGCTCGCCGGTAGGATCAACCATTGTATCCCACGGACGTAGTCGCTCCAGGCCCAGGCGTTGCCGACGCCTTTCATACAGACGCGCGGCCGCCGGCACAACAACCTCCTCGATTGCACGATGGAATGTGAAGCAGTCCTCAGGCGTGTAGGCAAAACGCTTGTAGCTCTTCCACTGATAATCGCGAAAATTATCAAAACCAGCATTGGCGGCGATCTGAGTTCGCAGGGATAGCAAGCGCTGCCAGAGATCATTCAGCGCTGGCCGGTCCTGAAGCCGGCGCTCAAAGACCTGTCGCCATGCTTTTTCGCGGATGTCCCGATCAGGATCTTGATAAATTGGCGTCACCTGTGGCAGTGTGCGCTCGTCACCTTCCCATTCAATGGTCTGGGCGCCGACGATCTTATCGTACTCCTGGCCCAGCTTCTGGATCTCAGCTTGAAGCGGGATATTCTCTTCGCGATAGATCTCGACTTCGGCCTTAATCCGGCGCAGGGGGACTTCAAAGTTCTCCGGCTGCAAGCCACTATCGACCAGTTTCAGGTTGAGTTGCTGGTTTGCCGCAAATTCTTTCGGGTAAAGCGTATCAAGATAGTGAGTGAAGCGTTTTTCCGCTTCTTCATCGGCCGTATTGACCGTGGTCGCCACGTAAATGCGGGTGCCCATTTCGCTCAACAGGTCAGCCAGATGTGTCCAATCCGCCAGCCAATCAGCGATATTCTCTGCAGTAAGTGGTTGCGCCTGGAGGGCGTTGAAATAGGGTTCGATCCTGTCCCAATCCCAGTCCATGACTTCGCGAGCATCGCGGGGTAAGGTGTCAAACATGGTTCGTCCTTCGTTGGATTTAGTGGTTCGTGTCGCCAGAATTATAGTGATCCTGCGGCATTTTGCACACATTACAATAATGAGAACTGTACGTTTTCGTGTATACTAAGATACACACAAGTGGCATAGTGCCGTTTCGTCCGGGAGGAGTAGGCACTCCCGTGCACTGACAGAGACGGTGGGTCCCCGGCTGAAAGCCCACAGCAGTTGCACAGTGCCGAAGGTCGCCTGGAATGGCTGCCGAAGAAATCTGCCCTGCAGAGAGTAGACCGGCACGGGTAAGCCCGTTATTGCTGCCATCTTTGCCGCAACATCCTGGCTGAGATGGTGAGTGCGCCAGGATTAGCGATGTCTGGCGAAGTGAGGTGGTACCGCGGAAGCTCTGCGCCCTTTCGTCCTCAGTGACAAAGGGCGCAGTTTGATTCCTGGTTTGGGTTTGTTTCCATAAGGAGGAGAGCTCATGAGCCTACCCAAACGTTATAACCCCGGTACTAGCGAGCCACAAATTCAGCAATTCTGGCGTGAGAACAGCGTCTATCACTATGTTCCCGATGATAGCCGGCCACTGTTCACCATCGACACGCCGCCGCCAACGGTTTCCGGGCACCTGCACCTGGGCCATGTCTACTCGTATACCCATACCGACCTTGTCGCGCGGTTCTGGCGTATGAATGGCTTCAACGTCTTCTACCCAATGGGCTATGACGACAATGGCTTGCCGACCGAACGCCTGGTCCAACGCCAGCACAATGTCTCGGCCGCAGACATCGGCCGCCAAGCCTTCATCGAGCGCTGCCTTGAAGTCAGTGAGGAGGCTGAACACGATTACGAGTCGCTCTGGCAACGCCTCGGCCTGTCAGTTGACTGGCGCTACACTTACCGGAGCATTGGGCCGCTTGCCAGGCGCACCTCCCAATGGTCATTCCTGGATCTCTATCACAAAGACCTGGTTTACCGGCAGCAAGCGCCTGCCATCTGGTGCCCGGAGTGTCAGACCGCAATCGCCCAGGCAGAACTGGACGTTCTAGAACGCGAGCGGGCATTCTATACGCTGATCTTCACCCTGGAAGATGGCACCCCCATCGAAATCGCCACCACACGCCCCGAACTGCTGCCTGCGTGCGTCGCCATTTTCGTCCATCCAGGGGATCCACGTTACCAATCACGCATTGGCCAGCAGGCAACCGTTCCGCTCTTCGGCCAGCGGGTGCCGATTCTGGCCGACCGGGGGGCCGATCCGGAGAAGGGTACCGGTGTCGTGATGTGCTGCACCTTTGGGGACACGGATGATGTACAGTGGTGGCGAACCCATAATCTACCACTTAGCGAAGCGATTGGGCGCGATGGCAAGCTCACCCCCGTCGCGGGTGAATTCGCCGGGCAATCAACTGCCACCGCACGTCAGCAGATCATTGACGCGCTAGGTGAGAGCGAGCTACTGGCCAGTCAGACCGACATCCAGCAATACGTTCGCATTCACGAACGGTGTGATACCCCGGTTGAGTATATCGTGACGCCCCAGTGGTTCGTACGCGTGCTCGAGTTCAAAGAAACCTGGCTGCGAATCGGCGACCAGATCGACTGGTATCCGCCCCAGATGAAGAACCGCTACCTGGAATGGGTAGAGAACCTCAACTGGGACTGGTGTATCTCCCGCCAGCGCTATTTTGGGGTGCCCTTTCCCGTCTGGTACCGGGCTGATACAGGCGATATCGTTGTCCCCGATGTTGACGAACTCCCGCTCGATCCGCTTGAGTCCAAACCGCGCGGCTATGAAGACGTAGCCCTTACACCTGAAACAGATGTGATGGATACCTGGGCCACGTCTTCGGTTACACCCCAGATCGTGGGACAGATGCTGAACAATCCGGCGCTCTACGAACGCGTATTCCCGATGAACCTGCGGCCCCAGGCCCACGAGATCATCCGTACCTGGGCGTTCTACACGATCGTGAAATCATACCACCACTTCGGCCAGATTCCCTGGCAGACCATTGCGATCTCCGGATGGGGCCTTGCCCCGGAGGGGCAGGGTAAGCTAAGCAAGAGCCGGGGTGGTGGCCCAGTGGCGCCGTTAACTATGATCGAAAGCTACTCGGCTGACGCGGTCCGCTATTGGGCATCCAGTACCGGTCCGGGCAAGGATTCGGTGATCAGCGAGGAGAAGATACAGACCGGTGCCAAGCTGGCGACAAAGCTCTGGAACGTGGCGCGCTTCAGCCAGCGCTTCCTGGACGGCTACCAAGCTGAACAGCCGCCACCGGCACTCTCGACGGCTGATCGCTGGATCCTGGCGCGGTTGATGCAGTTAATCGAGCGCGCGACGACCTTATTTCACCAGTATGACTACGCTGCTGTACGGAGTGAAATTGAGGGCTTCTTCTGGCGCGATCTCTCGGATAACTATCTCGAAATGGCCAAACAACGCCTCTATGACACGGCCAGTAGCTACCACCCCGGCGCGAAGTTCACCCTTCACCGCGTGCTAGAATCGGTCATTGCGCTGTTTGCACCCTTTCTGCCTTATGTTACAGATCGAATCTACCAGGCCATATTGCGCCGCGAGAACAGACCCATCTCGGTTCACCTCACCGCCTGGCCACAGGTGAATCCTGACCTGAACGACCAGTCTATGCTGGCGGTGGGCGAGGCTTTGATCGAAATCGCCACGGCAGTGCGCCGCTTCAAAAGCGAGAACCAGATCGCGTTGACCACACCGCTCGCCCATCTCCACATCGATCCCCAGGACGACGCGTTGCTGGCAGCCGCCCTGGCCGGAGCCCAGAATGATCTAGCCAGTGTGACACGTGCTGAGAAGACCACTGTGGGCAATGGAGCTCCTAACGGATTAACAGCATTGCCTACGCCGGGCAAGTTCACCGTCGCATTGAGGGTAGCGAGCTAACACAGATGCCGTTGTCGCATAAGTGAAGCTGGTCTGGAAACACAGACCAGCTTCATTTTCTCCCAGCCCAGAATAGAGCCACCATGCCCTAATGTGACATGTTACCCCTCACAAGGGGTGATTTTACAGATTTGGGATTACGGGTTTATGTCTACAATGGACAGGATAGTCGATGGTTAGTCATCGCAATGGATCAGTAGAAAGGAGCATATTGCACTCCCACAATCCACCAGCCGGTGAAGGGAGTGTAATGTTAGCTATGCCGGAGAAACAAGTTGCTACAATTGACGGCAATGAAGCCGTAGCACGCGTCGCCTACAAAATCAATGAGGTAATCGCGATCTATCCCATCACGCCGTCGTCGCCAATGGGCGAATGGGCAGATGCATGGTCCGATAGTGACATGCCGAATATCTGGGGCACCGCACCCTCGGTGGTTGAGATGCAGAGTGAAGGTGGTGCGGCCGGTGCGGTTCACGGGTCACTCCAGGCGGGTAGCCTGACGACGACGTTTACTGCGTCGCAAGGGCTGCTGCTGATGTTACCCAATATGTATAAGATCGCGGGCGAGCTGACCCCGGCTGTCTTCCACATTGCAGCCCGATCCGTCGCCGCGCAGGCCCTATCAATCTTCGGGGATCACAGTGATGTTATGGCTACCCGTGGCACTGGCTATGGAATGCTGGCCTCGGGCTCGGTACAGGAAGCACACGACTTCGCGCTTATTGCTCAGGCAGCTTCGCTGAAATCGCGGATTCCGTTCCTGCACTTCTTCGATGGCTTCCGGACCTCGCATGAGGTCTCCAAAATTGAGCTAATTGATGACGATGTCCTGCGCGCCATGATCGATGACGAAGACGTATTGGCACACCGTGAGCGGGCCCTATCACCTGAAAATCCTGTTTTGCGTGGCACGGCCCAGAATCCCGATGTCTTCTTCCAGGCACGTGAGACAGTTAACCAGTATTATGCGGCCTGTCCGGACATCGTTCAGTCAGCAATGGACCGTTTCGCCGAGCTTACCGGCCGGCAGTACGAGGCCTTCGAGTACTTCGGCGCGCCGGATGCTGAACACATTATCATCCTGATGGGATCCGGGGTCGAGGCAGCGCACGAGACCGTTAATGCTCTTGTCAAACAGGGTGAGAAGGTCGGTGTGGTCAAAGTACGGCTCTACCGTCCTTTCGATGTCAAACGCTTCATGGAAGCCCTACCGCCTACGACCAAGGCTATCGCCGCCCTGGACCGTACCAAGGAACCCGGTAGTCTGGGAGAACCGCTGTACCTCGATTGCGTCTCTGCGGTGACCGAAGGGATAACCAACGGCTGGGGTAGCCTGACACAGATGCCAGTGGTAGTCGGTGGGCGCTATGGGCTCTCCTCCAAGGAATTCACGCCAGCGATGATCAAGGGTGTCTTCGATAATCTTGCCCAGAGCCAACCCAAGAACCACTTCACGGTAGGGATAGTTGATGACGTTACCCACACCAATCTGGACTTTGATCCCGATTTCATCATCGAGCCGGACTATGTTACCCGCGCGCTGTTCTATGGTCTCGGGTCAGACGGCACCGTGGGTGCCAACAAGAACTCGATCAAAATCATCGGGGAAAACACCGAAAACTACGCCCAGGGGTACTTCGTCTACGACTCCAAGAAGGCCGGCGCGGTCACGATCTCCCATCTGCGGTTTGGGCCGGAGAAAATCCGCTCAACGTATTTGCTCACCAGCGCGAACTTTGTAGCCTGTCATCAGCCGGTGTTCCTCGAACGCTACGATATGCTCAAGGATCTTGAGCCGGGCGGCGTTTTCCTGCTGAATACGCCTTACGCGCCGGATGAAGTCTGGGACACCCTGCCGCAGCCGGTCCAGGAGCAAATCGTTGAGAAGAACCTGCGCCTCTTCGTGATCGATGCTTACACCGTTGCGGGTGAAGCTGGCATGGGCAAGCGCATCAATACCGTGATGCAGACCTGTTTCTTTGCGATCTCCGGGGTCCTGCCCGAGGATCAGGCGATCGAAGAGATCAAGAAGGCGATCAAGAAGACCTACGGCAAGAAGGGCGATCTGATCGTCGAGATGAATCTAAAAGCAGTTGACCAGACACTCGACAATTTGCACGAAGTCCAGGTCCCCACTCAGATCACCAGTGAGCACGAGCTCCCGCCGCCCGTTCCCGCAGAAGCGCCGGAATTTGTGCGCGACGTGCTAGGCATGATGATTGCCCGCAAGGGTGATTCACTGCCAGTCAGCGTTCTGCCGATTGACGGCACCTATCCAACCGGCACCACCCAGTGGGAGAAGCGCAACCTGGCGCTGGAAATCCCTGTCTGGGATCCGGAGGTCTGTATTCAGTGTGGCAAGTGCGCTCTGGTTTGCCCACACGCCGTGATCCGGATCAAGGTCTTTGAGCCAGAATTGCTGGCACAGGCACCTGAGACCTTTAAGTCGATTGCCGCCCGCGATCGCGAATGGGACGGCCTGGAATATACCATCCAGGTCGCGCCAGAAGACTGCACCGGGTGTGGCATCTGTGTCGAGGTCTGCCCCGCCAAGAACAAGTCCGCGGCCGGCTACAAAGCCATCAACATGGAGGACCAACCTCCGCTACTCGAGCAAGAACGCGAGAATTGGGACTTCTTCCTGGATATCCCGGACATTGACCGCCGTAATATCAAGGTCAATACCATCCGCCAGCAGCAGGTCCAGCGCCCGCTCTTCGAGTTCTCAGGCGCCTGCGAAGGCTGTGGCGAGACGCCATATGTCAAGCTGATGAGCCAGCTTTTTGGCGACCGGGCGATTGTGGCCAACGCCACGGGTTGCTCGTCGATCTACGGTGGTAATCTACCAACCACACCCTGGGCCTTCAATGATGAAGGTCGCGGTCCGGCCTGGTCAAACTCACTGTTTGAGGACAATGCCGAGTTCGGTATGGGGATGCGTGTGGCGCTTGACAAACAACTTGCCTATGCTGCCGAACTGCTGCAATCGATGAGCAGCGAGGTCGGCACCGACCTGGCCGAGGCGATCCTGAGTGCAGAACAGGCATCTGAGGCCGACATCTACGAACAGCGCGAACGCGTCACCGCGTTGAAAGACCGTCTGGCTGGCATGAACACGCCCGAGGCCGCACAGCTTCTAAGCGTGGCCGATAATTTCGTCAAGCGCAGCCTATGGATCATCGGCGGTGACGGTTGGGCCTACGATATTGGCTACGGTGGCCTCGATCACGTCCTGGCGAGCGGGCGCAATGTGAATATCCTGGTGCTTGACACCGGCGTCTATTCCAACACCGGTGGGCAGATGTCCAAGGCAACACCCCGCGCGGCTGTGGCCAAATTCGCCGCCGGCGGTAAGCCCAGCGCCCAGAAGGATCTTGGCTTGATGGCGATGACATACGGCAATGTCTATGTTGCGAGCGTCGCGATGGGCGCCAAAGACGAACACACGTTGCGTGCCTTCATCGAGGCTGAGGCTTATGACGGCCCCTCGCTGATCATCGCCTATAGCCACTGCATCGCACATGGTATCGTGATGCGGACAGCAATGGAGGGGCAGAAGACGGCCGTCAACTCCGGCGGATGGATGCTCTACCGCTATAACCCCACCCTGCGTGATGAAGGCAAGAACCCGTTGGTTCTGGACTCACGGCGGCCACGGGTGCCGGTTGAGCAATTCATGAACCGCGAGAACCGCTTCAAGATGCTGACCAAGAGCCAGCCCGAGGTTGCTCAGAGATTATGGGCCCATGCCCAGCAGGATGCCGAGGACCGTTGGGCCATGTACGAGTACCTGGCGTCCCGCGACTATTCACCAGACAGCAACGGTGGAAACGGCAAGGGCTAACGAGCGATCATTCGTACATAGGAGCCAGGCACAAACCTGGCTCCTTTCCCTACTGCTTGAACACACTTGGATCAACCCAGATTAAGGAGTCCCCTACAATGGATCTGAGCACCACTTACCTAGGGATGAAGCTGCGCTCACCACTGGTACCATCTGCCTCGCCGCTCTCGGAGAAAATTGACACCATCAAGAAGATGGAGGATTCTGGCGCGGCCGCAGTCGTTTTATATTCGCTCTTTGAAGAACAGCTCAGTATTGAGACGCTCGAACTCGATCACCATATGACCCATGGAACCAATAGCTTCGCCGAGGCGTTGACATACTTCCCCGAACCTGATGAGTTTAAATTGGGTCCAGAAGAGTATCTGGAGCATATCCAGAAGGCCAAAGCTACGGTCGATATCCCGGTCATCGCCAGCCTCAACGGCAGCACACTCGGCGGATGGACAGATTTCGCCAAGATGATGGCCCAAGCCGGTGCCGATGCCCTGGAACTCAACATCTATTCTATTCCAACCGACATTGAGAAATCGGGCGCTGCTGTCGAAGACGAGTATGTGCAGATCGTCCAGGCTGTGAAGTCCAATGTCTCGATACCGGTGGCCGTCAAGCTCAGCCCCTTCTTCAGCAATATGGCCAATATGGCCAAACGCCTGAGTGAAGCCGGCGCCGACGGCCTGGTTTTGTTCAACCGTTTCTACCAACCCGATATCGATCTTGAAAATCTCGAGGTCTTGCCGAACGTGTTGCTGAGTACGCCCCAGGCCCTACGCCTGCCCATGCGATGGATCGCGATTCTGTATGGCCGGGTACCGGCAAGCCTGGCCGCCACCAGCGGCATTCACAAAGCCGAGGACGTGCTCAAGATGCTCATGGCCGGTGCGGATGTCACGATGATGGCGGCGGCGCTATTCCGCAACGGCGTGGAATACCTCGAAGAGGTTGAACAGAATCTTCAGGAGTGGATGGAAACAAACGAATACCAGTCCGTAGAACAGATGAAGGGGAGCATGAGCCAGGCCAAGAGCGCTGATCCGTCTGCTTTTGAGCGTGCCCAGTACATGCGTGCCCTGACGACGTACAATCTCGCGGACGCACGCAAAACCTTCTGGAGCGCCGGTTAGACTACGCTATATGTGAACGCGACAATCATACTGCGGGGGCGTAGGCTAGCGCCCCCGCGGACCACCACGCTTCTCTATGCATCATCCGCCTCAATGGCGTCATGGGTCACCCGATAAACATCCTCGAGCGAGGCTCCGCGCGCCCGCATTAGGCGGTCATAGCGTTTCTGGTATTGGGCCATGGCGTAGTTCACAAAGTCATCCTCAACCAGCCCGAAGGGAATCGGATCGTAATGGGAGAATGCATCCTGGATGATACCCAGCGCCGGCATCATCAGGCTATTCATTGTCGCCTCGATCACGTCCCAGATCGTCTCATTCTCAGCCAATAGCCGCGATAGCAAGAACACGCCGTAGGCCAGGTGCCGCGACTCGTCCTGTTTTAGCAAGCCAACCCCCTGACGTGTCCCAGGTAGGAGGTCATTCTTGGCCAGTGCAGTGAAGTAGGCATGATAACCTGTCTCCGCCAGCATGCCTTCGACGATCATATTA
>JAADYW010000136.1 GCA_010092845.1 Chloroflexota bacterium
ACCTGATCCGGCGCGTAGCGCGCAGCGAGCCAGTCAACGGTTTCAACAACACCCTGAACATGTGGCAGGCGCTTAGGCTTGATGCGCTCTATGGCCCAATCGCGTACTTGGGCTTCAAATACTGGTGAGTAGTTCATACACAGAGAATGTCACTTCAACAATCACGGTTGCAATCGAGGGCTGAGAATGCTATAGTTTTAACACAATTTGTCCCATTAGCTCAATGGATAGAGCGTTGCCCTCCGGAGGCAGAGGTTGCAGGTTCGAGTCCTGCATGGGACGTTCGATATCAAACTACAGCCAACCATGAGGTTGGCATTTTGCTTTGCCTCGAATGCCGCGCCTGATGGGTCCGCTACCACAGATCAGCGGTGGCCGACTTGCCTTCCAAGAATTGCCAGCTCCTGGTCCACGAGAGCTTCCTTTGAATACATCGTCTCGGACTGTAACCAGCAACAGCATGAGATTGACAACCAGCAAATAGGTGTATATACTCCTTTTATGCTCGAACAGATACCTAATGGTGAACCTGAAGATCTCGTTATGTTGTGTGCGTGCTTCAACATACGCATGATAGCGCGCCTCATCACAGCTCAATATACGGAGGCACTCGCGCCGAGTAACCTCACGCCAACCCAGTTCTCGACGCTATTGGCGCTCCAAACAGGTGGAGAAATGCCAATCACTCAGCTTACGGCGATTCTCGTCACTGACCGTACCACGTTGGCGCGTAACCTGAAGCCACTGGAACGTGACGGGCTGGTTGAAGTCACTCCAGGTGAGCATGATAAGCGCGTACGACAGGTCGCGATTAGTGCTGCGGGACGCCAGGCTCTGGCAACTGCTCTGCCCCACTGGAAGCAGGCTCAGAAAGACCTCCAGGAGCTGGCGGGAGAGGAACTGTGGGTTGCACTTCACCGCGTCGCCCACCGCCTTCACCCGTAGTTCTTCCGTCAAATTCGTATAACCATACATGAAAGGTCGAACATGCAGCGACACAATCACAACGGGATGAGCTATCTGCGCGCTGGTGATGGCAAGCCAATCTTGATGCTCCACGGAATCCCCGGGTCGGCTTACGCCTGGCAGGATGTTGGTCTGGCGTTGGCGGACCAGGGGTACACTGTTATCATCCCCGACTTGATGGGCCTGGGTGAGTCTCAAGCCACTGCGCCAGACTTCTATATGGAAGACCAGGCGCATGCGCTTGCATCGCTCCTAAAAGCACTCGACATCGGCTCGTGTGTACTGGCCCTGCACGACTTCGGCGGGCCAGTCGGCGTGACCCTTATGCGACTCTATCCCGAACTCAAAGTGAATGCGCTCGTGATCACCAACACCAACCTGTTCACGGATACGCCGGTTCCACTCCCGTTGCGGGTTGCTGCGATCCCTGTACTCGGTAAGATGTTCTATGATCTGGCGGTAGGGACACGTGGTGGCATCCGGATGCTGTATCGTACTGCCCTCAAACAAAAGGAAACCGTCCCCTGGAGCACCTTCCAACGCCATCTGACACCCAATGGTTTGCGCGCCACCAGCAATACTTTCCACCGGAGCATCCGCGATCTTGCCGGCAATTATCGTGCCGTCGAAGATAAGCTACCCACACTCAAGATGCCTACTCTTGTGCTATGGGCGGAGGATGATCCGCTATTTGCTGTTGACTCTGGGCGCCGGGTGGCAGAACAGATCCCGAACGCATCACTGAAAACCTATCCTCACACCGGGCACTTCGTCCCAGAAGAGCAACCCGCTCAGGTAACCCAGGATATTCTGAGACTTCTGGAGAAGATCTAGGCACCAATGTGCTGAACCGCAAGCCAAGAGGACAATCCGTGATGTGCCGCAGCACTGAGAAAACTATGCACCCGGCCGGCAACCCGGGGAGCGGCAGCGATTGACCTCTCCCTCTGCATACGAGCATCTCGGAGCGACCATCTCCTGAAATAGTTTAAATTAATATATAGATTGCGGATGATGTCTGCGCAAGATATAATGCGTCTCATGTTGCAGGGACGACCACGGGCTTCGCGATAGCGTCGAGACTACATAATGTATGGATACCGAACTTATCCTCTTCGGCAGACCCCGTTTTTTGGTTAATGGTGTTCCAATAGATGTTCGCGTCAAGAAAGCGGTCGCGATGGTAGCATACCTGGCAACAACCGGCCAAGCCCACAGCCGCGAACGCCTCGCCACACTCCTCTGGCCCGAATCCAGAAGCGACGTTGCCCGAACTAGCTTGCGACAGGTCACCCAAACCTTGCGTGCCACCCCTCTGGCCGCCGCCCTGGTAGCGAACCGCAATACCATCGGACTTCACCCAGACGTCACGAGCGATGTCCAATCCTTCCTCGCTTATACGCGCTTCATCGACTATACGCAGACAAGCTTGAGCCTTGACGCTGTTGCTCGTCTGCAATCTGCAGAAGCACTCTACCAGGACGATTTCATGCAGGGTTTCAGCGTCCCAGGGAGCGCAGAGTGGGATGATTGGCAGGATTTCCGCCGCATTGAGTTTCAGTACCAGGCAACCCGCATTGTTGCATCCTTGACCCGGTACTATGCTCAACAACGGCTAGCGGACTCGGGCCTAAGAATGGCCCACCGTTGGCTGGAGATGGACCCATACAACGAGGAAGCACATCATCTGGCGATGCGTCTCTACATGCTCAGCCATCAGACAGAGCGGGCACTCGAACAGTACCATTTACTGGCGCGCCTGCTGAGACGTGATCAAAGCCGAACACCGGATCCCGAAATCCAGGAGACGTACAAACACATACTTCAGGGTGACTATCGGCACGATGTCGATACGGTTACGTTGTCTTCGGAAAAAGCTGTACTTGCACTTCTGCCCAAGCCGGCGGGTTCGTCCAGTCGATATGACTATGAATGCCAGACCGTCTTAGAAGCGCTTAGCTCTGAAAAAGCACGCCGCGCTCCTCTGATTGTCGTACATGACCAGGAAAATCGCGACGCGCCGGGACTCATTGCCGCTGTGAGCCATAAAGCGGAGGTGCATTCTTTCTTTCCAGACGGAATTCTGTGGGCGGCCCTGGACACGTCGGATGATTTTGAGGCTGTCTTGCGTCTGTGGCTGGATGCGATGCGAGTCAGTGTCCTGAAGAGCACGAGCAAAATTGAGCACCTGGCGTGGCAGTTTCACAATGGGCAACGTGGCAGACGCCTGTTGTTTCTCCTGGAAAACATTCCTGAGGCTCGACACGCCTTCCTTCTGATGCCAGGCTATGTCGGATGTATGCTAATTGTCACGACCTCACACCAGGAGGTTGCCTCAGAATTGATAACCCACGCCGCTGCTTTGATTACCCTACCTCCCGAGGTCGGTAATCATTCCTCGCCGACCGCATAATTAGCAAACCTCAGCAGGAAGCTATGAGCCGCTACAACATGATGGAGAGCATCGGAGCAGGTGGTATGGGCATCGTGTACCGTGCACTGGACCGGCTGACAGGGGAAACTGTTGCCCTGAAGCGGGTTGAGCGCGCGCACGGGGTCGCCATTTCGGCGACAGTTGATGAGCGGTTCCTGCAATACCTGGCACATGAATTCAGTGTTCTCGCTGGGTTACGTCACCCAAATATCATCACCGTGCTCGACTACGGCTTTGAGGGCAAAGACCGCCCATATTTCACCATGGAACTCCTCTCGGACGCGAAAACCATCGTCCACAAGGCCCAGGCCGCCTCCCATACAGTCCGCCTCGATTTGTTGGCACAACTACTCCAGGCCCTTGCCTACCTGCATCACCGGCGGATACTGCACCGTGATCTGAAGCCAGCCAATATCCTGGTCGCCAAGGATACCGTCCGTGTTCTAGATTTTGGCCTGGCCGCGCCCGGTGACTCATCGCCTGAATTTGCCGGGACGGTCGCCTATGCGGCACCGGAGACTCTACGTGAACAGCATTATTTTGCTCAATCTGATCTCTACGCGGTGGGCGTGCTTGCTGTAGAGATGTTTACCGGGCATCTGCCCTTTCCAGTGGGCGACGTTCTGGCGGTACTGAAGCAACAACCAGATCTATCTGGGTTGGTAGACGAAAACCTACATGCTATCGTGACCCGGTTGCTCGCAAAAGAGCCACAAGCACGCTTTGCCAGGGCGGAAGATGTCATCCAGGCCCTGGCAACAACCGGCCAGATAGAGGTTGCCAAGCAGCCCGCGATACGAGAGAGCTATTTGCAGGCAGCCCCTTTTATCGGGCGTCATGACGAATTAGAGCAGTTGAGCGGCGCGCTTGCCGACGCGTTGGCCGGCCAAGGACAGGCGATACTTATCGGCGGCGAGTCCGGCGTAGGCAAGTCCCGCCTGCTCGACGAGCTACGTATTCAAGCACTAACGGCGGGCGCCAGGGTCTACATGGGGCAGGCTACGCAGCGTAGTGGCCGACCCTATCAAATCCTACAAGCTCCCCTTTCGCATCTGGTCATTGATAGCGACGCGACGCAACTCACCGATATTGAGACCAGCGCCATCGGCGAAGTGGTTCCCGATATAACGCGGCTAGTTGGGCGCACGGTGTCGCCTAGCGCACCGTTGGCCGGTAAGGCCGGAGCCCAGCGTCTTGCTTATACGATCATTAACCTGATACAACGTCAGAAACAACCTGTCATGCTGCTCCTTGAAGACTTGCACCTTGCAAACGAAAGCCTCCCCGTCCTGAATACGATCAGCCGGGTTGCACCAGGTTTACCCTTGCTCGTTCTGGCCAGTTATCGCACTGACGAGGCCCCACAACTGGATTCTCAGCTACCGGAAATGAAGTTGCTGTCCCTCGAGCGCTTCTCGAAGCCGCAGGTACAACAACTCTGCGCGGCCATGATCGGCCCGGCAGGCGAGAAAGAGGATCTTGTCAAACGCCTGCATCAGGAGAGTGATGGTAATGTGTTTTTCCTGATCGAAATCTTACGCGCGCTGGCTGATCAAACGGGTGGTTTGGCCCGGGTTCGCACGTCTGAACTACCAGCCGTCCTATTCCCAGAGGGGATCAGCCAGATCGTCCAAAAGCGGTTATCTCTCGTACCGACATGGGCCCAGCCAATGCTCAATCTGGCAGCCATTGCCGGCCGTCAGATCGACCCTATCTTGCTGTCCAAGGCTACTGCGCACACCGAGAACGCCATTAACATCACTGACTGGTTATACACCTGCACAGCGATAGCCGTTCTGGAAGTCCTCAATAATCAATGGCGCTTTGCGCACGACAAACTGCGAGAAGCACTGCTCCTGACGATCCCACCAGCAGAGAAAGCCAACGCTAGCCGGCAATTGGCGCTGGCGATCGAGTCTCTGTACCACGACGATGAGGGGCAGGCGCGCCGCTTAGCAGATCACTGGGTTGAGGCGGGGGAAATTGACCGCGCCTTGTACTATACCGTCATCGCTGGCGAGTATTTGGGCCGCATTGGGGCGTTCGCGGAGCTGCGCGAGTTAACGGCACGGGGGCTGAAATTGCTGCGACCCGAGGACGATGACGCGCTGCGCGCCCAGCTATGGAATCTCTTCGGCGACGCTTGCCGCTATAGTGACCTAGAAGCGGCACAAGGTGCCTACCAAAGGGTGCTTGAGCTGTGTGAGCCTCACAATTGGGAGACGACTGCTGCCAATGCACGGCGGGGATTGGCCGTCATCTATCGTGATATTGGCGAGACGGAGCGAGCGGATCAGCTAATTGACCAAGCGCTAGAACACGCTCATCGCGCGGCAGATAGCGTTGCGCTGGTCCCTGCGCTCATGCTCAAAGCCCGCTCGGTCCTACTTCGCGGAGATTATCAAGCGGCCGAAGCATACTATCAGCAGAGTCTGGCGATCGCCCGCGAAAAGGCGCGCGAAATACAGATCGCAACAATACTGATGAATCTCGGCGCTGTAGCCTGTATGCGCGGGCACCTTGACGAGGGGCAGCGCAATTTCCATGAATCGGAGCAGGTGGCGGGGGCGATTGGTGCCATCGACATCGTCGTGTATTGCCTGCTCAATCAGGCCAACATCGCTTCTGATCGCGCAGACTTTGCCACCGCCGAGGCATATTTCGAGCGCTGTACCCCGATGATTGAGGCATTGGGAGAATTCAGCCTGCTGGCCGGGGCGTATTACGACCAGGGCGATTTAGCGCTCAGACAGGGAAAGCTAGCCGAGGCCGAGAAATGGTACCAGAAGAGTCGCGACGTGGCCGAGAGATTGCAGAACTACCGTAGCCTAACCGATTGCCTGCACGGACTGGGCAAAGTGGCATATGCGCGGCGCGACTTCATGGCAGCCCACCGATATACCAGGGATAGTCAGCGCTATGCCGAGGAGATGCACCTTGTGCCCCAGCAAATCCAGAATCTGGGTTACTTGACCCGCATCAACCTCAACATCGGGCAACCCCAGGCTGCGCGCGAGTGTCTAACCCAGGGGCTGGAATTGGCACAGCAGGTGGATAGCAACCCCTTACGCCTGGAGATTCTAGCAGCCGCGCTCGAATTGATGATATTCCAGGAAGAAGCGCACCGTTCAGCTAAACTATTGGGGCTGGTACGCTATCATCCTGAAACGCAACCGAGTAGCTACGCTGTACTGGAAGAATACTATCACCAGCTGGAGACGGAGCTTGAAGCGGATGACCTCGCCGCCGCGATCGCTACCGGCCTGGCACTCGATCTCGCGAGTACGATCGATGCCTTGCTAGAGGAAATCGCCTTGAATAAAAAGTGATCGGGCAGACGACAAGGGGCGCTGCGTCGGCCGGGGCGCGCTACAACGGCGTCAGTTATGAGCGCGGACTCACCGAAGCCTAGTTCTCCCCATGAAGCATTACTGCGCCAAGGTTGACGCTCCCAAGGCCCAGCCCCCCTCGTTACCGGTGATGGGGAAGCAATCCGCGGTAAAATCGACATGTTCTTCTGACGAACAGGTCACATCAGGAGCAACCAGGGCATAGCCGAAGACTTCAGTGTCGGGATCGACCAGTTCGGTGATGCAGAAAAAGATACCACCCGTCACCTGAGCAGACCTTTTTCCGTACACAACGCTGGAAACCTATCTGCACACCGGGCACTTCGTCCCTGAAGAGCAACCAACCCACGTAACCCAGGATATTCTGAGTCTTCTGGAGAAGGCCGAGGCCCAAACGAGCTGAACCGCAAGCCAAGAGGTCAATCCGTGATATGCCGCAGGAGGGCCTCGAATGGCCCCCGCTGGAACTTCATATGCCACAGCCCTACGAACGTTATGCAGCCAGCGTAGAATGCCAGTGAATAGAGGGTAGCAAGTCCCAGCGGTTGTCCACTATCGATCCAGCCCAGCGTTTGGATGATGCCCATACCGATAACGATATGGGCAACATACAGCGTCAATGCAAATTGCCCCGTAGTTGCCAGTACGCGCCACCAGCGGCTGGAGCCAAAATGCTGGCTCAGCTCAACAAGCAACAGAACGACGATCATGGCAGTGCTGCCTGCTGAGAGCATGTATAGCGGCAGAGGTGGGATCATGTTACGGCCGAACAGGGCCACCGCCAAGTCAGTCCCCAGGTGAGGGCTCGCCAAGGCGACCATTGCTGCCGAAATAACTTCAACACTCGTCAACACAATGGTTCCTGTGGCGATC
>JAADYW010000137.1 GCA_010092845.1 Chloroflexota bacterium
GGCGAGTTGTGTTTCTTACCGAATTCTACAGGTCTACCAACGCGGGATTTGGTAAAATACTGGTTAAGTCATCTGCAAAGTATCCATAGTGTAGAAAGCCAGGTCCGTATACCCATGCAGCCACCTGCCCATGGTTTACTATTTGTCTTTTCGGGGCCTTCGGGTGCCGGTAAGAACACCATCATGGACACCGTTATGGATTCTGAGACGTATCTGCAGCAGCTTCCTACGGCGACCACGCGCGCGATGCGTGATAACGAAGCGCAAGGCCGGGAGCACGAATTCGTCGATGAGGCCGAATTTCGCCAGCTTATTCTGGATAAGGCGTTAATTGAGTGGCAAATTATCCATGACAAAGGGGTCTATGGTGTACCCAGACGCACTGTGCAGCAAATCATTCGAGAACATCAGATTCGCGTTGCAGATGTTGATGTCCTGGGCGCGATGGCTCTCAAGCAAGAATTCAACGGACATGTCGTTCTGATCTTTGTGCAGCCACCTGACAAAGCGACTCTCGAAGAGCGCTTACGAGAACGTCCTGATGTAAGCAGCGAGCGCGACCTCCAGACCCGCTTGCGCCGCGCTGATTTCGAGATGAGCTTCGCCGCTGAATACGATCATGTGATCGTTAATCGTGATGGCTGTCTTGATGAAAGTGTGGCCCAGGCTCAACAGATCATCCAGCACGCGATCCAGGACCCCCCACCGCTATACGGCCATCCTATGGGCTGGGCACCAGAGGCAATCCACTATGTGGTGACACCGGTAGTGGTCCAAGATGGCCAGGTGCTCCAACATGAGGATGATTTCCCGGCCATTGATGTGCCGCCGGGACGTCTTCCCTATGAGGCGGTTCGTGATTATTTGAAATCAGGAGCAGGTATTGAAGTTGAACCCACGCGCCGCAATGCCGACAAACGAGTCGTCGATATCGGCTTTGAGCCGCCCCAACTGGTGCATACTTCTTCTGACAATGGGGTGATTGACCAGAACATGATCTATATTCTGAAGCCGGTTACACCGGTCTCAACGTTGCCCCCATCGTGGTCATTGGCACCAATCGGCTCGGTGCACCTGGATGAAGCCCTGGAGCAGTTGCTATTGCAAACCAGTGGCGATCTTCAGTTGGACTGAACCGGGCTTTTTAGCCAGCGGTCGATAATGTCTTGAAGCACGCCCTTGTGGCGAAGCGTTGCCAGCGCCTCTTCTACCGCCATGAAGAGGCGCCAGTCGCTCCGACGTATGGCTACAACATAAGGATCGGGCACGACCGTTTCCCGGCTGACCTGGAGGGCCGGGTATTCTTGAACGGTCAAATGCGCTGTGACAGTATCGACCAGGGCATAATCGGCTGCGCCTTCGACGACAGCTACCATCGCCTCTCGGGCCGTCACACTCTCTAGAAGGCGAAAAGCTCCCGGCTTTGAGGACAGGAATTGCCGCGCTTCGACATTGGCCTCCGAGGCGAATTCAACAGCCAGGGTCTGACGTTTCAACGCAGCAAACCCAGTGGGCAATTGCTCTCCTGCCGGACCGACAAAGACCTGGCCCGCATCGAAATATGGCTGACTGTAGCGGAAGTGGTCGGTACGGTGAGGATCGGGTCTGAGTGCGGCAATAACCATATCCACATCACCGCGCAGCAAGGCGTCAAAAATACCATCATAGCTCAATAGCACAAACCGTATCTGGAAACCCATTTCGGCGGCGAGCGCATTGGCGAGATCAACGTCCAGCCCTCTCGGCCCGGCCGGGTCATGGATGCCAAATGGTGGCAGATTAGGATCAACGCCGACAACGATAACCGGATTCTCCTGAAGGCGTTGCCAGGTCGTGTCGACTGGCCCTGTGCCATCTCCTTGCAAAGCCCACCCTCCACCTAATAGGGCTACAATAATGATACTCAAGCTGCCAAAGACGAGCGTCTGCATTGACAAGAGCGTGCGCTTGAGCATTATTCCGTTTCTTCCCAGCCGCTGGCATAGCGTTGGATTGCAGTGTAGATCGGTTTGACCTGGAATTCTGTGGAGACCAGCGTGAAGTAGTCCGGGTAACTATTGGTCGGTGCGGGAAGCCGGAATTGCCACAAACAGATTGTTTCCAGCCAGGGATAGGCCTCCTGGGTGAAGTCATAGGCTTCTAAAGTGTAGTTGATACGCTGGCGAGGCGATACCCCGTAGACGAAGCGCGGGTGGTCGTTCCAGCCAGTCTCGGTGATGTAGACCGGCTTCTGAGCATCCCCATACTCGACCATGATCGCCCGCCATAACTCAATACGGCGGAAGTTTAGCTCTTCTGGATCTGGCGGGGTGTTTGGCGGGGCTTCAAAGGGGTAATTGTGCACGGCCAGGCCATCGAAGTAGGCCCCCGCACCAGCTTCATACATTTCGCGCAAGAAGTCCAGATCATTCCAACCGCCTTGCGCACCGCCGGGCGCCGCCAGGGTCGGCGCGAGTGCGCCGCCTAGAACGATGACATCCGGATTGGCCGCGTGAGCCGCCTCATACGCCAGAGCCAGCAGTCGCGTATAGGCATCCGGGTCCGGGGGGCGGCCACCCCACTCGAAGTTGAGATTTGGCTCATTCCAGATGATCAGATGGTCGACCCGGCCGCGATAGCGTTCGGCGAAAGCCCCTACGTAGTCGGCGAAATCACCAAAACGTTCCTCAGGTAGATAGTTAAGCGTGGTCACGATCGATTCATCCGCCGATTGTTGGGCCCAGAGGGGAACCAAGCCCAGCCGTGCGATCACACGCAGCCCCTGATTCTCAGCATGCTTCACAATCAGATCGGTTCGTGACCAATCGTAACTACCCTCATTACGCTCTACATAGGCCCAGGGGAAGAGGTCAACTATCGTCGAGGCGCCCATCTTGCGCACCAGCCTGAGCGTCTCCTGGATCTTGTATTCCTGTACTTCATCAATTAGGCGCGTATGAACACAGACCCGCGGGTCATTTGTCTGTACCTGTTGAGGGGGGTCAAGCGTGACGGTTTGGCTGGTATTGACAGGAAGCAGCATCTGGTGTGGATGTGCTGGCTGTGCCCAGATTAGTATTAGGCCAGCCAGGGCAATCACACGCAGGCTCCAGCTCAATGTGACCCATTTCCCAGCGAGGCAATGGCGTGGTCGTGATGTATGGGACAATGTGTCTCGGTTTGAGGCTATTTGTTGTTGCCAGTGCCTAATTCGGTAATCTGGCGGACCAGCGTCAGGATTGCGAGGCTGACCTTCACGATGTCCATCGCCCCGACCTTGACAGCGCCTTCGCTGGCGTTCGTTTCCTCGGCAGCTCGTGTATAAAGATGGGCTGCCAGCAAGCCAACAACCAGGCCTAGGAGGCCCCCTCGAATATATGTTTGCATTTTTCTGTTACCTTGTGTCTGGCTGCTCATTGCTTACCTGGTATTTTCCGCATTTTCATGCCGGATATTGTATTGTGCCTCGCTGGTATTTTCAACTTTATCACCAAGTTCCGTTTTTGCTCGACGCATTCCCAGCGCCAAGGTGACAAAGCGTTCCCAGCGTGTCCAACGAGCATTGATAGCGATAAGTGGGCGCATGGATAGATCGGCGAGATGGGGTGCCCAGTTTGTCACGCGCTGGACCCCCTGCCGTACCTGGCGGATTACGGGTGTAACGGTGGGGGAAATCAGGCCCGTTCCCCATGCCATTGCAATGAAGGCTGCATTCAACAAGATCGCAAGGAGTGCCAGCGGGAACAGTATGCAGACCGTTAGCAAGATATTGGACACTGTATTGACCTGTTCGGGCGTCAGTGTGCCGGCGACAGCCAGGGTGAACAGAACGACCAACGTGAGGATGATGACCCCGGCAGGGATCATGACCGGCAGGATAATCTGTAACCATAGATCGCGCCGATGCTTGGCAATCGGATCCAGTGAACTCTCTTCGATCTGATTTGGCAAAGCGTACCTCACTGAACCCAGACTATGGCCGGCAAGGGCCGCGTAACACGTTCCTGCAAGCGACCTAAGCCATCATAGGCAGCCGTGCGGACTGCTTCATCCTGGTCTGTTAGCGCCAGATAGAGCGGCTTGATTGCATTGAGTATTCCGAGCTTGCCCAATGTTCGCGCTGCGATTACACGGATTGGCGTGGGCGCGTGCTGTAATGCCTGGATCAGCATCTGCTGGCCCCCTTCGCCTTCAGGGACGGCCTCGCCCTGGGCCGTGGCCCATTGCACCAGCCAGGGTAGCTGGTGGGTCGGCAGATGGCGCCGCGGGCCACTCTTCTCAGGAGCACGGGCGCGTGCAAAAGCGTACTCAGCCGCCGACCGAACATACCATTGACTGTCTTCCAACATGGCCCGGTAAAGTGAAAGGAGCGCCCATGACGCCGGGATCCGCGCTAGCCCGAAGACAGCGGCACGGCGCACCTGCATGTCCTCATGCTCAACTGCATCATGCAGAATACCCTCGCCCTCGCCGGGGATACCCGCCAGCGCTTCGGCGATCACCTGACGCAGCAAATCATCCCCTTCCAGAAGACCCTGTACCATGATCTCAAGTGCGGCTTCAGTCCCTACGGCGCCAAGGGCTTTGGCTGCCGCCATCTGTACCTCACGAGCATCATCGACCAGCATCGGCCGGAGGTCAGCTAGCGCTTCTTCTGCGCCGATTGCACCCAGCCCGATGCACGCCAAGCGGCGGAGCTCAGGATTACCACTCCGGATCGCCTGACGGAGGACAACCGCTACGTTGGGATCGCGGGAAGCAATTAGTCCCCCCAGGGCTTGTTCGCGTAGGATCGTATATTGGCTAGGTGCCAATAACGCAGCACCCAATCGCTTCAGAAGCTCGCCGCGCCAACGGGCATGTGGTGGTGGGTTTGGCACCCAACGCACAATCGAAAACCGGCTCGAAAAGAGAAGGTCGGGTGCGCTAGAGAGCTTCTGATGGACGGCCGGCGTAAGGTCCAGATCGGCTGCTGCAATCCCGAGGGACGTGTGCCAGTTGGCCTGAGGCGCAACTTCGGCCACCCGCTGAGGATGATCCTCAATAAGGCTCTCTGCACCGAAATAGGCCCGAATAAGCGGATGCCGGAAATCATATGTGTTACCCGCACGCTTGACAAAGAGGTCCTTGCTGAACAAGTCTTTGGTGAATTGGTCGATATTTAAGACCGGCTTCGCGTCCTCCTCCGCTGGCGTGAGGTACTTGGTGACGATCTCGACGATTTGCTCCTGCTTGAGGATGATGTCCCGATCCAGCATGACGCGGGCAATCTCACGAACAATGGCCGGGCTATACTCCTGATCGGGGAGCGTGTCGCGTGTATAGCGTTCGTAGGCACCTCTGAGGCCAATTGTGCGTTCGTCGCCGAGGAGAGCTGCCAAGATTTTGACCGTTATTTCCATTGGCATCCGCAGGCGATTATCGGCCATCAGGCGGCGTACGATCTGTTGGTCGACGGGGGGGCTAGCCGAGACTTTCTTCTTCTGCTGTTGAGCATCGAGGATCGATGGCCATTTGGTTATCCACTGCTGGATAAACGTACTCGTCTCATATTCAGACCACGGCTTGATGATTGTCGGGGCAAAACCTAGCTGGAGCAGTGCATCATAGCCACTCGCGGGCCCGGTGATAATCACGCGGTTCTGGCCATAGGCTTGCAAGAAGCTTTGTAGCCATTGGTAGATCTGTGCTTGCTGAGACGAGGCTAGCTCTTCAAAGCCATCGAGCAAGACCAGTGCATTACCGATAGCAAGTTGTTGGTAGATGAGCGGTGCCATGCTCTGTGCGGTTAGCAGGCTCACATAGCGTTGGATCGCACGGACTACTGGCTCGGCGGGGTCAACCTCGGTCCCATAGATATTCAAATCCAGATCAATGTCGCCAAGATGCAGAAAGACAGGGAAGAGCGTGGTGATTTCTGGCCCATGCCCGGCCAGAGTCTCAACGTCGTCACGGTCCTGGACCATACGGAGCTTCTCAACGGCGCGTTGTCGTGCCTCAGCAAGCTCATTCTGACGCTGTGCCCGCTCGACATCGGATAATCCTTCATACTCGCCCTCAAGTGCGCGCATGTCGCGGTCCTCGGACGTTTCGAATGAAATCTCATCCAAAGCCATGAGGCCCAGTGTTGCCAGAGCAGTGCTTTTGCCCATCCCAGGTAAGCCCAGGATAGCAACATGGGGATCCCCCACCAGAACATCGCTCAACGGAATGTTTTCGAGATTGTACTCGGCGTAGACCTCAGGGAATCGGTGAACGAGCGGAATGATAGCCTGGTGAGCGTCTGGGTCCTGATCTTCTTCGTCGGGTAGATCAGGAAGGATACTATCCAGCAGAAGATGGGGCTCATGGACGATTTCCGAAAGGTTGGTGTAAGCACCGCTGAGATGATAACGCTGGAGATAGGCGGTGACAACCTGGGCATAGCGGGCGTCGACGGACCGCTTCAGGAATTCGCGTGCACCCTCCGCCTGCTCCTCAGCAGCCTCTTGCAACGTCCGGAGACGCTCCCGATAGCGCCACAGGCCATAGGAGATCCCAGAGGCGCTCCCAAAGCCCAGCAAAAATGAAACCAGATCGAAGTCCATAAGCTGCCCTTTTTCTAGCGACTGGTCAAGATGCGCCCGCACCCCACACAAGTCACGATCTCATCATCTTGCAGAATCTGTTGGATCGCGGAGCTGGGTTGCTCGATCTTGCACGCAGTGCAGGTCGCCCCTTCAAGTTTGGCGACGGCCTGGCCATTCTTACGTTTGCGCATCGTGCGATACATTTTGAGCATTTTGTCTGGTACAGCTTTGACGATCGCCTTACGATGCTTGAGATTTGACTGGATACGTGCTTCGAGTTCTTTGCGCTCGGCCAGCATGGACCTGCTTGAGGTATCACGATTGGTTTTCGCCTCCGCCAGGTCAGCTTCTGCCTGGCGATGGGCATCGCGCCGTTCTTCTCGCACTTGTTTCGCTGTAGCGAGTGTCTCTTCCAAAGTCGCCAGCCGGCGGCGCAGGGAATCAACTTCGTCCTGACGTTCTTGTAGTTCCTTGGGGCTCTTGATCTCGCCGCTATAGAGGAGCGTATCAACTTCCTGAATCTTTTCAGTTAAGCCTGCAATCTCGAGCTCAAGGTTCTGGACATCGGCTTCAGCGGCATGCAGGTCTTTCTGGCTGGTTTCTAGCGTGGATTGAGCTGAGGCAACAGCCGGATCATGAGCCAGTGCTTGTTCAATATCTTCTAGTCGACTGCGGTCTTCATCAACAGCAAGTTCATAGGTTTGAATAGCATAAAGGGTACTGGGTAGGTGATCCATAGAGTAGTTATGTCCAATTTCGCATTTTAACTGGAGCTTATTATACTACACGCAGGAATCAGAAACCAAACGCCGCTGTCAGGGATACGCCATCGGGTGCAACACACGTCAAAGGCGCATATAATTAAGTCATGGTCATATCATAGCAATCTATTAATGTGGCCTTTATAGTTATAGTATTTTCGTGTCGCCGGACCAACCTGTCAGGTACGGATGACCATAGGTCAGATTGGGAAAAGGGGACTGATGCAACCGCTTCAACGAGCAGATGTTTCAACCGATGAGTGGCGCTGGGTCGCCTTTTGGGCTGGAGTTCTTGTAACGCTAACGCTGGTACCCTATGCATGGGCGATGGCTGCTTCCAATAGCGACTGGGCCTTTATGGGGGCGCTGGCCAATCCGCAGGATAGCGCAACCTATTTCTCGAAGATCCAACAGGGCATGGAAGGGAATTGGTTATACCAGCTCCGTTATACGCCTGAAGAACATGAAGCGGCGGGGTTGTTTACCTTCTACCTATTGCTGGGGCATGTTGCACGGTTCCTGGGGTTTTCCGCTGTTGTCATCTTCCATCTGGCGCGTATAGCTACCAGTTTGCTGATGTTTACTTCGTTTTACTGGTTGGGCGCGCATATCTGGCGTAGGTTACGGCCACGGCGACTCTTCTTCATGCTGACCTCCGTTGCTTCAGGTTTGGGCTGGTTAGCGATTCTGTTCGTCAGTGATCCGGATAATCTGCCGCCGGACCTTAGTATTCCCGAAGCATTCCCGCTCTATGCTGCCTATGCCAACCCGCATTTCCCACTCAGTATCGCTTGCCTGGCCTTCCTGGCTGGAATCTTCCTAGAGGTGTTGCGCCCCGGCTACGACGAAGCTCCACGGGCGGAAAATGGGGGCCTTTTTGTCCTGGTGATATCGATTATTCTGGCGATTATCCAGCCTCCCGCCCTCGCTAGTATTGCTGGTGCCTTGATATTGATGATCCTGATTACCGCCTTGCGCGAACGTGAGATCCCGTGGCATGAAATCCGCTGGGGATCAATGATCTGGCTGCCAGCGCTGCCAATAGGCGTCTACTACTGGCTTGTCTTCAGCACCAATGACGTGATGGGCGAGTTCAATCAGCAAAATGTGACGGAGTCTCCGAGTATATTGCTCACAATTCTCGGTTTTGGTGTGCTGTTGGTGATTGCCATACCGGGGATTCTCCGTGCTGTGCGCCGTTTCGAGCGTGATGGGGATCAGTTCATGCTGTTGTGGCTGGTCTTCAACAGTGTGGCATTATATGCACCTTATGAGCTACAGCGCCGCTTCTTCATCGGGTTGATCATTCCGCTAACCTTTTTTGCGGTGCGTGCCGTCGAAGATTACTGGTATGAACGGATCGCCCCGCGATGGCGCCCACTAACGCTGGTTCTGGCTTTTGTTCTTATGCTGCCAAGTAATATTCTGGCCCTTGGCATACCCCTTGTAGGAACGGTGGCTGACCAGGAACTCGGTGCTGATGTCGGTATTGTTGTTGAGCAAGATTATGTCGATGTTTATGAATGGCTTGACGAAGTTGGCACCAAAGACGAAGTCGTTCTGGCTGCGACCAAGATTAGCTTGTGGATACCCGCGCGCACCAATCTTCGGGTCGTCTATGGCCATCCCTTTGAGAGTGTCCCTGCAGATCGGCTCGAAACATTGATGCAGGATTTCTTCAGTGGGCGGGATTGCGCGACGGTGCTTTCTCCCCAAGAGGTGGGGTTCAGTATTACCTATGTGGTCTGGGGGCCAAAAGAACGCGAGATTGCCCTTGAAGCCCGGGAAGACACTCCGGATCGCGAGTACCAGGATTGCATCGCGTATATGTTTGAAGAGGAAGAGATAAGCCCCGAGCAGATCAAGACGTTTGGTGACGTAACGCTGTACACACTCCGTGAATTGCGATAATCCAGCGGCAACTTATGGACATCGGCTCTGAGAAACGGTCTGAGCAGCTAATGCCTGCTGCCCGCATCACCAGGCGAGAATGGCAATGGGTGGCCATTTTTACGCTAGTCTTGCTTATTGTCACAACGTTGCCGTATGTGCTGGGGTGGCTTGTCCAGGGTAGCGAGTGGGTATTTAACGGCTTCGTTTTTGGTGTCGAGGATGGCAACTCCTATCTAGGCAAGATCCGGCTGGGTGTTCGCGGCGAATGGGCGTTTCATCTCTTCATGACTCCCGAAAATCACGCTGGCGCCCCCTTGCTGTATCTACCTTACATCGCGGCAGGGCATATCCTGGGATTGTTTATTGAGGAAGATGACCCCGCGATCTTAACCGGTTTGATCATCACGTATCATGCAATGCGTCTTCTCCTGATCCCGCCGCTGATTATAGTGACCTACTGGCTTATCGCCATCTTCCTCCCTTCGGCGGCATCGCGTTTTCTGGCCCTGGTGATCGTTTTTCTAGGGCAAGGATTGGGCTGGCTGCTGGCGCTCCTGGGGCAGCGTGACTGGCTGGGAACGCTACCGCCAGGCTTTTACATCCCCGAGGCGTTTTCGACCTTAATTGTCTTGGGTTTGCCGCATATTATCTTAGGCCGGCTGGCGCTATTAGGTGGTTTCCTGGCCCTCTTCCGTGCAATGTGCCTCACTGGCTGGCGCCGCTGGGGGCCCTGGGTGACATTCGCCGGTGCCTGTTGGCTCGGCGTAGGGCTAAGCGTGGCATTTTATCTAGCATTGATCTATGTTTTGCTGGCTGTATGGGGTTTGGCCCTCTGGTTCAGATGGCGGTCACTGCCGTGGAGCTTTGCACTCCGCGGCGGCTCGGCAGCTGCGATCACATTGCCACTCTTCGGTTATTATGCTTGGATTTTTAGCCAGGATGAAACGTTTGCAACACTTTCGGAGCAAATTTACGTGCCATCTCCTCATCCGCTGCAGTATCTTCTGGCTTACGGAATCCTGGGCATCCTGGCTGCTCGTGGCGGCTGGTGGGCGTGGAAAAAGCACTGTCGCGATCCGCGGTATGTGTTACTTGTTGCGTGGATACTGGTGGTCCCCTTTCTTGTCTACATACCCGTCAATGTCCAACGTCGCCTGCTAGAGAGCGTAATCGTTCCACTGGCCATACTGGCAGTGATGGGCTTAAGGCTACTGACAGTACCATTGGCGCGGTCGCTAGGGCTATCATATCGACGCATCTCGCGGCGGCTGGTGATGGCGGTATTGCCGTTGCTGGTTACCAGTAGCTTGTTTATCCTATTGGGTGTCTATCTGGGCGTAATTAATCCGCAACGCCCTGTATTCCGTCCGCAGGCCGAGGTGACTGCAATGGAGTGGCTGGCCGCCAGGGCCCCGAAAGATGCTGTAGTAATGGGCAGTATGGAAACGGGGAATTTTTTGCCGGTGGTTACCGATCTGCGTCCCTTTTTGGGACATGGGCCAGAAACGCTCCATTCAGATGAGAAAGGACAGACTGTCGAAGATTTTTTCAGCCAGCGGCTGTCTTTCGATGAACAAGTGAGCCTCTATAGTACGTTTGACATCCAGTATGTCTTTTATGGGCCGCTGGAGCGAGAATTTGCCAACACTGATCAAATGCCGGCTTGGGCTGCGACGTTGACTCTGATATATGATCAGAATGGATACCAGATTTATGAGGTGCAACCGTGATGCAGCGGCGTGATATCTCCGGCTGGGCCATTATGGTGATAATGGGGGCCGCACTGGGGGGTCTGTTTCACCGTTTGCTGCTGGGTGAAGTTTTATTCTGGGGATTGCCGTCCTTGCAGTTCTATCCCTGGCGATGGTTGGCGTTTGAACAGATCTCAAATGGGCAGATGCCCTACTGGAATCCCTATAATGGTGCTGGTGCCCCCCTGATGGCTAATTACCAGGCCGCCATAGTCTATCCCCCCAATTGGCTGTATATCATCCTTCCCACGGCGCATGCGATGGGTCTCGTGGCGATACTCCACGTCTTCTGGGCTGGCCTCGGTACCTGGAACCTGACAACGCGGCTGGGTATCTCACCATTAGGGCGAGGGATCAGCGTCCTGGCCTTTGCAATGGGAAGCTACACGCTCGCTCGTCTGGGATCATTTCCGACCGCCAATACCGCCGCCTGGATTCCGTGGCTATTCTGGGCCACGCTCAACGTAATGGAGCGCCGGCGCATGTTGGATCTTGGCCTGCTGGCGCTGGTGGTAGGGCTTCAATTGCTGGCGGGACATGCCCAGACGAGTTGGTACGCATTTCTGGGTCTGGGACTTTTTGCGATGTGGTACGTCAGCGGCCCTTTACGACCTGTCAGTTGGCGCAGCCGAGCCAAGAGCCTACTGCTGGCCGCAATAGGACTGCTGCTTGGCGCTGGAATTGCCGGCTGGCAACTGGCGCTGACATTGGAGTACCTCCAACAGTCCCAGCGCGCAAGTGGTCTGTCCTATAATGAACTGACCAACCTCTCCTACGCGCCGTTGCGCGCGATCACACTGTTATTGCCGAACTTCTTTGGCACACCGGCTGATGGCTCTTACCTGACGCCTGGCCGCGGGACTTATTTTGAGGATGCTGCCTATATCGGTGTTATTCCACTGGTCTCGGCCGTCTTTGCGGTGTTGGGATGGCTGAGATGGCGCAAGTTTCTGCCACATCATCCCGCGTTTCGGTCAGTCCCATTCTGGCTGTCGCTTAGCCTGGTCGGCTTCCTGTTGGCGTTGGGGCGCTACGGCCCTTTTTACCGTTTTCTTGTTGAGTATGTGCCCACTTTTGACAGTTTTCGGCAACCCGTGCGCTGGCTTATCTGGCCGGCTTTTGGGTTGTCAATCCTTGCCGGGATTGGTGTCGGAAACTGGAATCGCAATCAGCGGACGTTCTTCTGGACACGGCTGGCGATTGCCGGTGCTATCGCGATGATTGGTACATCTTTAGCTATTCTGTTGGTTCAAGATGCTATCGACCCCGATACGTTGGCGGTCTTCGTCGAGGCCTTCGTCATGCTGGGTGTCTGGACCATCGCCACAGGTGTCCTGACACTGACCCAGCCAGCAGCAACAGGTGGCCGGCAAAGGATCTATTGGCAGGCTGCGGTATTGATTGTTGTAGCCGCGGACTTGGCGTGGGCAGTTGCCGGTTTGAACCCTACGGTACCCGACGATTTCTACAACCGGAGCTTCAGCGTGAGTGAACCTGCGTCACGCCTCTATTGGCTGCAGGACTATGAGGAAGAGGTCAAGTTCCAACAGTTCTTTGATCTGGATGATTACACCCGTGCCACTGGTCGTTGGACTGATGTCCGCACGTCGCTGCTACCAAACCTGAACATCCTGGACCGTGTGTCTCTGCTGAACAATTTTGACCCGCTGCAACCAGACATACACCGGCGCTATGTCGATTTGATCGAAGAAGCTGGCCCGGGGGCTGCGCCACTCCTGCGGGCTGCAGGCGTTGGGCGTGTATACGGTGAGATAACACCCGCCGGGTGGGAAACCGGCCCGGAGGCGCATACGTCGCTGGCTACAGCGTCGCCACCAGCCTACTGGATAGTGCCTCAAGCCGTTTGGGTTGAAGATGATACGTCAGCGCTGGCGCTTCTTGAGTCCACAGATTGGGATCCGGAGCAACTTGTCATTTTGCAGGAGCATTCGCCTCCCGAACAAGAAGCAGCCACGGCTTTTTCGCAGGCAGAGGTTATTATTCGTTCTCAGGAACCCACTGAGCACCAATACCGCGTGGTAGCAGATGGTGCCGGCTACCTAGTTGTCGCCAATACCTGGTACCCGGGCTGGGAAGTTCGGGTTGATGGGGATGAAGCCGAGATCTATCGTGCCAACCTTGCGTTCCAAGCTGTCATCGTCCCCGCCGGAGATACCGATGTCACGTTTTCCTATACGCCGCGCTGGAACGAAGCCGGGATCACTACGAGTTTGGTCGCTTTGTTCGCCACGGTTATTATCGTCACCCTTGGTTTGCTCCGTGGTCAGGCCGCAATGCGCGTGCGCGGTTCGGCCGCAACGATTCATGCGCAGGCTGAAGATCAGGAAGCGCTACCATGAATGGAACGGCTAATCCAGGTGCCCGCCAGTCAGTACAGCTCAGGATTTCTGAGCGCCGGGCATTGTTTATCACGGGTGATGTGATCAGCGTTATTCTGGCCGTTTTGTCTGCGCTGGCCGCCTGGGCGTATGTTGCTGATGAATACTTCCAGGGCGATTTCATTCTGCGCAATAGCTGGTGGATCGTTATCTTGACCCTGTTGTGGCTGTTGCTGGCCAATGTCAACAATTTCTATTATTGGCGTGTTTCTGGCAATATCTGGCGAAGTCTGCGACAACTGCTGCAGATCAATATCCAGCTACTCCTGGTCTATATGGTGATCTTCTTCGTCTCACCACGGGATGCCTTGCCACGCCTCTTCATCCTCTACTATAGTGTGTTGTCTTTTCTGTATATTATTCTGTGGCGCTCGGTATTCTGGCTGTTGGTGACCAGCCGGACCAGTTTTCAGCGCCGGGCAGTCATTGTCGGGACAGGGTGGGCGGCCCGGACAATTGTTGAGACGCTTCGCGATGAAGCCGTAGGGGAATATGCTGTTGTTGGTTTGGTGGCTGACTTCGATCCGCGCGATACGCTTACGGAGATGGTTCCTTTGTTGGGCAGTGGCCGCAACCTGGCGGAGATCGTGCAACAAGAGGCCATTTCGGAGATTGTGTTGGCGGATGATGCCCCACTCAATGGGGACGTCTTTCAGAGTGTGATGGATTGCTATGAAAAGGGGATCACGGTTGTCCCGATGCCATTGCTGTACGAAGAAGTGACCGGGCGGGTGCCTATTGAGCATGTTGGCCAAGATGAGTGGAAGATCATCCTGCCGCTGGAGGCCCACGGTTTCTTCAGCCCTTTTCAAGCACTCAAGCGCGTAATTGATATTGTATTCTCGTGTGTGGGGTTGCTGCTCTTTGGATTGCTCTTGCCGTTTATCGCGCTTGCCATTCGTTTGGATTCGAAAGGGCCAGTTTTCTACACTCAGGAACGCCTCGGCAAAGGTGGCAAGCCCTTCAGAATCATCAAGCTCCGCTCGATGGTGCCCGATGCTGAGCGTGCCGGACCGCAGTGGGCGCGCCGTGATGACCCACGAATCACACGTGTGGGCCGTATTCTACGCAAGACACGCCTGGATGAGCTGCCCCAGTTCATCAATATCCTGCGAGGAGAGATGAGTCTGGTTGGTCCCCGCGCAGAACGGCCCCATTTCGTCGATCAATTAGCCAAGCAGATCCCATTTTACCGCACGCGTCTGGTCGTTAGGCCGGGTGCAACAGGCTGGGCCCAGGTCCAATACGCCTATGGCAACACTGTCGAAGATGCGCTTGTCAAGCTGCAATACGATCTCTATTATATCCGGCACCGATCTCTGTTTCTAGACACCCTTATTATCCTGCGTACCATTGGCAAGATGCTATCTTTCTCAGGTACCTAGCTGTCAGGCATGCCTCATGCCGGGCGGCTAATTGCTGCTGGTGGCTTTCTGTTCCTGCTTGACGACCTGCCGCGCACGTTTGAGCAAGTCGCGCAGCGTGCTCCGATCTTCTTTGGAGAAGTTCTTATCCTGTGAGAACTGACGCAACATATCGACAGCGCGCCCCGCATCCAGATCGATCAGAACCTGCCCAATATGATTCAGATCATACTCCTCAGGTTCGAGCCAACTCGCAACGGCATCAAAAGCACGTGGGTCCGTCGTCTTTGTTGCCACAAAGATATCGGCCGCTTCGGACCGCAGATCTGGTTGTTCTTCGACCCAGGTCAGTACGTCGTCCAGAACATCCGGGCCCATTTTGCCGATGGACTGGATCAATGGCCGGTAGATCGGATTATAAGATGCGGTTACTTCCAAGATCGAGAGCAGTTTGGGCAACGCATCGCGTACTTGCCATTCGCCGAGGAGCCGGACAGCGTTCAGCGGTGCCTGGCCGTCACCAGGAGCTTCTTTTTCGAACAGATAGGTATCGTCGATGATCTCCAACAGAAACGGAATGACGACTTCTTTCTGCTCTGCTAAGCGTTTATCTGCGACTTCAACGCTCATGTTCTCCATAAAGACAGTCCAGGCAGCAACGTACAGATCGTGCTCCCGATTTCTCAGGGCTTGTCTCCAGAGCGCCTCGAGGGTCTCTTCAGGTACGCCAGCTGTATCGGGGAGATCTTCAGGTGTTGCTGTATCTGAAGGCGTTACATCTTCAGCCATAACGCATCCTTCCTAAAAACAAATACGACTGCTAACAGCCGTATTGCAGACTTGCAAATCGACATCATAGCAGTGATTGTGCTTGCAAAGCAGCGAATTTTCAAGCCTAAAATGCGGTTTTCATTCGAATAATGTAGCATTAAAATATCATTGATGTCGATAAGGAGTGACCTGGTTGCGATCTCTACCGCGATTGACAATTGAACGCCTGGCTGAGTGGCTACTCTTCATCCTGCTCTTTGCGATGGCGGTACGTGTTCCCTTGGATACCGACACCTGGTGGCATCTGCGTAGCGGTGAATACATGCTCGAAGAGGGCGAAATCCTTACTGAGGATGTGTTTTCGTATACGCGCCGAGGCGAGTCGTGGGTCAACCATAGCTGGGGATCCCAACTCGTCCTCTACGGTGCATATCGTTTGACAGGCGGCACTGAGGATCCCGCCGGCTCGGGGGCCATAGGCCTGGCCCTTTTTGCGGCAGTGCTCGCTACCGCAGGCATGCTCCTGGTGTACCGGATGTGCGCCGGCAATGTCTATAGCCGGATGTTCGTCTTGGTCATCGGTGCCGCCACAGCGGCGATCTTCTGGTCACCTCGGCCCCAGATGTTCTCTTTTCTGTTCAGTGCAGTTGTGCTCTATATTCTCTATCTGTATAAATACCGTGGCATCAACCGTATGTGGGCAATACCGGCACTGATGGTCTTGTGGGTTAACCTGCATGCGGGTTTTGCCATCGGGTTTATTATTCTTATTGCCTTCGGGGCAGGTGAGATCATCGGGCGGTTGCTGGATCGGGAGGCTGAGTACCAGCTTGGCTGGCGCCAACTGCGCAACGTCGCGCTGGCAACGATCGGCGGTATTCTGGCCCTGACGGTGAATCCCTATGGGCCCCGTATGCTGCTGTATCCATTCGAGACTGCCGGGATCCAGACCTTGAGCCTGTTCATTCAGGAGTGGCAGTCGCCGAATTTCAAAATGCCAGGGACTTGGCCGTTTGCCATAATGCTGATGGCGCTCATTGTCCTGGCCAGTCGCACTCAGGCCCGCCCAGCCTGGTCTGATCTGGCGTTGGCTGCGGGGACGGCCATGCTGGCACTATGGTCAGCGCGCAATATTGCGGTCTTCGCCGTGGTCGCGACACCGCTATTATCTCACCAGCTTGAAGCCTGGTTGGCAAGCCGTGGCTGGCAGATCCAACCAGCTCGCGACCTCTCTGCCCGGATGATCACCCTCAATTGGGTGTTACTCGGGGTGGTGTCCCTGGGGGCGTTGGCTCAGGTCGCCACCACCCTCAGCTCCTCAAGCGTCCAGGAGGCGCATGAGGAGTATCTACCTGTCGAGGCGGCGGAATACATCGAACGCCATCGCCCGCCGGGTCCCATGTTCAATGATTACAACTGGGGTGGCTATTTCATCTTTGTGCTCGAAGACTATCCCGTCTTTGTCGATGGCCGGACTGATCTCTACGGGGATGATTTCTTGAAGGACTACACGCGGGCGGTTGTGGGCGCCCAGAAGTGGCAAGAGCCACTCGAGGAATACGCAATCAACCTGGTGGTTGTCCGCGATGAGAGCGCGCTGGCCACGCTTCTGCGTGAGAAACCGGATCAATGGAGGATTGCCCATGAGGATGATCTGGCCGTTGTGTTTGAGCGACAGGAAGGGCCTTGATGCGGCGTGATTTGCTGATTCTCAGCGCGCTTGCACTGGTGGTTGGTAGCATCCTCCTTGCTGTGCGCGATGATCCGGGCTATGCAGATGCATACTACTACTATAACGCTGGTGAGCGGCTGGCCAACGGTCACGGCTTATCAGAGCCGTATATGTGGAATTTTTTACATCTGTCAGATGAGCTGCCGGCCCCCAGCCATACTTACTGGATGCCGCTAGCTTCACTGATTGCCGCCGGGGGTATGATTCTGCTTGGCAGTACGTTCAGCGCTGCGCAGTTACCGTTTCTCTTCCTTCTGGTTGGCCTGGTAGCACTGAGCGGTTGGCTGGGGCACCGTCTCGGCGGGAGCCAGCGCTATTTCTGGTTGACAGGTCTACTGGTTCTGTTTGGCGGATTCTTCTTCCCGTTCTGGCTGACAACCGATACGTTTGCGCTTTACGGCCTGGTTGGTGCCGGGGCTCTGATCACAATGGGCCTGGGGCGCGAGCAAGGCGAGTGGCGTTGGTATCTGGCAACGGGCACCCTGGGTGGGCTGGCGCACCTGGCACGTTCCGATGGGCTGCTGCTGGTTGTCGTCGCCTTGATCGTAATCTGGTGGCCGCGGCGTGGGGAGAAAGAAACAGGACTGCCGCGCTGGCGCAGCAGTGCCGGTTTGCTGCTGGCCTATCTGCTCGTCATGGCGCCCTGGTTTGTCCGCAACATGACGGTGATTGAGTCGCCTCTACCGACGGGCGGGGTCAATACGGCCTTCTTGCGCGGCTACAACGAGATCTTCGCTTATCCAGTGGACTGGTCTCCGCAGAACTTCTTCGCCTGGGGCTGGGGCAATATCGTGGATTCGCGTCTCGAAGCCCTGGGAGCCAATTTCGGCACCTGGCTGGCGGTTGAGAACTACGTGCTATTGGGTCCGTTTGCCCTGGTGGCGTTGTGGCGACAGCGTCATCACAAGTTGCTTATGGGATTCATGTGGTATGCGCTGGGATTGCACTTCGCCATGACGTTTGTCTTTGCCTATCCAGGCTACCGGGGCGGGCTGTTTCATTCTTCGGCGGCGCTGCTGCCTTTCTGGGCTGCACTCGGGGTCATCGGTATGGATATGGGCATTGCCAGGATGGCCCAATGGCGCAATTGGAAGCCTCAGGAAGCGCGTCTGGTCTTCGGGGTGGCGGTGGTTATTATTGCCATCGCTTTATCCGTCAATGGCCTGCGTACGCAGTTAGGCCGTGCCCCGCTGGACTACGATGACCGAACCCAACATCTACCCGACGACGCCGTAATCATGGTCAACAACCCCGCTGGCTGGTATTACCACACCGGCCTATGGGGTGTAACCCTGCCCGAAGCACCGCTGGAGCGTGTGCCAGAGATCGCCGGGCGTTTCTGTGTGACGCACCTGGTTATCGATCAGAATGTAACGGAAAGCTTCAAGCCACTCATCGAAGGTAACATCGCACCGCCCTCTTTCCTCGAGGAAATTGCTCATTTGAACAAGGATACAGAAGACGCTGATGATGATGTCCGTATCTCCCGCATCACTGCCCGATCGGGAGACTCTCACTGCCCGTTTGATTAAGCCGCGGCTGGCGGATGGGCTACTGCTCCTCCTGGCAGGGGCAATGGTGCTTGGATTCGTCTTGATCGCTACCATAATGGATGAAGCTGGCTTCCCCCTTGATGACTCCTGGATCCACCAGACCTATGCCCGCAACCTGGGCACCGCCGGGGAGTGGGCATTTATCCCTGGCGATTCATCCGCCGCATCGACAGCCCCCTTCTATACCGCGCTGCTGGCTATTGGTCACTGGATTGGTCTGTCACCGTTTGTCTGGGCCCATTTCCTGGGAGTCCTGGCGCTGTTCGGCGCTGGCGCAATCGGCATGCGCCTGGCTGAGCGGCTTTTCCCCCGGGTGCCATGGGTAGGCCCGGTGACGGGTGGGCTGCTGATTGGTTCCTGGCATCTCATCTGGGCAGCGGCTTCGGGGATGGAGACCATGCTGTTCATGACGCTCAGCCTTGCGGTCATCGCACTATCGTGGCGCGAGATGGATCCAGTATCCCAGGCCCCGGGGGCTGGTTTCGGGCGTGGCATGGTTCTGGGTGCAGTTGGGGGATTGCTATTTCTCACGCGCCCGGAGGGTATTGGTCTGGTGGGCTTGGCCGGTCTTGTTGTGCTGGCCAGCCGCGTGCATCCGCGACCACGTACAGCGTTGTTCTGGGCGGTGGGGGTCAGCCTGGGATGGCTGGTCATCGTGACGCCATACGTAATCTACAATTATGCTCAGGTTGAGCGTCTGCTTCCGACAACGGCTAGCGCCAAGGTAGCTGAATACGAGCCATTGCGAGACCGGTCACTGCCTGTGCGCTATCTGCGAATGGTCTTCCCGCTGATACCTGGTCCACAATTCCTGTGGCTTCCGGGAGGGATCTGGGGCGTGCTTGCTGTTGCGCGGCGGACCTCGCACCGGGAGTGGCTTTACTTCCTACCGCTGGTCTGGGCGTTTGCCCATCTGACATTATTTGTGTTTCGTCTGCCAGCTCCATATCAGCATGGCCGCTATATGATGCCTTTATTGCCACCGTTGCTCATTTATGCTGCTGGGGGGATGTATCTTCTAGTTGATGCGGGCAAAACCACCGCCTTCAAACGTGTCATCACACGGACGGTTGCGATTAGTGCCGTTCTATCCGTGCCCGCTTTCTGGTGGCTTGGCGGGCAAGCATATGGTCGTGATGTCCGGATCATCAACACCGAGATGGTAAAAACAGCAAAATGGATCCGTGACCACCCTGAGATCATCCCCTCCGACGAACTGCTGGCTGTACATGATATTGGTGCGTTGGGTTATTATGCGCCACGAGAAATCCTTGATCTGGCCGGGCTGGTGTCGCCGGAGGTGATCCCCATCATAACTGATGACCAGGCCCTCATGGATCTGATGTGCGAACGCGGCGCCAAGTGGCTGATGGTGCTGCCAGAACAACAACCAGCGCGGGATGATGACCCGCGCCTGGAATTGGTCTATTCGACGAACGAACCCTATATCAAGGAAGCGGGGGCGGAGGGCAATATGCGCGTCTTTCGCCTCCACTTTGACGAGTCATGCGACGCTCCACCCGATAGATGATGCCTCGCTAATCCTCCTGGTTATCGCTTTGCCCGGAATCAGGCGGCGGCGGCGGTGAGGAGCGTGAGATACCCGGGACTTGCATGGCAACTTCGTAGGCCTCACCACGCTCAGTAACCTGCATGATGCTGACCTCGCGGGTATACTGCCATAGTTCCGCGGCCCAGGCGCCCTCAACCCAGAACGGAGTCTCGCTGGCGGCCAGTTCAGCCATAGTGAAGGGGGCATTACGGGGCCATTCCTGCGACTTGTACGCCGTATCGAATTCGATGGGATAGGCGCTCACCCATCCCCCAGAAAGTGGGACAAACTGGGCGCGCTCTTCCGCCAGGTTATGGCAGAGGGTCACAATCTCATCAAAGGACTGCCCGGGCCAGTTGCCGTAGCGTTCTACGGTGCGTGGATCGCTATAAAGGTTGACGGTAATGCTCTGCAGAGTCAGGTCTTCGTCAACCGGCGGGATAATATCCTCTTCCCAGCTATAAAAACCATAGCCAATCAGATCCTCGATGAAGCCGCGAATGGTTTCGTCGGAGAGCCGGCCTTCAAGGATTTCGTTGGTGTCGATGACGTTGTTGGACCAGATGATACGACCGTTACCCCAGATGGAGCATAGCGGAATTGTGTTAATCCGGTAGGCCTCGCGCTCGCTCAGTGGAACCTCGTCAATCCGTATCAGGATCGCATCCGCTGATCGATCCCAGTCATAGAGGCGTGGTTGGCCTTCATCAGAACCATTATCATTGTTGGCATTATCATCTCCGTTGCAGGCTGCGACGGTCAGCAGAGTGATGATACCCACCACGATCAGTGTGCGGAGATGTTTGGTGCGACATATCGGAAACCACATATTTTGAACGCTCCTGAGCGTCACGAAATCGATACGTTTGCATTGTAGCCCCGGACTGCGCCCCTGCCAACCATCAACGGGCAAGTGCATCGGATACACTTGCCCGCTCGCTGTTCGGGTTTTGTTATGATTTAGCCTTCGGGAACGATTTCATAGGCCTGGCCATCTAGAACGAAGATAACGCGCTCGCCCAGAGCATAATACTGGGCCACTCGTTCATCTTGCTCCATGAGCGCAAAGTATGTGTCACTCAGGAAGACGACTTGTTCGGGGGTCATCTCGTCTGGCGCATAGGTCGTATCGATCCAGACACCATTGCGGTAAATGAATGTACGGTCCGCAACCACCTGGACCGGGCCAGGAGCGTTGGGGTCTGCACTGGTGGGGAAGCCACTGCCATCAGTTACGTCAGCATCGAAGTTAGTGCCATCGCCGCCACTTCCCGCACCGCCGGTGCCACTTGGCGCCGCGGCTGTATCGGACTCGGAAAGGCTGCGAGATTGTTCAGCGGCATCAACGGCTGAGGCGCCGCTCGCTTCCATACTCAGGTCATCGGCTATCTCCTCAGCCTCTTCGATGGCACGGTCGCGGCCGGCTTGGCTAAGGATGTCGTCTTCCGTAATCAGGAAGGATGTATACGGAGTAATAATCCCGTAGCGGATGCTCAAACGCACGATACTATCAATCAATTCAGCGTCTTCGCCATAAAGGCGGATGCTATTGAGAAGCGCACCGATGCGTCGCGTCGCCCACAGGCGCGGGATCAGGAAATCACCGCCTGCGTTCGCCCGAAACTCGAGGTTCTCGTAGGTGAATGTCTGGGTTTCACCATCAACCTTGCCGCGCAAGTTCAGTGTACCCTCTTCAGCACTACCCCGGTAGCGTCCAACAATCACCAATTGTGAGCCTACGAAGAGATCGGGGAGCGACTCCAGAGCAGGATAGACGTCATAAACCGCGACGCCATCAAAGCTCATTTCAAGATTGGTCAGTACTGGTGCGCTGATCTTGCTATAGAGCGCGCTAACCTCTTCGTCGATATTCTCCAGCGGGCGCACATAGCCCGACGCGCCGCGATGGCTCTGGCTAAGTGTGTCGAGCAGGAAGGTATCAACATCATCACCAACCCCAAAGGTGAAAATGCGCACATCTTCATTCGAACGCTGTTCGACATTGTCCAGTATCTCCGCTGTCTCGGTTATACCCTCGGTCGCCAAGCCATCGGTAAGGAACAGGACGACGCTCTGGCGTTGCGGAGTGGTCATCTCGAGAGCACTCTGCAGCGCGGCATCAATATTGGTACCACCAATCGCCTCGAGGCCGTCCAGCCAGGCTTTAGCCTCGCTGGTTTCGGCTGGTGGCTGCATCTCAGTCGCGAAGATATTCACGCCGGTACTGAAGACAACGATGTTGAAACGATCTTCGGGATTCAGGTTATCAAGCACAAATTTAGCAGCTTCGCGAGCCTGGTTCCACTTGTCGCCATACATCGAGCCAGATTGGTCCAGTACAATGACAACATCTTTGGGGATGATTTCGTCCTCGTCTACTTCTACTGGTGGGGCAACCAGTAGGGTGAAGAAGCCGTCTTCGACCGCACTTTCGCGATATGTCAACAGGTTCAGGCTGATTTCATCCTCTGCCAGGCCATAATACAGGCTAAAATCATTATCTGGCTTGGTGTTGGCCGTTTCGAAACCAGCTACGAAGGATTTCTCGCCCTGGCGATCAACTGCGATGCGATGCGTGGGCGAATAGATGCTCCCGATTGCATCATTTGACTCAACGCTGACACGAATACTGAGTTGGCCAACCGGGATCTGCGAGAGATGATCGGTCCGCAAAGGATAGACATAATTGATCAAACCGTTTTCGACGGTGAGCAGTTGGGTGTATTCAATCTCCAGTTTGCGCTCATCGCCCGGTGGGATTGGGAAAACACGGGCTTGTATGGCGTTGCGGCCAATGTATTCCAACAGGGCAGGGTCACGGAGTTGGCGCACAATGCGTTCATAGGTTTCGCGGGCTTCGTCGGCTTCCAGTATCTGGGCTTCAATCGGAACGCCATCGATGTACATGACCAGGTCTGAGATGGTGACACCGGGTGGCAAGGGGAAAATGTAGGTGCCTTCGGCATCAAATTGCCCCTCGTTGACGAACACCTGCTCGATACGGGTCCGGGCAATCTGGTTGGTAATCTCGACATCAACGCGGTGGGAACGGATGTATACGGACCGGTCTGGTGCAGTCTGGTACGAACTGCCGTCAGCAGAGGGAGAGACAGGATGAGCCAGTGCGGTCAAGGTGCTGCTCATGATGACGAGACACAGCACACTCGCTATAATCAGGAAACGCTTGCGACACATTGTGCTTCTCCTTATTGAAGATCATTTTGTTTTCAATGTGCTTTGAAGACGTACGTAAGTTGTTAAAAGTTCCACCTGTGGCGCAAAAAAGCCGTACACTGGGACTCGGATTAAGGACAAATAGATGAGTTTGCCCGTTAAGCAGATTATCGCAGACATCAATCACATATGCGAAACAATCGGCGTTCGGCCGCCGCTGTCGCAAGAGGAATATGAAACGGTCCAGTTTGTCCAAGAACGACTCCAGGGACTTGAGCGTGTATCTGTTAGTGAGCAGCCGTTTTACAGCGTTGGCCGCATGGCAGCCCGTCTTGGCCCTTCGGGCCTGATCAGTGCGTTGGGGTTGCTACTGGCATCGAATCGTCGACGGTGGCTACGGCTCCTGGGGCTCTCGCTGGGTGGTATCGCTGCCTGGGGCGCCAATCAGATTCAGCACGGGCATGAGGCAATTTGGGAAACGGTCATGCCGCAGCGACGCAGCCACAATATTGTCGCACGTATCGCGCCCCAGAAGACGCTCCGCCACAGAGTCGTATTGGTTGCCCGCCTGGATACAGATATCGTACGCTTATCTGGTTTGCCGCAGTGGCGGACACTGTTTGCCCGCCCGGCCAGCAATCTCGAGAAGCTTAACATCTGGGCTTCGTTTATTCCAGCCACGCTGGGGTGGTCATGGTTGCGTCGCATCCTGGCGATGGCGGCCATTACGCAGTCTGCCTTGCTGGTTGCAGATGAGGCCGGGCCTTTTGTGCCAGGAGCTAATGCCAATGCTTCTGGGGTGGCTCTGCTTCTGCGCTTGGCGCAAGAATTGTCTGACCATCCTTTGCACCATACTGAGGTGCTGATTGCCTATACTGGTTGTGATAGCCTGGGTGGTCGTGGGATGGCTGAACTGGCGAATGAGTATGGTCATGCCTGGCGCAACGCGAAGTGGCTGGTCGTCGAAAGCGTTGGGGCGGGTGAGCTGTGTTGGTTGACTGATCCAGCAGGGGCAACGTTGCATCGCTTCCAACCACCACTCGCTGATCGCCTCACGCGCGTGGCGGCCACACAGCCGGAACTGGGTGTGATGGGGCGGCCCCTGGCTATTCCAGATCCGGCGCGGCCGTTGAAGTCGCGGCAGCTCAATGCAGTTGCCGTGATGGGATATGCTCGGGCCGAGGCTTTCCCGGCCTATTGGCAGTCAGCCAATGATACTGTCCAACATATCGACAGTGCCACGCTCGAGAAAACCTGGTGGTTTCTGCAGGCTGTTCTAAAGCATATCGACCGAGAGACGATACCTGACGCAAAGTGATGTTGCTATGATCGAGGTCAAGAACCTGGTAAAGCGCTTTGGGGATTTTACCGCCCTTAACAAGATATCCTTCAAGGCTTACGAAGGTGAGATTCTGGGTTTCCTGGGGCCAAATGGTGCTGGTAAGACAACAACCATGCGTATTTTGACCGGCTATATGCCGCCGACCGCTGGCCAGGCAACCGTCGCCGGGCATGATGTGTTCTCACAGTCGCTCAGCGTGCGGCGACAGATCGGGTATCTCCCTGAAACAGTGCCACTCTATCCAGATATGACTGTCCGTGGCTATGTTGAATTCATCGCTGAGCTGCGTGGCGTCCCCGACCGCCGTACCCGTGCCAGGGAAGTTCTGGAGATGGTTGGTATGTCGGAGCGCGCCCGGAGCCTGATACGGACCATCTCCAAAGGTATGCGCCAACGCGTGGGGTTGGCACAAGCCCTGGTCCATGATCCCCCTGTCTTGATACTTGACGAGCCGACCATCGGTCTGGATCCGCATCAAGTGGCTGACCTGCGCGATTTCATCCGTAGCCTTGGCAAACAGCGTACCGTGATGTTCAGCACGCACATTCTTTCTGAGGCCGAGCAGGTATGTGATCGGGTAGTCATCATCAATAACGGCGAAATCGTCGCCACGGGTGCCCCACTCGAACTCCGGCAGAAGCTGGAGGCAAACAGCCGCATCTTCGTGCGCATTCAAGGCCGTGCTGGATCCAAGGCTATCGTCAAGATGCTCACCGCGATTAAGGGTGTTCGGCACGTCGCGGAGTATCAAGACGGATTTCTGGTCACGACCAGCACTAACCAGGAAATACGCCCTCGGCTGGCGGCGGTCTTGATGGAAAACGGGCTTGAGCTCCTAGAACTTCGGCCAATGGCAGTGACCCTTGAGGAGATATTCCTCGAGTACACGCAGGGAGATAAGCTGGCATGAGGAATTCGTGGACAATCTTCAAACGTGAACTCCGGCAATACTTCGTATCTCCCATTGCGTATATGGTCGCGTTCGCGGTGCTGGTGTTGCTGGGACTGAGCTTCAACACGGATCTGGACTATCGCGTTTCTAATCTGCTGCCACCGGAAGGGACGCTGGTTCTCAGTACATTCGCTTTTCTGATGGTCTTCTTTGCACCGCTCTTGACAATGCGCCTGTTTGCCGAGGAGGCTCGCGAAGGTACTCTGGAGCTAATGATGAGCATGCCTATCCGGGATGTAGACCTGGTATTGGGTAAGTTCTTCGGCGCCTGGGCATTCTATACCGTGATCTTGGCCCTAACGTCCGTCTACCAGATCGCATTACTTTGGGTGACCAACTGGGATGCCGATCCGGGCGTGTTGCGCGCCCGCCTGGATACGGGCGAAGTTATCGCGGCCTATATTGGGATCTGGCTCTATGGGGGCGCGACCATCTCGATTGGTCTTTTCTTCTCGGCAGTCACAGAAAACCAGATCATCGCGGGCTTCTTGAGTATGGCGGTACTGCTTATGCTGTGGGTGGGCGATATCGCCGGTTTGGTACCTGCATCCATCCTCAGTACAGATGTTGTCGAGTCGTTGCGTGTTATTAGCCTCCAATCACACTATTCATCGTCATTCTTGCGTGGCCTGATCGTCATGGAAGACGTGTATTTCTATATCGCCTTGATTGTCGTGGTTTTGTTCATGACGACTCGCCTGGTCGAGTCACGGAGGTGGCGCTAGCCCATGGATGCCTTGCGACGGTTCCTGCCGAATCTGACAACTAACAAGTTGGTCCGTTGGGGGGCAATTGGTGGCGCGTTCGCATTACTCTTCGCGCTGGTGATTTTCCTGTCCGAAGGCGAGCTTAGTGGCCTTGGTTTCGGCTTCCTGATCATCGGAGTCCTGGGGCTTGGCGCCTGGGTGCTGATTGCCCCTGAGGAGCTGCGCGATTGGCTGAGTGGGCGCCAGGTGTATTATGGCACCGGGACGGTGGTCCTCATTGTCGTCGTCATCGCCGTGGCTGTGACGGGCTACGCTTTCGCGCAGCGACAGAACGCCATCACCGACCTGACCGAGTTCAACCTCTTCACCATCAGCGAGCCTTCACGAGAGGCTGTCGAGCAACTGGGCAATCGCATGGCCGGCACTGGCTTTGAGGCCCGGATCATCGGATTCTATGCACGCGACGAATTGCGCGAGCGGAAATCGGCCGAGTTTCTCCTGCGTCAGTTCGTTGAAGAAGCAGATGGCTGGTTGGAACTGGAGTTTGTCGATCCAGAAGCACAACCCCAAATTGCGCGGCAATATGGCTATGGGGCGGTGTCGGTTAGAGGGGGCACCGGCAGCGGCCCGGTTTATCTGGGGCTCTTCAGTCCTGATGGCCAGCTTGTCACTGTCGAGCCAATCGGTAGTCCCGGTGAGCGAAATGTGGCTACAGCGATGCTTCGGGTCGCGGTGGCGGGACAGTTCAAAGTCTACTTCGTTCGCGGTCACCTGGAATATGATCCGGAACTACCCACCGACATCGGCCTTTCGGGGGCGGCGACCGTCTTACCTGAGGTCGGGATCAATATAGAGCTGCTCGACTTGCCGGTCGTTGATGAAATCCCGCCTGATGCTACCGCAATTGTGATAGCTGGAGCTCAGACGCCGTTTTCTCAGGCTGATGTCGATAAGATTGATGCCTATATTCAGCGGGGAGGTCGCATGCTGGTGCTGGCTGACCCACCGTACATTGATGGCCGCATTGATGCCAGCATTGGTACCAATACATTTCTCCTTGAGGACAGTCCGTTCAATCGTTATCTATGGAATGAATTTGGCGTGCGCCTCCAGGAATCAATCGTTGCTGATAGCGGCAGCTCTGTACAGAACGAGTTTAATCTTGTACCAGGCGCCAATCCGGTGATTGAGGTTACAAGTGGATTGGATCAGGTGCCGATCATCATGCCGCTTGTCCGCTCGGTCGAGGTGGTCGAAACACCTGAACCAGAGACGAATCAGGCTGCCTATAGGCGTGATGTGATGCTTTTCACCACCCAGGAAGCCTTCGGCGAACGGACATTGCAGGTCATCGATCTGGCCAATCTGGCTAGCTATGATGAAGGCGAAGATATCGCGGGGCCGCTTGCTCTGGGCGTGGCTGTGCGGCGCGTCAATGAGACGGAGCTGGATATCCAACCTCGGGTGGTGATTATAGGAGATACCGATTGGTTGACCAATCTGTTCATTGCACCTGAAGATGGCTCGAGCGGCGTTGCGGGTAATATCTTGCTATGGAACAACATCGTTGAATGGCTAACGCGCTATTCGGAAATCGCCACCATTCAGTCAGCGAATCGCCCGGATCTGCTGCCGCTGGTATTGACGGACCAGCAGCAAAGCCGGATCCAGTTTGCCACCCTGGTCTTGTTGCCCGGGGCGGTATTGGGACTGGGCTTGATCGTCTGGGGTATACGCCGACGGCATTAGAACTATGTACGAAGACCTGCGGCGAGGAAATATTCTTGCCCCATAGGACATCAGATTAGGGCAAGGTCTGGGCGCAAGATGAGAGAGCAATTAAAAGGGGTTAAGTCCTTGTAATGTTTAAACAAAATTCTGAGAATCGTGCTTTAATATATAATATACTATTGGCAGTTTTCGCGATTCTCATGGTGGTGCTCGTTCTGTTTCAAGGTCCCCCACCACCAGCTCAGACTTCCGCAATTGCAACTTCATCTGTCGATCAGACGTATGAGGTTCTGGGGGTGACTCCCGCTCAGATTAAGTGGTACGTGATTCGTGCTAACGATGTTGAGCAGACAGTCGAACTCGAACGGGACGGAAGTGGTGGTTGGTCTCGACGCGGGACGTCGCAGGAAATGGTTGATGTTCAACTCGCTGAATTTGGCGCACAAGTTCTAGCGAGTTTTCGGGTGCAAAGGCTCGTCCAGTTTGGGCCTGATGATTCTCTGGTCCAGTACGGCCTTACCGCATCACCACAATATGTGGTCAGTTTTGGTGTTGAAGCATATAATGGTGCCGACATTGAGACATTTACCATGTATTTTGGCACGTTGACACCCGACCAGCAGGAGTATTACACTGTGTTTGTAGATGAAACTGGCCCTGGGCAACCACGTCGCCAGGGTGAGTGGGTCTATCTCATCGAAGCCGGTTACGTTAATGCACTGGTCAACCTTATGTCAACCATTCTTGACGGCCAGACACCACCCGAACAGTTAACACCGACGCTGGAGTCGGTGCCATAACCATGACCTGGGTGTACTAGCCACGCTGCTTGTGTTCTGGCCCTACCCCCCTCGTCGTGGTAGGTTTTTTTTCTTATTAGGTCCGTTCAATAAAGCCGGACTATAGAGGGAGGTTAATCGTAGTATCAGTATGACTGTACAGACGATGACAATGGATCAGACGGTAGGAACGATGAACGAATTGACGACAATCCAGCAGCAACTGGTGACGATTGCTGAAGAAAACGGCTTTGTCACCTATGATGACATCTTCAAGCTGCTTCCTGCCTTGCGCAACGAAGAGGAATTGCTGGAACAACTGACAGATGAACTCAACGAGCTTGACATCACTGTCGTCGAAGCGCCGTCTGTAGATGAGTCCGAGGAATCGGACGAAGTGAACATAGATATCCGTGCGCTGGAAGAACTCCTGCCAGATGAGAACCAGACGCGCGTTGAGATGACGTTGTTGACGCCCAACCTGCTGAAGGATGCTGGTTACCAGCAGGCCATTGATGCTGATGATGTTGTTGGGCTCTACCTCAAAGAAGCTGGCCACATTCCTTTGCTCACGGCTGAGGAAGAAGTCTCGCTGGCCAAGCGCATGGAAGCGGCCGAATTCGCTGAAGCTCAGCTGGCCGAATATGGCGAAGAGCTGGACTTCGATACCCGCGATCGTTTGGCGCTGATCATTGAGGATGGCATGCTCGCTCGCGAGCATCTTATCCGGGCGAATTCTCGTCTGGTGATTAGTGTGGCCAAGAAGTTTGTTGGCCGGGGTGTTCCATTCCTGGACCTGATCCAGGAGGGGAATATTGGGCTAATCCGTGCAGTGCGCAAATTCGAGTACCAGCGCAAGCACAAATTCAGCACCTATGCAACCTGGTGGATACGCCAGGCGGTCAGCCGTGCAGTTGCCGATCAAGGCCGCACGATTCGTGTGCCGGTGCATATGGGTGATCAGCTGAACAAGATGCGGCGTGTATCCCTTGACCTCCAGCAATCGCTGGGGCGGGAAGCTACCCCCGAAGAGATTGCGGAGCGCATGGAAACCACACCGGAGAAGGTTCATCAGTTGATCGAGATCTCCCGGCGGCCGATGAGCCTGGATACGCCCATCGACGAAGAAGGCGACACCGATCTGGGTGACTTCATTGAAGATACCGCCAGCCCGGCCCCAGATGAGCTGACGATGCAGAACCTATTGCGTGAACAGCTTGAACAGGTACTGGCCCGCTTGCCGGATCGCGAGGCGCACATTCTGCGGCTACGCTATGGTCTGGAAGACGGCGAAACACACACCCTGGAAGAGGTCGGCAAGCAGATTGGTGTCACGCGCGAGCGCGTCCGGCAGTTGGAGGCTCAGGCACTGAACCGCTTACGGCGATCATCTGCCCACATGCTCTTGATTGACTACCTGCGCTAAATCGCTTAAAGTTGGAGCATTGTCCGGGTGTCCTGAGCGACCCGCCAGTCTGCGGTGGAAACAATGCGAGCACAACTTGGCCAAACCCCTATCATCTGGCCGCTGCTCCTCGTAGCAGCCGGCCTGCTTTTACTTTTGAGCAATTTCATGCTGATCTCGCTCAATGTACTGGAGTTCTGGCCAATTGTGCTCATTTTGATTGGGATTCAGTTGCTATGGCGGGGAGACCTGGCACCCAGCTGGCAGGCCCAGCGCTTTGGCATTACCCGGGGCAGTGTCCAGTCGGGCAACCTCGAGGTTAGTAGTGGCGAAATCGATGTCAAGTTGCGGGCGTCACGCCGCGCCGACCGTCTGATCACCGGGCTATATACTGCGCGTTCACGGCCCGCGTTGGTGGTGCGCAACAACCGCGCCGCATTGTCTATGCGGCGTGGAAATACATGGCTATTCTCATTTGCCGATTGGGAGATGAATATCGCCCGTGATCTTCACTGGTCTTTGCTCGTCAGCGCGCATCTGGGTCAGATCGATGCTGACCTACGTGATGTCACCATCAATCAGGCTTTCATTGCTTCGGGCATTGGCGACGTGCGGGTCGTTTGTCCGCTGCAGGTGACGGGACCACTGTTCATGCGCTCCACGTTTGGTGATGTCCGGCTCGCGATTCCGCAGGGCGTACCGGCGATAATCCACATCCAGGCCGGCCCGCTCTGCCGGATCATCCGACACTCCCAGCGATTCTTGGAGCAACCTGACCGCGCAATCGTGACTGACACCTACGATCCTGATGCACCGGCGCTCAACATCACGGTTTCCAGTACTTTTGGGAATATTCACTTGATTACCGCACCAGCGTCGCCTTCCTCGCAGTAATCCCTGATGTTCCAGCCCAATCTGGTCCTGATGTCTTATGTGACCACTCCTTACCTGAAAAATGTGCAGTTGTGGTACACTCTACCCCTGTGATGCTTGGTTATGCCGGCGATTCACATGCAATAAGGCAAAGGACTTCCGATGGCAAAGCTGCTGGTAATCGATGACGAAACAGCGACTGTCGAAATGCTGTCAACTTACCTGCAATTGAAGGGTTATGAGACGGCGGGTGCCTATACGGGCCAGGATGGTCTGGTGATCGCCAGACGCGAGCAACCGGCGCTTATTATCCTGGACCTGATGATGCCGTTTATGGACGGCTACGATGTATGCCGCCAGATTCGTTCGGATCCCAGCCTGAAAGACCTGCCTATCGTCATTGTCTCGGCCCGTACTGACCAGAAGTCGATTGATCGGGCGATGGCCGCCGGGGCAAATGCTTATCTCACCAAGCCGCTCGATTTTTCGCAATTGATTGCCCATATCAGCCAGCTGATCAGTTAAGGTCTGCCCTGATAATCCAGGTCACAGCATTACGGTTTCAGATTATTTCAGGCTATACTGTGGAGGGGGACCAGGGTAAGCCATGTACTCAACAGGGAGAAGTGAATTATGGCGCGTATCCTCGTTGTTGACGATTTGTCAGATATGCGTACCCTTCTAGGGCTCACACTTAGACGCAACAAATGGGAAGTGCTCGAAGCGCGTAATGGTGTCGAAGCGCTTGATGTTGCCCGTAGTGAGATGCCAGACGCCATCTTGATGGACTATGATATGCCCAAGATGAATGGACTAGAGGCCTGCGAGAAGTTGACGGAAGACCCCGAAACGGCGCATATTCCGGTGATCATCTATACCGGATATAGTGCCTCCCATGTCCGGGATGATGCCCTCAATGCAGGGGCAAAATCATTCTTGTTGAAACCGATCACGCCCAGCAAATTGCGCGAGGAGATCCAGCGACTGTTGCCTTCCTGAGCGCTATCCTCAGGGAACCATCTGGATGGCAATGCGTTCGCTTTCCGTTAGGTTCCCTGCCCGGTCGCTGACAACGGCCCAGAATATCGTCTCTCCTGCTGCTGGAATCTCCCACCGAAGCTCATACGGTCCCTGTGTTGCCCGGCCGATCACCTCGCCATCGGCATAGAATTCAATATATGCCACCTGGCGATTGTCGGCGGGCTCGGCGCTAAGTGTGACAAACACATCCTGATCCTGGCTGTAGGTTCGCTGTGGATCGGGGGAAAGCAGCCGCACAGTGGGCGCTGTATTATCAACTATCACTTCACGATTGGCAAACTCACTGGTAGCGTCCGTGCGCACCATCGTCAACCGCAACGTGTAAAGTCCATCAGGGACGCCGTTAGTGTCCCAGGTTCCGAGTACGATATCGCCCCCACCGACCGTCTGGCGTTCGCCAATTTGGCGCCACGTCGAAGGCGTACTGCCCTCGCCGATTTCGAGACGGAAGTAGTCTAAATCTGGATCACGTGCATTTCCCCGAATCTCGATTGTCCCACGCACTTGATCCAGCAATGAGGGGCTGATGATCGCAACCGGGCTGAATAGCGGCGTGCTATCAGCGGGGTCATAAGTCGTAGGAATCAGATCTTCACCATGGGTCAAAGCCCAATCCTGCAGCTCTTCTGGATAGTCGAAATAGATGCGCTCGGTGACGCAGGCAGGTGGTGAGTACGGGGTTGCCAGCGTGTTATTGCAGGTGTTGACATTGACCGACTTCCAATAGGAATCGGCGCGTTGGGGCCGGTAATCGATGTTGCGGTTGGGATCGTAATAGAAGATTTCGGGTTTGGTCGGGCAGTTTTCGGTTGGTCGTAGGCCTGAATTGCGGCAGACATCCAGCGTCACGATCGTATCTGGTTGTGCCCAGCCATCTGGTGGGAGCGCATCACGCACGTGGATGTATTCCATCACCGCGTGCCAGATCGGTGCGGCGCCTACCAATCCGGTCACATCCGTCATCGAGGTGTTATCGTTATTCCCAACCCAGATACCCGCCGTATAGTACGGCGTATAGCCGATCGTCCAGCTATCACGAAAATCATCGCTGGTTCCTGTCTTGGCGGCGGCGGGACGGCCCAGCTCCAAAGCGTTCCCTCTTGGGAAAACGTTGGAAGTCCGCGCCTCGGTATCCGCCAGGATGTCAGTAATCATATACGACATGCCGGGTTCCAGGACTGCACGGCGGTCAAAGGTGCCTTCATCCTCGCCATATTCCCACAAGATTTCGCCATCCGGTGCTTCAATTCTCAGCACGGCGACCGGATTCAATTGGCGAAAGCCAGCCCGGGCTTCATCAGGAGATACTGGAGACCCGACCATGATGCCGTTATTGTTGAAGACATTGTAGGCATATGTCAGATCCAGCAAACGGGCCTCGGCAGTACCCAGCGCCAGCGAAAGGCCGTAGGCGCTGATGCTTTCCGTCATGGAGTTGATGCCCATGCTGTGCGCAGTCCGAAGCGTGCGGTTCAAGCCGACCCAGTTGAGCACCTGGACGGCGGGAATATTGTATGAGCGCGCTAAAGCTTCGCGCACGCTGACCGGACCGTGATAGCGCAGATCGATGTTTTCTGGGACGTAAGGATCGGGCGTACCATTGTCAAATTCGGTCCGGACATCATAGGTCATTGTTGCCGGGGTGACGACGGTGCTGGCATCAATGGGGTTAATAAATGCGGTAACGTAGACAAAAGGCTTGAAGGTTGAGGCGGGCTGGCGGAGTGCCAGCGCGGCATTGTATTCGCCGCCAATCGTCTCATTCCAGAAGTCAACGCTACCCAGCATTGCGACGATTTCACCGGTTTGGGCCCGCATGATTACCCCTGAGGAGTTGGTGACCACACGATCATTCCCTGCCAGATCGGCGGACAACTCAGGTAAAAAGTCAGCGGCGGTGCAGGGGGTACCAGCATTAGTGTTGTGAACGAAGCTCGGATTACCGCTATCCAGGCGCGTCACGTGAGAACGTGCGACACATTCAAGCTGGCGCTGTAGATCAAGGTCCAGTGTTGTGTAGACACGCAAGCCCCCGCCCAGGACCATATCTGCCCCATCTAAGTCCAAATCATTGAGGATACGTTCGGTTTCATTACGCGCATACCAGGCAAAATGAGGCGCCATGATCTCAAAACGCAAGGCAGCCGGTTTCAGCACAATGGTCTCATTGAGGGCATCTTGCATTTCTTCGGGGGTTATATACCCTTGATCGACCATCGCCTGAAGCACAATACGCTGGCGATTGCGAGCGATCTCCGGGTTCTCCAGAGGATTCTGTGAGGGCGATTGGGGAATGGCTGCCAGTAGAGCGGACTCAGCCAGGGTCAGGTTGCGGGCGGATTTGTCGAAATAGACGCGAGCTGCGGCCTCGACACCGTAGGCGAGATTGCCGTAAAAGTTGGTGTTGATATACCATTCCAGGATCTGGTCTTTGGAGTATAACCGGGATAGCTCTGCGGCCAGGATGATCTCTTTGGTTTTACGGTCAAGGCTGCGGGTGTTGCGTTCTTCAATTGAGAGCATCTGGTTGCGCACAAGCTGTTGGGTAATGGTGCTGCCGCCTTCGATGCGGTCCGTGGTGACGTTGACCCACATCGCACGTAGAATTCCCTCAACATCGAAGCCGGGATTATCGTAAAAACTCGCATCCTCGATAGCGATTGTCGCCTGTAGGAAGTGCTCCGGGACTTCGTCGATGTAGATGTACTGCCGGTCACCACCTTCAGGGTCGATGACCTCATAGATGCTGACTGTCCCGGTCCTGTCATAGAAGACCGTCGTCTGGAAGTTTTCAGCCTGAATATTGGCGATGAGCTCTGGCTCAGGAAGCTCGCGGGCGTAGATGGCATACACTGCCACAACACTGCCGGTTGTGGCGAGCAATCCACCGACCATCAACAGGAGTATGACCCCGATTGAGCAACCGGCCCAACGGCCGATTTTAATCGCATTGCCACCACGTTTTGAACGAAGCTTGCGGCGCTGGCGTATGAGACGGGCGGTGCGGGTGCTACGCGGTGTTGGCATCATCGGAAAGCCTGAACCTGAGAACATTTGTCACCAATTCCCCATCATAGCACCGCCGCCTTTGCCCCCGCAAGCAGAAAAAAACATCCTCTGCTGAGTTCCCGGCTGGCCAGCAGAGGATATTTGGTTGCCTCATTTGATAAAGCCTGGAAGGCTTACTTGATCTCGACGACTGCGCCTTCGGCCTCTAGCTTCGACTTGGCGTCTTCAGCCGTTTCTTTGGCTACACCTTCGAGGATCGGGGAGGGGACGCCATCAACAACGCCTTTGGCCTCTGCGAGGCCGAGGCTGGTTAACGCGCGCACGGCCTTAATGACGTTAATCTTCTTGGGACCGATTTCCTTGAGGATTACGTCAAACTCGGTCTGCTCTTCCTCGGGTTCAGCTGCAGCGGCGCCGCCACCCGCCGCCATTGCCGGCATGGCACCCATCGCTACGGGAGCCGCGGCTTCAACACCCCACTTCTCTTCCAGCATTTTCTTCAACTCAGCGGCTTCCATGATGGTCAGCGCGCTGAGGTCTTCTACAATCTTCTCCAGATCAGCCATGATCGTTTAACTCCTTTGGACACAATACTTAGATACTAGGCTATGGCCAGGATAACATTTAGGCGGCGTCAGCGTCTTCGCTGCTTTCACCTTCTGTGTGCTTATCGACATAAGCGGCGATCACGCTCACTACGTCCCGCTGGGGAGCAACCAACAGGCTAAGCAACTGCGCAGCCGGCTGGACAACCGTACCGGCTAGCGTAGCACGGAGTTCATCCATGGTTGGCAGCTCGGCGATCGTCTTCAGATCGTCCCTGTTGTAGACGGCCGTGCGCGCAACGGCACCCTTGAGAATAAGCAGCTCGTGATCTTTGGTGCTATCAAGCAGTGCTTTGACTGTCCCTGGCAGGTTGTCATAAGCAAAACCAATAGCTATTGGTCCGCTAATCAACTCGTCAGGGGCAGACATACCGACTTGATCAAGCGCAATTCTAAACAGGGTTTTCTTGGCGACTGTATACTGGGCCCCCACATCCCGCATCTTCTTGCGGATTTCGTCGAAACGATTCACCGTTAGGCCGCGGTACTCAGTGATTACAATCCCCTGGGAGTCGTTCAGCTTATTCACATAGTCGGCGACAATCGCCTCTTTTTCAGAGCGGCTAATAGGCAAGGTTTTTCCCTCCTTTTCGCCCTAAAACTGGTTATACGCCAGTGGCTAACGAGGTCAACCACAAAAACGGGATAAGGCCTTCGCAAACACAGCGAAGACCGTACATCTCCTCGACATTCCATTCCAAAGGAGGTTCTGTACACCGGGGGTCTTCACCTCGGCAGGTTGGTGATTAAGCGCTTGAGCGCACCTGCTGTCTGCGGCAAAGGCAGTTATCAAAGTTTGCTAGGCACGAAAAGTCTACCAATCTGAGAGCGGGCTGTCAAGAAGAAGTGCGATAGGTTGCAGCCTACCGAATCCACAGTTTCACCGGCTTTTTAAAATTACTTTTATTTTCAGGCGGGTTTGGGCTGTTTATCAACAAACAACGAAGTGGAAAATTATCAGAATCGTGTATAATTGCAAATGGTGTCTTACAAGCTTTACGCTGTTTCGACTCTTTGCGGTATACTCGAACAACGTTAATTCATACGCAAAATTGAACAAGGAGAATTCTTTACAATGAAACGCTCTTGGTCTATTGTTTTGCTAATAGCCCTGGTGTTAACTGCGGTTATGCCGATGGGGACAGCGCTCGCCCAGGATGGCGATGATATCGCTTTGCAACAGGGTACCGTTGTGGCTGATGTGCTCGCTATTCGTGCCGAAACCGATATAGCCGCTGAAGTCCTGGGTACCGTTGACGGCGGTACCGTTGTCGACGTGTTGGAAGTTGGCGATGTCTGGACCCTCGTCCGCTATGAGGGGACTGAGGGCTGGGCTTTTACCGATGACCTGCAGATTGGTCCGGCTAAGGTCAATCTTGAGGGTGTAGTGACTGGTGATGCCGACGTCAACCTGCTGGATGGCCCGGCTGAAGATGCCAACACTGTGACGACCGTTGCACCGGATACCCGCCTAGGCGTGCTGGAGCTCAACGAGCCGTATGCGTTTGTCTACACCGGGAGCAATGTCGGCTGGCTGCCCCTTGAGAACCTGACCCTGAGCCAGGATGCCAGCTATCCGAACACGCTCCTTATGGATATGGCTGTTGCCAGTACTGGCAGTGAAGTCGCCGTTCGCACCGAGCCCTCGCTGAGCGGGGAAGTCGCCTTTACGCTTGACGCAGACTCAGCCGTTGATGTCCTCGTTGAGAGCGAAGACGGACTGTTCGCCTATGTTTGGGATGGTACCCAGGGCGGCTGGGCCTTCACGTCTAACCTGAGCATTACGCAGGAACGTGCGCCTGGCGTTGCATTCGTTACTGAGAACCGCCTGAACTTCCGTGATTTCCCCGTCACGACCGATAACACGAATATCCTGGAGCAACTGCCGACCGGTGCCGAGGTGATCGTCCTCGAGATCCAGACCGTGGATGGGACTTTTGTCAACGTTCAGTACCAGGGCCAGCAGGGCTGGGTTGCTTACGAGTTCCTCGACACCGAGCTTGACCTGGAAGGTGCTCCTGACATCACCGCGACACAGTTGTTGACCATTGCCGACATCGCGATCGCTGATGAGAACTTCAGTACGCTGGTTGACGCGGTTCTGGCTGCTTCGCCGAACATTCTGGAGACCCTGAGCGGCCCTGGTCCAATCACTGTGTTTGCGCCGACCAACGATGCGTTTGCCGCGGCCCCGCCGGAAGTTCTGGATGTTGTACTCAGCAACTCGCTGTACACAACCAGCACACTTCTCGCTCACGTAACTCCAGGCGCACTGACGCTTGAAGAGCTTAGCGACGGCCAGGAAATCCCGACGGCTTCGGCGCTGGTTACCCTGACCGTCAGCGTTAGCGGCGACACCATCACGTTCCAGGTAAACGGCGCCAACAGCGCTACGGCCACTGGCACCGTTGTTCCGGCTGCCAATGGTAACATTATCGTCATTGATAGCGTTCTGGTCCCGCCGCAGATTCTCAATGCAGCGACCGGTGGCGAAGAAGAAGCTCCGGCTGAAGATGAAGCCGCTGAGGAGTAAGCTTTTCACCCTCGGTAGGTAACAAAACAAAGCGAGTGAGCACCGAAGTGCTCACTCGCTTTTGTCTTACATCAGGTCAGATGCTGCCTGGCGCCGCTCAATCGGCAAGAGTTCCTGGCGCTTCTTTCTAATTAGCGCCATTACTTGCTCAACAACGGGATATACAGCAAAACCATTGTAGTTGGCCATATTCTCCCAAAAATCTCCCA
>JAADYW010000138.1 GCA_010092845.1 Chloroflexota bacterium
AATAGAGCATGAGCATAAATACCACAAAGAATATCGTTGCGGTGCCTAGATCCCGTTGCCACCCCAGCATCACAATACACAGGCCAAACATCACCAGCATCGGCATCAGGAATTTTAGGGACGGCACGGAAAGCGGACCAATCGTCGTCAACTCTTGCCTTAGTGTAAGCCAGTTATCCGCCAGATAGCTTGCCAGAAATGCGATCAGGAAAACCTTCAGCATTTCCGAAGGCTGGTAGTAGATCTCGCCAAAACCCAACCACAACTCTGGCCCCTGCCCGGATGGATTGACGCCGAGGAGAATCGTGGCGGCCAGCGTACCAATGGCAAGGCCCAGCCAGATCGCGCTGTAGTCCCGCAGCCAGCGCAAATGACCAGGCAAATATGCGATGACGATCAGAGTAATGGTGCCGAAGACCATCCAGACCGTCTGTCGGTCCGCAAACGCGGGGGCCAGCCGATCAATCAGGTTCAGCCCCCAGCCGACTAGCAGGAAAGTTGCCGGGAGCAAATACGGATCGCGCTGCGGCAAGCGTCGGTTTAGGACACGATGACTCATCCACGCACATAACGCCCATACGAGAACCGGCGACAGCGCTAGAATCACCCGTTCCTGTACCATAACGAGCGTGACCTGATTAAGGGCCACAAACAGTCCGGCTACACCCAACAACAGACGCTCGCGGCTACGGGTGATGCGTGCAATCGTGTCGTCCACGGGTAAGCCGGATCGGGTCATTGTATTGCCAATCGATCAGTCAAGAATCCGAGGCCGCCTAGCCAAGGAGGCTATTCATGAGCAGAGCCAATTCTTCGCGGCGGGCATCAGGTATGCGATCACGATCGGAAGTCAAGGCACCGGATAGCGCGCTATGTGCAGGCTGTGGATCAGAAAGTGCCATTACGCGCGGGATTGCCTCGATCAAGGCCGTCTGGGCCAGATTGATGTTGGCCTGAAATGTCTCGATCACCTCGGCGACTGTAACCTCTGTATCACGCCAGCTATCGTAGTCGGTTACCATGGCCATGACGGCATAGCAGATCTCGGCCTCGCGTGCCAGGAAGGCCTCTGGAGAGGTGGTCATGCCGATGATATCCAGTCCCCATTGGCGATAGAGGGCACTTTCACCACGGGTGCTGAAACGCGGCCCTTCGACCGTAACATAAGTGCCTGTCGTATGGACTGTGCCACCCGCTGCGCCTATCGCCTCGGCCAGAACCGTGCGCAGCCCATGGCAAAAAGGCTCAGCCACACCCACATGGGCCACAACTCCGCCGCCAAAGAAGGTGCTCGGCCGAGTACCTTTCGTGAAATCGACGAGCTGATCGGCGAGCACAATCTCACCAGGCGCATAGTCTTCCCGCAGAGATCCACAGGCGCTGACTGCAATAATGTATCTGGCCCCAAGACTCTTGAGTGCATAGACATTAGCACGATAGGGTACCTCGCTGGGCATCAACATGTGTCCGCGCCCATGACGCGGAACGAAGGCCACTCGATGGCCCGCCAGGGTTCCAACGACGATGTTATCACTCGGCTTGCCAAACGGCGTATCGACTGACCGTTCATCTTTGTCGGTTAACGCCTCCATCTTGTACAGGCCAGAGCCACCTATAATCCCGATCTGAATCTCGTCTGCCATAAGCGCGTGTTTACTCCCGTTGCATACTTTTTGCCATCGCACGGTCAGTATATCATGCCCCCCGAAAGGTAATCTATAGCGTCTTCGGTTCTCCCTGATAACCCATTTGTTTTTGTATCCATCTCAGATTACGATTACTTAGGATTACCTACAGATTTTGGAGTCATCGCGCGTGGTGGAAGCGCGAACGGACAAAGGAAGGCAAATTCGATGTCAACCCCATACGATGGCAAGGTTGCATTGTGGCACTGGAGAGGCTCCTCAGTAGCTGAAGACACGATTGAAGAAGTGGTGCGGACGATCAAGCAGTGGGCACCGCATATCAAACAGCTCTGGGTCAAGACCAGCGACGGCTCGGATTGGATGGGCGAGTACGACAATAAAGATGCCCTGGCGATCACCGGTCCAGCCGCTATTACGCGCTGGGTACAAGTCCTGGAGGCAAACGGCATGGAGTTCCATGCCTGGTGTGTGCCAAAGGGTCGCGACATCGTTGCCGAAGCTGACCTGATTATAGAAACTTGCAATATTCCTGGTGTGCGCAGCATGATTCTCGACGTGGAGCCATATCGTGGCTTCTGGGAAGGTGGGCGCGAGAATATCCGTCCCTTTATGGTCCGCGTGCGACGTGGGATTGGGGGTCGCTACCATCTGGGGATGAGTGTTGATCCCCGCCGCCATCACTATGAACGCATCTTCCCGGATGAATGGCAACCATTCGTCAACAGCATCCACCCGCAATGCTACTGGGTTTCGTTTGAACGCTCGTATGAAGATGTCCTGGATGAGACCTACGAGGTCTGGGGAGATTATGGCCTCCCAATCTACCCAGCCTTACAGGGCACTGCCCCAGTGGACGAGATCGTCGAAGCACGGCAGTACGCGATCAACTTTCACAATGCAAGAGGGTTAAGCTGGTGGCGCTTTGGCGTCATTGGGCCTGTCCACTTTCCAGCCATTAACGCCCCAGTCGGTGAAGTGGATCCGCCCGATGATGACACGACACCGCCTGAAAGCGGACGCTATGGAACTGAGATTGTCGTCACACCGGATGACCCTGGTTTTCGCTACGGTACCCATACAGGTGAATCCCCCGACAATATCTTCAAATCGTTCCGGGGCACTTGGGGATGGACCAGTCTATACAAAGCTACCGAGGCCCAGCGCAGCGCCGTCTGGGGTCTATGGGATCCACAGCTCACCGAGAGTAGCTGGTATGAGGTTTCGGTATTCATTCCGGCCCGGCACGCAACCACCGAGAATGCACGCTACAAACTTCACGGCGTCCAAAACAGCCAGCGTGAACTCCAGATCAAGATTGACCAGTCCCAGTATTTCAATCTGTGGGTCCCGCTCGGCATCTTCCAGTTTGATGCAAATAACCCCCGAGCGGGGATTGTGTTCCTCAACGACCTGACCTACGAAGATAACCGTGAGATCACCTTTGACGCAGTGCGCTATCGGCAGATTGTGGGCCGCATTCCGACAGCCGAATTTATGGCAGATGGCTATGACCCGCCAATTGGAACCCAGGAAGAGCGCGAGTCAAGCGAGGTCTGGCCAGGCCACTGGTTCGATGCGACCGGCTTTGCGGTGCGCTACTACCGGGGCACCCCTCAGGAGGCATACCACACCGGGGCGGACCTGAATCTGAATCGCCCCTATTGGGATGCAGACGCCCACAGCCCGGTCTACGCGGCGGCGGCTGGCGTCGTCACCTATGCCAGTCGTCTTCCTGGCTGGGGCAATGTCATTATCATCCGCCATTTTCCGCTGGTCTCGACTGGTCAAACGATGTATGCGCGATATGCACATGTCAATGATCTTCGTGTCCAGGTTGGCGATCGTGTTCAGCGCGGCCAGCAGATCGCAACCGTTGGCAATGCAGATGGGGTTTTCCCCTATCACCTGCACTTCGATCTTAGCCCAACCAACATCCTGGAAAAAGCGCCGTGGGACTGGCCACGACTCAATTTGGCCCGGCTGAAAAACGACTATGTCGATCCCGAGGAATTCATCGCGAACAACCGGCCACTCTCACGCTAGAACAGCGATCGGCATATGGCCGAGATAGGCACCACAGCCTGGATACATGTTGTATCCAGGCTTGTATAGTTATAGGGTCCATTCACTGCATTTCGCGGCTCACACGGTCCAGTTCGCGGAAATCGCGGGCCTGAGACTCCAGCAAAGAGTCCATCTCGTCAATCGTATTGACCACCGCCGCAACGATGACCACCCCAGCGATAACCAGCGCCAGCAGATGGAGACGGTAGCCCGAGGCTTCTACACCAGGATGCGGCACAAATCCGTCGCGTTTGCGCCAGAACCAAATGCCAGCT
>JAADYW010000139.1 GCA_010092845.1 Chloroflexota bacterium
CCTGCCCAATATACAATGAGTCAGGGTTGTATTGCAGCGCCGGATTAACCGCGTAGAAATCGTCCGGCAACAAATCAAACGAACGCGCAATACTGAACAACGTATCGCCGCCTTGAACCAGATAGACACACTCGTCCTGCTGGGCCGCATCAGTTGGTGTTGGCTGGTTAGGCTCTTGGGAGGGGGTAAACGTCCGGCTGGGCGTGGGGCTGATCCCCGTATCGCCAAAGCCAGGCGGTGCCACAGTCGCCACATCTGGTGGGACCTCGGTATTCGTTGGCACCAGCGTGCGGGTTGTGGTCGCGGTGGCAGAGGCTTCAGGCGGCGCATCGTCACCCGTACTGTCCTCCGCGTCCTCCGCGCTCTCAGGTGTGCGCGTCGGTTTGGGGGTGGCGGAAGCCGCAGCCTCAACTGGGGGCCCACCAATTGTCAAGGTTCCGGATTCCGTTGGCGTTTGGGGTGAGAAGGTTGCAACCGGCGGTGTCCTGGTCGCGGATGGTGCTGACGTCCGGTTGAGTTCGATATCTTGGAGGTTGACCTGTTGTTGGGTGGGTTCGGCATCTCCTTCGCCCGCATCGCGGAAGCATCCGGTTAGGACCGTGCCAAGAAGCACACCAACCATAACCCAGCGTCCGATCTGAAACAATGTCAACACATTCTTAGCCATCAGTGTTTGCCTATAACATCATCGTACACATGACGATATAGGGACTATTCTACAGGCAATCTGTGGATGTTGCAGCCCGCAACCACTACATGTGGGGTCAGCGTATACTATTGGCAAGGTTAGAAAAACGATACATGACAATAGTGACAGCATCCCACTTATGCTACAATTTCAGCAGATAAAGCAAAGATCAACAGCGTGTCATTGGGGTTAGTAATGAGTGTATTGACGCAAAGCGCTGATAGCCATAACCAATCACATTCTCCTGCATCCAGTCAGCCACTGCCTGGGGAATCACGTTCCTGGCTGGTGTCTAGCCTGCAATACGGCATGACGCTTTTCGCGCTCAGTGTGGCGCTTATCGCTGCAGGCGCCTATCTCATCCTGGCTTTGCAATATCGCGACCAGCCTTTCGTTGGGGTATTGCTGGACCAGGACATGGAGGTGCGTGCACTGGGACCATTTACCAATGAGGTCTGGCCTGGGCGTGAAATCGGCATCGAAGAGGGCGATGAGATCATCGGCGTTGAGGGTAACCGGCTCAACACAGATGACGCATACACCGACTTCGCCAACGCGCTGGATGACTTTGCTGCCGGGGATACCTTGCAGCTTACCATAGCTCGCGATGATACAACGCGCGGCATCGCCCAGGCTGATAGTTGCCAGCTCAGCGGGGACATGACTGAGATGATCTGTCAGGTCTCTGTCGGGCTGGATACGTTTCCAATGATTGATTTTGCCGGCTATTTCCTGGTTGGCTACATCACCGGAGTTATTGCGCTTCTCATTAGCATTACTGTGCTCTGGCGCCGCATACGGCAGCTTCCGGCGAGGCTGTTCGCTACGTCAGGTGCGTGCCTGGCAATCCTGACGATGGGTACTTTCAACCTGCTCACAACCCACGAGCCCGTTCTGATCTATGTATGGGCGCTGGCAGGTACCACCTTGGCTGGCGTGCTGGTAAGTTTCAGTATGGTATTCCCTACCAGGATGGCGATTGTCCAACGCATTCCCTCCATTCACTATGGCCCTATCATCCTTGGCCTGGTGGCTTCTGTTGCGATATTCGCCCTATTGCAAGACAATTTGAATGCGTTGCTGCTGGCTACACTCGGATTGGTCGGCGCCGGTACACTGATCATGCTCCTCATGACGATGTGGCGGCGGCAGTATACAACATCCCCCATCTTTCACGAGCAAGCGAGTTATGTGTCGATTGGCGCATTCTTTGGCCTGACGCCTTCCGTATTCTGGGTCATCTACCAGATGGTGTCTCAGGGGGAAGCGCCCTTGTGGACAGCCCCTCTGATCGCCGTAATCTCCCTCCTATTCCTGGCGAGCATCGCCTACGCGATCTTGCAACGACGACTGCTCGAGACTGATCGTTTGGTCCCGACTATTCTGGTATACAACATCCTGGGCTGGACATTGATCTTTGCATATGCTGGGGTAGTAACCGGCCTGAGTTCAATCGGCATCGATTTTGTTGAGTCAGAAAGCCCCATCTTCATCGCTATTGTGGTGCTCATCATCGCGATGGGTTTCGTCCCTATTCGCAATCGCCTCCACGAACGGATCGATCAAATCTGGTTCCGCAAGCGGCATCAATACCAGCACCGCATTGACACCTTGACAACCCGTCTCACAAACGCCATTACACTGGCGGATGTTGAGCAGTCTGTGCGGAGTGAGATTGAGGAGGCACTGGCAACATCAGAGGTTGTCCTGTTCGTGCGTGACAACGAGACTCAGGTCTTCCGAGCGCACGAGCACACTGGCACCGGGCATCCGGTTACAGATGTCATCTTCGAGTTCAATGCGGGGCTACCGCAGTACTTGACGACGCAGTCCAGCATGCTGTATCTGGAGGATACCAACTTACTCCCGCCGCTGCTGATGCAAAACCGGTCCCAGCTAGCCATTCTCAATACACCAGTTATTGTGCGCCTTATGGGGCAACGCCAGCTCAACGGCTTTCTGGCGATCGGCGAACGGCGGAGTGGTGAGAACTTCACCTATGAAGACCTCCGTTTTGTCGAGCGGGTCGCCGACCAGGCGGCCCTGGCTCTAGAGCGCTCGCAAATCGTTGAGGACCTTGAGCACCGCTTCCGGGTTCAAGATGTGCTGAGTCAAGTGTCCCGTGCCCTGAGTTTTGCAATCGACTTCGACACCTTGATGGAGTTGCTCTACGCGCAGACGATCAGGGTAATCGACGCAGATGTGTTCTCAATCGCAATTGTTGAGGAAAGCACCAATCAACTCTACTATGCTTTCTTTGTAGAGGGAGAAGAGCGCCTCGAACATCTTGAAGGCAAGCGTTGGAGTATGGGGCGCGACCTGATCAGTGAGATCGCTCAGACGCAGGAATTGTTGCGGACCGATGATTTTGTCGGTGCATCTTACCAGCGCAACCCGAACGAGTCATTGATGCACACTGGCCTCAAGGCCTGGATGGGCACCCCACTGACGGCAGATACTGCCAGCGGCACGTTGGGTGTGATGGCAGTCGGTACCACCGATCCAACCATCCGCTATAGTGATGAACAGGTCCAGCTCTTCCTGGATATCGCCAGTATCGCTGCCAGCGCCATTAATAAGAC
>JAADYW010000140.1 GCA_010092845.1 Chloroflexota bacterium
ATCCAGTTCTTCCGGCAATCCCTGGGCTATCGCTATCTGGGACACTGGAAAGACCGCGCAAATAACAGCAACATCGAGGAAACCCTGCTCGCCGACTGGCTCAAGGGGCAGGGGCACGACAACAAGGCAATCAGCCACGTGCTCAAAGAACTGGACAAGGCCAGGGCACTCAGCGGCAGCAAAACGCTCTACGAGGCCAACCGTGAGATCTACGGCCTGCTGCGCTACGGCGTGAAGGTTAAACCCGATGTTGGCGAGCAGTTCCGCACCATCTGGCTGATAGACTGGGAGCATATCAGCAGCAACGACTTTGCCATTGCCGAAGAAGTCACCATTGCAGGCACCCACGCCAAGCGCCCGGACATTGTCCTCTACGTCAATGGCATCGCCCTGGGCGTGCTCGAACTCAAACGCTCCACCGTCTCGGTCAGCGAGGGCATCCGCCAGAACCTCGACAACCAGAAAAAGGAGTTTATCCGCCCCTTCTTCGCCACTGTGCAACTGGTGATGGCGGGCAACAACACCCAGGGGCTATGGTATGGCATAATTGACACCCCCGAGAAATACTGGTTGACCTGGAAAGAAGCCAGTTCGATCAGCACCCCGCTTGACCGGGGACTTGATCACCTCTGCCGCAAGGGTCGGCTGCTGGAACTTATTCATGATTTCTGCGTATTCGATGGCGGTAGCAGGAAGATATGCCGCCACAATCAGTATTTCGGCGTGCGGGCTGCCCAGGAGTACATCCAGCGGCGCGAGGGTGGCATCATCTGGCACACGCAGGGCAGCGGCAAAAGCCTGACGATGGTCTGGCTGGCGAAATGGATACGCGAGCACATCACCGATAGCCGCGTGCTGATCATCACCGACCGCACCGAACTGGACGAGCAGATCGAGCAGGTCTTCCTGGGTGTGGACGAAGACATCTACCGCACGAGCAGCGGGGCCGACCTGATCAACGTGCTGAACCAGAGCGAGCGCTGGCTGATCTGCTCGCTGATCCACAAGTTCGGCAGTTCCGAAGAAGGCGATATCAAGCAGTTCATCCGCGACATCCAGAGCCACCTGCCGCCAGGTTTTCACCCCAGGGGCGAACTGTTTGTCTTTGTCGATGAGTGCCACCGCACGCAGTCCGGCGATCTGCACCAGGCGATGAAGGCCACACTGCCAGGGGCCACCCTGATCGGCTTCACGGGCACGCCACTGCTCAAGAAAGACAAGACCAGCATCGAGGTGTTCGGCCCTTACATTCACACATACAAGTATGACGAGGCCGTGCGTGATGGCGTGGTGCTTGACCTGCGTTATGAGTCCCGCGACATCGACCAGAGCCTGACCTCACCAGACAAGATTGACCAGTGGTTCGAGGCCAAAACCCGAGGACTGACCCCGTTTGCCAGGGCGCAACTCAAGCAGCGCTGGGGCACGATGCAGCAGGTGCTCAGCGCGGAAGATCGGCTCAAGAAGATCGTGGCTGATATCCAGTTTGATATGGAAATACGCGACCGACTCCAGAGCGGGCGCGGCAATGCAATGCTCGTTTCCAGCAGCATCTATGCCGCATGCCGTTTCTTTGAACTGTTCCAGCAGCCCGACCTGGCCGGAAAGTGCGCGATCATCACCTCGTACAAACCCGGTCATGCCGCCATCAAAGGCGAGGAGACGGGGGAGGGAATGACAGAGAAACTGCGCCAATATGACATCTATCGCAAGATGCTGGCGGCCCACTTTGGCCAACCAGAAGACGTTGCCGCCAACAAGGTCGAGCAGTTCGAGATAGAGGTCAAGAAGCGGTTCATCGAAGCGCCGGCCCAGATGAAGCTGCTAATCGTTGTGGACAAGCTACTGACGGGCTTCGATGCCCCCCCGGCGACGTACCTTTACATTGACAAGCAGATGCGCGATCACGGGCTGTTCCAGGCCATCTGCCGCGTCAACCGGCTGGACGGCGAAGATAAAGAATACGGCTATGTGATTGATTACAAAGATTTGTTCCGATCCCTGGAGCAGTCCATTCAGGATTACACGGGCGGGGCGTTCGATGGGTACGATAAGGAAGATGTCGCGGGGTTGCTCCAGAATCGGCTGGAGAAGGGACGCGAACAACTGGAGGAACTGCGTGAGAAGGTCAAGGCATTGTGTGAACCCGTTCAGCCACCGTACGACACACCCGCATACATCCATTACTTCTGCGGCACGGATAGCGCCGACCCTGCGGCACTCAAAGCCACAGAACCCCGGCGGATCACCCTGTATAACCTGGTGGGATCGCTGTTGCGTGCGTATGCCAACCTGGCGAATGATCTGGGGGATGCCGGGTATACCGATGCCGAGGCACTGGTCATCAAGGGCGAGGTAGATCACTTTGAACAGGCGCGGCGGGAAGTCAAGCTCGCCAGCGGCGATTACATCGACATGAAGCTATACGAACCAGCGATGCGGCACCTGCTCGATACGTACATTCGAGCAGAAGACAGCAAGCAGGTCTCGGCCTTCGATGATATGACCCTGGTCGAGTTGATTGTCGAACGCGGCGAGGAAGCCGTGGATGCCCTGCCGAAGGGCATTCGGGAGAACCCGGAGGCGATGGCGGAAACGATTGAGAACAACGTCCGCAAGCTGATTGTGGACGAGCATGCGGTCAACCCAAAATACTATGATAAGATGTCAGAACTGCTGAGTGACTTGATCCAGATGCGCAAGCAGGAGGCGACGGATTACCAGGTATACCTGGAGCAACTGGTCGAACTGGCCAGAAAAGCAAGCAAGCCGGAAACGCAGCCGATCTATCCCGCAAGCATTACGACCCCCGCGCTGCGAGCACTCTACGACAACCTTGACCAGAACGAAGCCCTGGCAGTTAACATTGATTCTGTCATTCGCAGCACGAAAAAAGAAGGCTGGCACGGCCACACGATGAAAGAGCGCGAAGTGCGCAACGCCGTGCGGAAGGTGTTACAGAGTGCTGGCGTGGAAGACCTGGATAGGATTATGGAGATTGTGAAGCACCAGCGTGAGTACTGAAAAACAACAAATCCTGGACGTAAACGGTATGCAGGTAGATGTCTTTCGCAAGGACATCAAAAACCTGCACATCAGTGTTCATCCTCCGAACGGACGGGTACGGGTGGCCGCTCCGATGTGGCTGGATGACGAGGCAATTCGCCTGGCGATCATTTCACGGTTGAGTTGGATACATCGCCATCAGGCAAAGTTTGCCTATCAAGAACGGCAGCCCGAGCGGGAGATGGTAACGGGTGAAAGCCACTATGTGGAGGGACGACGGTATCGACTCGATGTCATAGAGCACAACGGCCCGGCATTTGTGCGGCTGCGAAACAACACCATTCTTGAATTGCGCGTGCGCCCTGGCACTGATCGGCAAAAACGGGAGGAAGTGCTATACCAGTGGTATCGCCAGCGGCTACGCGAACAGATACCCAACCTGATTGCCAGGTGGGAGCCGTCCGTAGGGGTTACAGTTGCCGAATGGGGCATCAAAAAGATGAAGACGCGGTGGGGGACGTGTAACATTACAGCCCGTCGCATCTGGATCAACCTTGAGCTTGCCAAAAAGCCATTATCCTGCCTTGAATACATCATAGTGCATGAAATGGTTCATCTTCTAGAACGGAAACACAACGAAAGGTTCAAAGCGCACATGGATCGCTTCATTCCTCAATGGCGAGTATATCGGGATATTTTGAACCAGTCTCCTCTGGGACATGAGGAATGGGAACACTAGAGCAGTTTGCAGCGGCAATGAACCAGTAGTGCTTGCCGAAGCTGGCATTGGAAGGTCGAAAGCCTACCCTACTTCAATGGCTCAATGTCTCCGAAAACCACTGTAGAGGCAGCAAAACAACGCCCTACCTGCTATAATTTCCTCAAGAGAAAAAAACTCACCCCGCCGCGAAGCAATGGGGTGAGCCTTCAGATACATACTCGACAATCATATGTTGAGCCTATTGTAGCATAGATTTGCAG
>JAADYW010000141.1 GCA_010092845.1 Chloroflexota bacterium
AATGGGCGCTTTGGGCTTTTCCTGCGCCAGAATCTGGATGGCCCGATTGCCTATCATGGCATAGATAGCGATGCCACACTGCTCGATTTCGCCCGCCAGAGTCTCGAAGGTGTCCTCGCTTCGGTTCGGTTGACCAGGCTGGATGTTCTCCAGGAGCCTTTTCCGGACGATGTCTACAGCCTGGTCGCACTGTTTGGCGTTATTCATCATATTCCTGGCTTCGAGACACGCCGCTGGCTGATACAGCAGCTCAGCACCCTGGTGGCGCCTGGTGGGCTGCTGGTGTTCGCTAGTTGGTGTTTTTTTGAACAACCGCGTTTCCGGCAACGCATTGTCCCCTGGCCTGACGATTTCGTTATAGAGCGTCACGACTACCTGCTCGATTGGCGACGTGGTGCGCATGCACTGCGCTATTGCCACTATGTTGATGACGCCGAGCATGGGCAACTGCTCTCGACCAGTGGGCTAACGCTGGTTGACACCTATCGTGCTGACGGCAAGGATGGCACCCTAAACCATTATGCTATCCTGCAACGGCCATCATCAGTCGAGGAACCCCAGAACTGAGGCCAGCGTCAATGTCACGAGTAATGATGAGAGGAGCAGGACCCACGCGATCAAGCGGCCACGCTGTGCCGGTGACATGAAGGCGAGTTTGGTTTCGGTCTCGAGCTTACCACGCAGGTCAACCCGCAGATCGATGATTTCATTTTCCCGCTGCAAACGGGCGCCATAGAGGGGCTTATTGATGAGCTGCCATCCCTCTTCCACCAACCGTTCTACTTCCGGCCGCAGGATATCTTCAGCCTCTTGTGGCGTTACGAAATCCACCTGCTCGTCGACAACTTCACTGACAAAGGTGGGTTCGTGGTCCTGGTGTGTATCGGAGCGGTCGTCAAGCATGTTTTCCTCTTGCCTCTCACCGTTTGCTCAGGGCTTCATTGTATCATAGGTGCATCAGGTTGGGATGTGATAAGCTAAGAGACATGGCTGAAGAACCAATTCCTCTGGGTGCAGATAAAGACCTACCGGCCCGTGCCGACGCTTTGCAGAATCGCGCCGAGATTATCGCGGCGGCGCGGAATCTGTTCGATAGCCACAGCGTTGATCAGGTATCCATGACCCAGATCGCCCGTGAGGCGAGGGTGGGCAAAGGCACACTGTACCGGCACTTCCGCAACAAGTCCGATCTGTGTATGGCGCTCCTCGATAGTAAGCAGAAGGCGCTCCAGAACGAGACTCTGGCCTATTTGCGTCAATCATCCGCTCCGAGTGAAGACAAGCTTTTCTGGTTTCTGGAACAGCTCTGTGACTATACCGAGGCAAATATCAACCTCCTGGTCGAAACGGTCCAGGGCCGTCTGGAGCAAGGTGCGTTCGAACTGGACCACCCGGCGCATCATTGGCAATGGCTGACGATCGTCGGTCTATTGCGGTCGGGCAGCTCGGGGGGCGATCGTGACGTCGAGTACCTGGCCGATGTGCTCTATGCCCTATTAGATCCACGCTTTTACCACTTCCAACGCTTCGTGCGGGGCTATGATCCGCAGCGAATCCGGGCCGGTCTCCTTCAGACTGCGCGCTATCTCTTCTATTGATTGATACGCATCCAAGCCGGGCACTGCCTGCTTTCTAATGCACAGCTAACTTGACAAGCGGACCCTGGTCCGTTTATGATGTTAAGCGGACTGTAGTCCGTTTATGTGGTCATTGCAGAGGAGGCAGTTTTTATGGCACGCTGGAATATCGACCCGGTACATTCAAGCGCCCAGTTCAGTGTTCGGCACATGATGGTGAACAAAGTACGGGGCGTGTTCTCCAACCTGACGGGCTGGCTGGAGTTTGCGGAAGACACCCCTGAGAGCGCCCAGATTGAGGCGACGATTGATGTGAGCAGCATTGATACCCGTACGAATGATCGGGACAATCACCTGCGTTCACCCGACTTCTTCGACGTTGAAAACTATCCCCAGATGGTCTTCAAGAGCACGTCTGTCAAGAAGACAGGTGAGAACACCGGACAGGTAACGGGCGATCTGACGATCAAAGATGTGACCCGCGAAGTCACCTTTGATATTGAGTACTACGGCCAGGCGGACAGCCCATTTGGCGACGTTCGGGCTGGCTTCAGCGGTACGAGCAAGATCAACCGTGAAGATTTCGGCCTCACCTGGAATCAGGCACTGGAATCAGGCGGCGTTCTGGTCGGTAAAGAAGTTCAGATCACGATTGAATTGCAGGTCGTCCAGGAGCAGCAAGCACCCGCTACCGTCTAAAATACCAGAGCCCCTGTCGACGTTTGTTGATAGGGGCTCTGATCGCTTATAGTTGCGGGACAATGACGCGCTTACGGCTGGGAACGTAACCATTCAACCAGGGCGCGCGCATCGTCTTCATCCATGTTGACATATGCATATGTTGGCATGAAGAACAAGCCATCACCATCAGGCAGAGTCCCCAGATGAATCACCTCAAATAGTTCCTCATCGGACCAGGTTCCAATATCTTCTTGCAGCAGACTCGGAAACTGCAGCGGACCAAAATCGGTGTAGACCGTCATCGTGCCGTTCAGCGGTCCTTCAGGATCCACCAGCAGTTCGTTATCCTCCTCAGGAGCACCGTGACAGCGTCCGCAGGCAGCCACATTTGCCCCATGGTATGTACCATAGGCCAGGAGATCGTCTTTTTCTGGGGCCTCGAAGGTCGCCTCGGGGTCGAATTCCGGTACCTGACGTATGTCTTCGCGAGTCAGATCGTCATTAAGTTCGGCTGCAGGGATTTCGACATCTTCAGGCTCCAGCGAGCGCAGATAGGCAATGATTGCGGCCATATCTTCGTCAGACATGCCTGTGTACAGTTCGTAGGGCATTGGGGGCAACAACGGCATGCCCGAAGGATCAACACCATAGCGGATCGCGAACTCGATTTCCTCATCTGTCCAATCCTGGAGTACTGTCAGGTTCGGGGCGGCGACCGTTCCCCAGGGTTCGTTGGCAAATACCAGGCCGCCTGCCAGGCTGGCGTTCATTGTGTCCTCGTACACATCATCATAGAAGCCGCCGCCAATATGGCAATCTTGACAAGCCGCAACGGCGTGGACCAAATAGCGTCCACGGTCGATAAGCTCATCCTCATTCTCGGGAGCGGGGCTGCTATCTTCGGGTTCTTCCGTTTCCTCAGGGCCATCCTGAGCCTGCAAAGCGCCAGGCGGACTCATTGTCAGCCCGAATACGAACAGCAGTAAACCAGCAAACATCGTTATGAATGCGAATTTTTGGGTTAAGCCACTTTTTTGGTACATTGGTTTCAGGGACTCCTGCTGGTGGTTGGACAACGATCAGAAATTATACTGGAGAACCTTTCTGAAGTTGAAAGTGAGTACAAGGTGAATCGACAGACCAAAATTGAGGAAATTCGACAGAATCCGGATGTATCAGTCTTGATTATCGGTGCCGGCATCAACGGTATCAGTACGTTTCGTGAGCTTGCCTTGCAGGGCGTGGACGTGCTACTGGTTGACCGGGGTGATTACTGCTCAGGCGCGAGTGCAGCATCATCGCATATGGTTCATGGTGGGCTACGCTACTTGGAGAACGCCGAATTCAGATTAGTCCGCGAGGCGCTATACGAGCGCAACCAGCTCCTGCGGAATGCGCCTCATTATGTGAAGCCCCTGCCAACGACGATCCCGATCTTCAGTTGGTTTTCGGGGTTGCTAAACGCTCCCCTCAAGTTCCTGGGTTTGCGCGACAAACCCGGCGAACGCGGGGCGCTCGTGATTCGCATCGGCTTGATGTTCTACGACATATTCTCCCGCCGTAACCAGGTTATGCCCAACCACAAGTTCGCCTTGCGGGGTAAATCGCTGCGGCAGCGTCCTCAGCTCAACGCGGATATTGTGGCCACAGCCACCTATTATGATGCCTGGATGCCCTATCCTGAACGTAACTGCAAGGAGTTGATACTCGACACCCAGACCCTATCCAATACGGCGCATGCACTGAACTAGGTTAGCTTGCATGGAGTCGACAACGGGGTCGTTTCCCTACAGGATGAGCTCACGGGTCAGACTCTGGCAGTCAAGCCGAAGGTTGTCGTCAACGCGGCTGGTCCGTGGATCGATTTCGCCAATGATCGCTTTGCCGAGAAAACTCGCTTCATTGGTGGCACCAAAGGCTCGCACCTGGTAATCGATAACCCGGCACTTCACGCCGCGACGCAAGGCCACGAGCTGTTCTTCGAGAACACTGATGGGCGTATCTGTCTCTTTTTCCCGTTGCAGGATAAGGTGTTGGTCGGAACGACCGATATTCCCATCGAAGATCCGGATGACGCGATTTGCACCGACGACGAAATTACCTATATGCTCGAGATGATCCGGATTGTCTTTCCCAGCATTCCTGTCGAACGCTCGCAGATCGTCTTCACATTTTCGGGCGTGCGACCCCTACCGGCTACCGATGCCGCCAATCCAGGGCAGATCAGTCGCGACCATAAGATTGAGGTGACACAACCGGGCAATGGGGCGAACTTTCCGGTCTATTCATTGATTGGCGGCAAATGGACCACTTTCCGGGCGTTTGGTGAACAGGTTGCTGACAAGATATTGCGGCACTTGGGTCAGTCTCGTGAGGTGGATACTCATGATATGGCCATTGGTGGCGGACGCCAGTATCCTCAGACCGGGCCTGACCAGATGATCTGGGTGAAGAAACTGCACGCGGCAACAGGTTTGCCTGAAGAACGGCTGCGCATTCTCTTTGACCGCTATGGAACCTATGCTGAGGATGTAGCCGCGTTCCTGGCAGCGGGTGAAGACTCACCACTTGCCGCTATGCCCGATTACAGCCGGCGCGAGATCGAGTTTCTGGCTACGTATGAACACATTGCGCATTTGGATGATTTACTGCTCCGGCGCTCGTTGTTGGCCATGCTGGGCTACGCCAGCCATGAACTCATTGAGGAGATTGCACCGATCGTTGGCCAAGTGCTTGATTGGTCTGCAGAGGAGATGCCAGTGGAGATCGAGCGTACCGTTCAACTTTTGCGCAGCAGACACCGGATCGCGGAGTGAGCAATCTGCCGGTTGTACCCCGTAAATGGCAACTCAAGGCTCACGGCGAAAAGAATGTCTTTGTCAAAAGTCCGGGGGAAAGTCCTGCTCACATTGTTATGAAGGCACTGCTATGGGCCTTGTACCTGCCTGACTATCCTGGGATGCGCGTTGAGGTCCGGATCGGTGATCGCTACAAGCCAGATTTGATTTCCCTGGATAGCCAGGGAAATCCTGTTTTCTGGGGCGAGGCCGGTAAGGTTAGCCCGGACAAGATCCAGTCTATTGCCCGGCGTTTTCCCAGCACCCACTTTGCGCTTGCAAAGTGGGATACCAGCCTGGCCCCTCATATTCAACATGTAGCCGCCGCTCTCAATGACCTCCGCCGTGAGGCCCCATTTGATCTGATCCGGTTCCCTGAGGATAGCTTCGCGCGCTTCATTGGCAGGAGAGGCGAGATTGTGATCGATTTCGCTGATGTGGTGTGGCACCGGTTTGCGTAGCTGCTACTCTTCTACCCATTCACGGGCGCGGGCGACGGCTTTCTGCCAGCCAGCGATCATGGCCTCGCGATGGGATGGGTCGACCCTGGGCTCGAATGTGCGTTCGATCGACCAGTTTGCCTCAAGCTGGTCCGTCGACTCCCAGAAGCCGGTTGCCAGGCCAGCCAGGTAGGCAGCGCCGAGAGCCGTGGTTTCCGTGACGGTTGGTCGCTCGACCGGGACACCCAACAGATCAGCCTGGATCTGCATCAGGAGATTATTCGCAGCGGCACCCCCATCAACGCGTAGGGCCGCCAGGTTGATCCCCGAGTCTTGATTCATTGCATCCAGAATATCCATACTCTGGAAGGCAATTGCCTCCAGGATTGCCCGTGCCAGGTGGGATTTGTTGCTGCCACGGGTCATGCCGACGACCGTTCCCCGCGCGTAGGGGTCCCAGTGCGGCGCTCCCAGGCCGACGAAAGCAGGGACCAGGTACATCCCGTCAGTATCGGGCACCTGGGATGCCAGTTCTTCGATCTCGGCGGCAGATTTAATGATCCCCAGTTCGTCACGCAACCACTGTACAGCCGCCCCGGCGATGAAGATACTGCCTTCCAGCGCGTAGGTGATGGGGCCGCCCGCCTCCAGTTGCCACAGAATCGTTGTCAACAGGCCGTTATTGGATGGAACAGGCTGGGTTCCGGTATTCATGAGCAAGAAGCAGCCGGTGCCGTAGGTGTTCTTGGCAAGGCCGGGTGCATAGCAGGTCTGGCCAAAGGTGGCGGCCTGCTGGTCTCCAGCGATGCCGGCAATCGGCACCGCAGCGCCAAGGAGATTGGTCTCGCCATATACTTCACTGGATGGCCGGACTTCCGGCAGAAGGCTGCGCGGGATCTTTAGATGCTCGAGAATCGTATCATCCCACTGGTGTTCGTATATGTTGTATAGCATCGTACGTGATGCATTGGTCACATCCGTGATGTGAAGACGGCCCTCGGTGAGTTTCCAAATGAGCCAGCTATCAATGGTGCCAAAGGCCAGCTTGCCGTGCTCGGCGCGCTTGCGGATACCGGGGACATTTTCCAGTAGCCAGGCGACCTTGGTCCCGGAAAAGTAGGCATCTGTGACCAGGCCAGTCCGCTTACGGATAACGGTATCGAATCCCTCAGCTTGTAGATCGCGGCACATCTTAGCGGTGCGACGGCATTGCCAGACGATGGCGTTGTACACCGGGTCGCCTGTTTCTCGATCCCATATCAATGTGGTCTCGCGCTGATTCGTGATGCCAATGGCAGCGATGTCTGCCGGTTTGAGGCCAGTTTTCTTCACGACAGTCTCGGCGACATTCCGTTGTGTCTGCCAGATCTCCAGCGGGTCGTGTTCTACCCAGCCGGCTTTCGGGTAATACTGCGGAAATTCTTGCTGAGCCATGCCCATAACCTGACCACGATGATCGAAAAGCATGGCACGGGAGCTCGTGGTTCCTTGATCCAGGGCGAGAAGCGCGTGAGACACGGATAACTCCTGACTTTTTTCAGTGATAGAAAATGACTAAACTTTCTCAGTATAATATGGAAAAGTGGGTATATGTGCTACTTTTAGCTTGCGTAACAAACCCTTGAGGCGCTAGACTACTAAGACGACCCCAGGCCAGGCAGTTGCGATGACTGGCCGTCTCCTAATGGGCGGCTTTGTGGCGTGCGCTGCACCTGCATAACATTTGCGTTTCGGTGGTTTAGGATTTATCTTCAACATTGATCAATTAATGCAATTAATGGAAAGACTACGGTAGTGCCTCAACCTTCGCTACATGTTGTGCCTATACCAGCGCCTATCCAACATGCCAGTTTCGACCTAATGGCAACGCTCTCTGAGTCACTGCGCAGTAGCGAGGAGGCGCTGTTGGAGGGCGATGTCCTTGCGATATCCAGTAAATATGTCGCGATCAGCCAGGGCCGGATGGTGTTGCTGGATAGCGTCGAGGTGAGCAACGAGGCGGCTGAAATGGCCAGCCGCTACCACATGGATGCGCGGGTGGCGCAATTGGTGTTGCAGGAGGCCGAACACGTTCTGGGGGGCATACAACTGGGTTATGCGCTAACAGCGCAGCATGGCATCATTGCGGCGAATGCGGGGATTGATCGCTCCAACATTCCTGCCGGGTATGCGGTTCTGCTACCCACAACACCCTACCAGACGGCAGCCAAAATCCGGCAGGCACTGCGGGTACAATCTGGCCAGGATATTGGTGTAGTGCTAACAGACAGTTGGCTGATGCCAGGCCGACTGGGCACAATCGGAATCGCTGTGGCCTCGGCGGGATTTTCGCCAATCATTGACGAACGTGGCCAGTTGGATCTCTTTGCTAACCCGATGGCAGTAACGCAGCGAGGTATTGCGGACGCCATCAGCACCTGTGCCCAGATGGTCATGGGGGAACGTGACGAGGCAACCCCATTCGCCATCGTAAGGAACTCGGGGGTGGTGTTGTGCGATGATGACATTACTGCCGCGGATGTCGCAATCCCCTGGCATCAATGCCTGTATATCGAGTCGTTGACAACTGGACGCTGGAAGATTTAGTGTGTGTAAGGCTAATCGCACAAAAAGAAAGTGACCATAATGCCCGACAAGCCACAGGATTCCTTATTGATTGTTGACGATAACGAACCGAATCGCGCATTGCTGGCCGTCTTGCTGGAGCGGGCGGGTTATAAAGCCGCTATTGCTAAGAATGGTATAGAGGCGCTTGAGATTTTACGTAGTAACGATATCGATCTGGTGCTCCTGGATATTATGATGCCTGGCATGAATGGCTACGAAGTCCTGGAGACGATGAAGAACGATCCCGATCTCCATCATATCCCCGTGGTCGTAACATCTGCTATCGGCGATATGGATAGTGTTGTGAAGTGCATCGAGCTTGGGGCGGAGGACTACCTGTACAAGCCTATCAACCGTGTCTTGTTGGAGGCACGGGTTGGTGCGTGTCTTGAGAAAAAGCATCTGATGGACAAAGAGATCAAGCAGCTCGAAGAGCTCAACCAGATGAAGGATCATTTCGTACGCACGGTGTCCCACGAAATGAAGAATCCGCTGGCTCTCATAATGGGGTATGTTGAATTGCTGCTCGAGGACGAGATGGTGCCCGAAGGCGAGGCCCGTGAATTCATCATCAGTATTCAGCGCCATACTCAGCAGATGGGTAACCTGATCCGTGATCTCCTTGATCTCTCGCGTATCGAAACAGGGATGTCGCTTGATCTGGAGGCCACCAAGCTGGCGCCGCTGATCGAAACAAGTATTGACAACTTCAAGTTTCTGGCGGAAAAGAAGTCAATTACCATTGACTATACCCCGCCGGAAACTGAAGTGGTGTTGACTATCGATCCTAGCCGGGTCCAGCAGGTGCTGGATAATCTGTTGTCGAATGCGATCAAATACACGCCTGCAAAGGGCACAGTAGGTTTGTCCGTCGAAGTCGCGCCCGAGCGTGCTACTATCAGGGTCAAAGATACCGGTTTGGGGATCCCGCAAGAAGTGTTGCCGCGTATTTTCGACCGGTTCTATCGCGTTCAGCGTGATGATGACGATGCCACAGAGGGGACTGGCTTGGGGCTGGCTATTGTCAAGGCTGTGGTGGACCAGCATGGTGGCGATATTCAAGTGGAGACGGTGGTGGGCCAGGGCTCCACATTCAACGTAACTTTGCCATACCGCTCTCCGCCTTCAGACGAGAACGTCTCCTCGACCGCTCTGCCTGACAAAGCAAATAGCACCAGGTAACCGCTTATGGATCGGCGCTGATTTCCCGCACACTACCGTGACTATTGGTGATTGGAGCGACCTGCTTCACCAACTGGATTGCATTATTGATTGTAAGGAAGGCGCTATGACAGGCACATCCCCCATTCGTATTATGTTGGTAGATGATCACGCCGTGGTCCGCCATGGAATCGCCTTCTTTCTTCAATCGTTTGAGGATATGGAAGTGGTGGCTCAGGCATCCAGCGGAGAGGAAGCGGTGAGTTTGTGCCATTCGGTGCTACCCGATATCGTCCTTATGGACTTGCTTATGCCTGGAATGGGTGGTGTTGAGGCCACAGGGATCATCCGCGAGAGGTTTCCCGCTATCCAGGTTGTCGCCATGACCAGCTACGATGATGAGGCGCTGGTACGGGCGATTTTACAGGCGGGGGCGATTGGTTATCTTCTGAAGGATGCAACCAGCCAGGAGTTAGGTGATACCATTCGGGCTGCCCATGCTGGCAAGCCCTCGCTATCACCCGGGGCAACACAGATCCTGATCGCATCAGCGACCCAGCCGCCACCCCACAACTATCACCTGACGGAGCGAGAGATAGAGGTCTTGTCGCTACTGGTTGAGGGCCTGAATAATCCACAGATTGCACAGCGCTTGGTTATTAGCCGCTCGACGGTGAAATACCACGTCAGTAGTATTCTCTCAAAGCTAGGCGTCGCCAGCCGGACGGAAGCCGTTGCTATGGCGGTCCAGAACAATCTGGTCAATGTCGACACCGACTCACGTTAGGTGATGCCATCGTCGGGGGGGGCATTGCTGCGTAGTTTCAGAATGGCTTCTTCAGCCGCCTCTTGGACAGCAACGTAATTATCTTTCAGCAACAGTGTCAATGCCGGGACAGCACTTGGGTCATTGAGCATCCCCAGGGCTGACGCAGCGTATTCTCGCACCCGGGCATTGATGTCTAGCAGAACGGCAATCAAGTGCCGAACGGCGCGCGTATCCCCAATTGTGCCGAGCGCTTCCGCTGCTGTGCCACGTACACGCGCATCATCATCCTGCCGTAGCAGCTGTATCAGGTTCGGGACAGCCTGTTCGTCGCCGATTTCACCTAGCGCCAGCGTTGCGCTTTCGCGCACCTCGGGGACTTCATCCTGGCGCACGGTCTCGAGCAATGGCGGCACTGCCTCAGGTGAGCCGATATGGCCAAGGGCCGATGCAGCATCCGATCGGATTTCCCACTCACTGTCGAGCAGTGCGCCGATCAGGGGCTTGACCGCGCGGGGATCGCGTGCTTCCTCAAATGCCATGATCGCCTGCGACCGGGCCGCGACATCGGCGCTCCGAATCTGCTTCTCGATCTGGCTGAAGGCTTCCTCATCGCCGAGCTGGAGGAGTGCTGCTTGACGGGAGAAGCTCAGTTCAGGATGCAGGCCCGTGTCAAACGACTTCAACGCGTCAACCGCACGACGGTCACCAATCAAGCCTAGCGACCAGATGACCTGATCCAGGATTTCAGTATCTTGCTCCTGAAGCATTTTGAGCAACGGTTCAACGGCACGATGATCCTTGAGAAAGCCCAATGTCTGGACGGCATTCAAACGCACCCAGGTGTCCGGATGATCCAGCAATTGGACCACATGTGGCACTGTGCGCGGATCCGGGATCCACTGGAGTGCCATGCAGGCAGGTGCCACTACGCCGGGGTCGTCGTCTTTGAGTACTTCGAGTAGAGCTTCGAGCGCAACCTGATCACTGAGCATGCCCAGCGACAGCGCCGCGCCAGTCCGTACTTCGGGTGTAGGATCTTTTAGGGCGTGAATCAGTGCTTCGACCACAAGGCGTTCTCGTTCCGCGAAGCCCAGGGCCAGTGTGGCGCGGGCCCGGACCGCTGTTGACTCGTCGTGGAGCAGGTCGAGAAGAGCGGGAATCGCGCGCCGGGTACCAATCAGGCCCAGGGCATCAGCGGCGCCGTCCCGTAAGTGGGGGTTGGGATCGCGCAGCGCCGCGAGTAGCGCGTTTACACAGGTGACTGTGCCGATATCACCTAGAACCGTGGCTAGGCTGGAGCGGACCAGCCAATCAGGGTCACCCAGGACGGCGATGATTGGCGCAATTGCTGGCTCACCGATCTTGGTGAGAGCGACCGTTGCTTCGTCCTGGACATCGGGATCCTCATCGTGCAGGGCGTGAATCAAGGATTGGATGGCCCGCGCATCACCGATTTCGCCAAGCGCCCATGCTGCCCCTGAGCGGATCAGGACGCTCGGGTCATCGAACAGATCCACCAAGTGTTCAACTGCCCTTGAGTCGCCTAGCATTGCGAGTTTGATCAGGATGGCAATTCGCGTCTCGTCATCTAGCGATGTTCTTAAAGCAACGAGTAGGAGCTCAAGAGGGATTTCTGGTGGATTATTCTCGTTCACGATATTACCTCTAACCGGCAACCTTGTTGTCGGAAATCGATGCAGGCAGCGCGCTCCAATACGCCCAAGCTGAACGCTGCATCTGCACACAGCTTACCGCCGGTACGGATGTGGCGCAACTCATGACAGCGAGATGGAGTCCCTGATGCCATGTAAGTTAACAAGATGCCAGGCCCGTAGCACCTCGGCGACGCTCCAGGCCTGTGCGATACAACCACGCGGGGTAAACGGAGGCCCTCCATCAGCGATTTCACTCAGCGTGCCCAGGCCGTGGGTATGCAGCTCATCGATCACAGGTTGCAGATAGGAGTGAGTCGCCTTGGGGTCATTGTAGGCGCGCAGGTGCGCTTGCACGAACGGGCCAATCAGCCACATCCAGACGGTACCCTGGTGGTATGCGCGATCCCGTTCCTCGCGAGGGCCGCCATAATGGCGTGTGTAGCCGGGCGCATCTGGCGCCAGGCTACGCAGGCCGTAGGATGTCACCAAGCGACGCGCACAAATGTCTACAATCTGGCGGAGTTGCACGGTGCTGAACGGTGTATAGGGCAGCGCTGCGGCGATGAGCTGGTTGGGCCGCAGCGTTGGGTCATCGCCTGCTGGGGAGTCCAGAACATCATAGCAGTAGCCACGCCGGCTGTTCCAGAAGCGGTTGAAGCTCCGAGTCGCTGTTTCGGCTAATTGGCGATATGCACTGACATCTTTCCCTAGCGCCGAGCTCAGTATGATCATAACATGCAATGCGTTCAGCCACAGAGCATTGACCTCGACTGGTTTTCCTGTCCGGGGAGTGATGACTTCATTCTCGATTTTGACGTCCATCCAGGTTAGCTGGACGCCAGGCTCGCCGGCAAACAGTAGGCCATCCTGCGGATCCACGCGGATGCCATAGCGGGTCCCCTGCCAGTGCCAGGTGATGATGTCATGCAGGGCCGGGAGCAACTCTTTGATTAGCTGATGGTCGCCAGTGACCGTAAGATAGGCACGCACGGCCTCAAAGAACCACAGCGTCGCATCCACCGTGTTGTACTCGGGCGCCTCGCCATCTTCAGGGAAGGTGTTTGGCAGCATTCCCCGGTTGATGAGGCCAGCAAAGGTCTGCAATAGCTGGCGCGCGATAGCGAAACGTTCCGTCACCAGGGTCAAGCCCGGTAGACTGATCATCGTGTCGCGACCCCAATCGGCAAACCACGGATAGCCCGCAATAATCGTCTTTCCATCTGCGATCTCAGGGGTCGAACGGGTGACGATGAACTGGTCCGCTGCCAGAGCGAGCTGCTGTATACTGGGTGGCGCTGCCTTGATATGTCTGGGGGCGAGTAAGCGCTTTTCATAGGCAACACGCTGCCAGTAGGCCCGTTCACCGTCCAGTTCGGGGTCAGGCTGCGTAGTGACGATCACGCTGAGCGCATCTCCGGCTTCAAGCGTCGCTGAGACTATGGCTATCTCTAGATTAGCATCGTATTCGTCTTCGCCCCGGTAAGCCTCCTGTGTCAGATAGAAATCCGCGTGCCAGATAGTGCGTGGCACGATTGTCACATTCTGGGCATAGACATAGAATGGCGTTTCCACGGAGGTGCCCGCCGGCAAGATTTCGACGCCGTTGGGCAACAGCCTGGTCCGAAAATCGATTCCATTGACCGTCGTTCGCGCGTGATGATTGCGGCAATTGACCAGGACGGCGCTTTCGAGCTTCAGGGTTTGGCGGGCGCGCCGCAGGTTATAATGAACATAAGTAGTGTTAGCGCCTGGTTGCATCCAGATGCGTTTTTCGAGCAACGCATCGCCACATAGGTAGGTCCAGACAGGCGTAGTTCCCTCCAGGCGGAAGTGTTCAAGATAGGCCAGGCCAGCACCGGTTGTCTGGTCCGGCCCCTGCTGTTGTCTGGACAGATCGTAGTGCTGGCCATCAAAGATGGCCGTTGCGGCGAGTTGAGAAACCAGCAGTGTTCGCCCCAATGGCGGCTTCATTGTGGCAATGAGCAAACCGTGATAACTACGGGTTAGCGTGCCAGCGACGGTGCCGGAGGCATAGCCGCCGATACCATTGGTGACCAGCCATTCCCGGGCCTCAGTAACTTCTGGCGTCGAGCATAGCCCGCGATCCAGCGCAATAGTTGCCAAGGAGCGCTCCTCTACGCCACTTCTGGGCGCGATCGCGAGAGCGCTTGATCGGCAGCCAGAGCTGCGCCAACGATGCCGGCTTCATTGAGCAACTGGGCAGGCAGTATCTCCGCCTGCGCTTCAAGATAACTCGCGTACTTGTCGAACTTCTTGCTGATACCCCCCCCGAAGATAAACAGGTCAGGGGTGAAGAGTACCTCGAGATGGCACAAGAACTCGTTTACCCGGCGCGCCCATTTCTTCCACGAAAGATCCTTATCGTCCCGCACACGATCTGACGCACGGTGTTCGGCATCTTTGCCGCGGACCTGTAGGTGCCCAAACTCTGTATTGGGGACCAGAGTGCCATCAACAAAGATTGCACTTCCGATGCCTGTACCAAACGTGAGTAGAATGACCGTTCCCTGGCGATCCTTTCCGATGCCATAACGCATCTCTGCCAGGGCTGCAGCGTCGGCGTCGTTCAATACCAGCACTGGTTGCCCAGTCTTCGCCTGGACAATCTCGCGCACATTGGTGCCAATCCAGGTTTTGTGGACGTTGGCGGCGGTCCTGGCAACGCCATCTTTGATGACAGCCGGGAACGTGCAGCCAATCGGCCCTTGCCACTCAAAATGCTGGACGATCTCAGCGACGACACTCGCGACTGCGTCTGGTTTGGAGGGTTGCGGCGTGGGAATACGATGCCGGTCAATAGCGAGTTGTCCGTGCTCCAGGTCAACTGGCGCGCCCTTGATCCCCGAGCCGCCGATATCAATGCCCATCATGGTCATGTCTTGTCTCCTCGCATTAGCGTGTGTGTATGATTTTGACCGGGGCGCCCCCGTCAGGAGGACGTGCCACCACTTTGCTGAATGAGTTTGGCCACCAGTGCTGTCCATCCCGTCTGATGACTGGCGCCAATACCCGCCCCAATATCGCCATGAAAATACTCGTAAAACAGAACATTGTCACGCCAGTGGGGATCGGTGTGAAAAAGCTTTACTCCGCCAAACACCGGCCGCTGGCCATCAGCATCTCTCAGGAAGATCTTCGTGAGGCGGCGTGAGAGATCGTGCGCGACCTCAGCTAACGTCAACTCAGTGTCTGATCCGGTTGGCAGTTGCACTTTCAGGGTGTCGCCATAGTAGTGATCGAACTTCTGCAACGCCTCAATCATAAGGTAGTTAACTGGGAACCAGATCGGTCCACGCCAGTTGGAATTGCCACCGAAAAGTCCGCTATCGGATTCAGCCGGCAAATACCGAACCTTAAGTTCTTGGCCATCTACATACCAGACATAAGGCTGGGCCTCATGTATTTTCGAGAGCGACCTCAAGCCATAATCTGATAAGAATTCGGCTGGATCGAGCATGCGTTGCAGAATGCGGGTGAGCTGCTCGCGACCAACAATCGAGAGCAGATAGCGCCCGCCTTTGCCTGATTCAGTGAAAGATGCCAGGTTCTTAATCATGTGCGGACGGTATTTGATGAACCACTCCATGCGCCGCTTGAAGCGAGGCAATTTCTCCAGTAGGTCCGGCTCCAGCGTTTCGATAGCAAACAATGGGATCAAACCAACGAAGGAGCGCACTTTAAGCGGCACGAATCCCCCGTGGGGAAGATGCAACGTGTCGTAGAAGAAACCGTCCTCGTCATCCCACAAGCTGACGCCTTCACCACCGAGATCCGTGATGGCGTTGGTAATGTAGATGAAGTGTTCGAAGAACTTCGTGGCGACATCCTCATAGGCCGGTTTGGTGCGGGCTAATTCCAGGGCGATCGCCAGCATGTTCAGGCAGTACATGCCCATCCAGGCGGTACCGTCGGCCTGGTCGATATGACCCCCGGTGGGTAGGGGGCTGCTGCGATCGAAGACACCGATATTATCTAGCCCCAGAAAGCCACCCTGGAAGATGTTGTTACCATCATGGTCTTTGCGATTGACCCACCAGGTGAAATTGAGCAGTAGTTTGTGAAAGATGCGCTCCAGGAAAACGGTATCCGCTCGGCCTGTGACGTTCCGGGTGATCTTGTAGACGCGCCAGGCAGCCCAGGCGTGTACGGGTGGATTGACATCATCAAATGTCCATTCATAAGCCGGAATCTGGCCGTTGGGATGCATGTACCATTCCCGCAGCATCAGGATTAACTGGCGTTTGGCCCATTCAGGGTCAATCATGGCTATCGGAAGGCAGTGGAAGGCCAGGTCCCAGGCGGCATACCAGGGATACTCCCACTTGTCGGGCATTGAGATCACATCGAGATTGTACAGATGGCGCCAGTTGGCATTGCGTCCCTCCAGCCGTGCTGGGGGTGGTGTCGGGCCGTCAGGGTCGCCATCCAGCCACAGCTCCACGCTATAGTGATAGAACTGCTTGGTCCACATCAATCCGGCAAATGCTTGTCGCTGGACCCGACGTTCGTCGGCGGACAGAGACTCATTCTGGATGGCTGCATAGAAGGCGTCGGCTTCCTGGAGGCGCTGGCTGAAAATGGCCTCGAAGTCAGCAAAAGGATCATTTAGGGCGTTGGGGGTGAAACGTACCCAAATCGTCAAGGCGTCTCCCGGTTCCACAATCGCATGGAAATGAGCCGCCGCTTTCGTCCCCTGCTGAGCAGGATTCACCCGCTCAATGTGCCCGCCTACCACAGCAGCGTTGATCCCATCCTTGACATAGGAACTCATATTGGGCTGGCCAAAAAGGCGTTCCGAGTTGGTGTCATTGTCAGTGAAGAGCAGGGGCGCATTTTCCCCGGTCGCGGTCTGGGTGTACCACCAGCGTTCACCGATGTGCCGTTCCTGGGCGTGGATTCTGGCGTTCTGGGCTTTCAGCACCGGCGGCTCGTCATTGTGCCCCCAAGACCAGGTGTTGCGAAACCAGATATGCGGCAGGATATGTAGCGGCGCGGGATCAGGCCCCCGATTGCTCGCAGTAATTCTGCACAGAATATCCTCCTCGCTGGCCTTGGCATACTCGATCATAACATCGAAGTAGCGCCCAGTGGAGAAGGCCGCCGTCAAGGCATCAATGAGCTCATATTCGGTGTCGTGATAGCCGCGCCGCGCGTTCTCGGCGATGAGCTCGTCGTAGGGGTAGGCGACCTGCGGATATTTGTATAGCATTTTCATATAGGAATGGGTGGGCGTGCTATCCAGGTGAAAGTAGTATTCCTTAACGTCTTCACCATGATTACCCTGGCTGCCGGTTAGTCCAAAAAAGCGCTCCTTCAGGATAGGGTCTTGTTCATTCCACAGCGCCAGGCCCAAGCATATGTTCTGGAAGCGATTGCAGACCCCCGCAATACCGTCTTCGTTCCAGCGATAGGCTCGGCTGCGCGCGTGCTCGTGCGGGAAATAGTCCCAGGCATCGCCGCCGGGGCTGTAATCCTCGCGGACGGTACCCCAGGCCCGGTCACTCAGATAGGGTCCCCAATTCTTCCAATCTGCCTGACGGGCTTCTGAGGCGGCGAGGCGAAGATGTTCGGCAGTATCAAATGGTGGCATTATTATTTCCCCATGTAGTGAATGCTCATGAGCTTATTGGGGCGCTTTCCAGCTTTGCCGGATGGGCTGGTCGCCCGCATAGACTGTTGAGAAAGCGCGTGTCACGTCCAGTTCGAACAGAATATAGCGCGCGGCAGGTTCATATGTGGCCGCTTCTTCGGCGATGGCGCGTTCCTCCTGAGAAGTGACAAGCTGCGCCGTGCCGCTTACATAGAACTCGCCCAGGCCACCGTTGTTGTCACCCACGCCACAATGCAGCGTATAGCGTCCATTGCGGCGCAGATCGTGGCCCTTGGGCGACGTTGGTTCCATAAACACGAATAGTCGTTCACCGCCGATAATCGGGGTAATCGGGTGGACGCGGGGCCAGCCATCGGCCCGGATGGTGGCCAGATATGCCGGCCCGGCGGCCAGGCGCTGCTGGCCAAAACTCGCCAATTCGGGCATTGCCTTGGCGAAATTAGCCCATGACATAGATGGTGACGCTCCTTATTCCAGCCCTTCGGCCAGAAGATGCCCGGCAGCTTGATCGATAAACCAGATCAGATGGCCTGATAGCGGCTTGACGATCTGTGAGGGGTAATCGAACGGTAAATAGGGGCCGGAGACCACATGCTTCAGTGCCTCGGCCTTGTTCGCGCCCGCCACGATAAAGGCAACGTGTTCGGCTTCATTGATGACAACCGGGGTGAGTGTCAGCCGCCAGGCTCCTAGCTTGTCGACGTGATGCGCAATTGCCCAGCGTGCTTCTTCGTGGATAGCAGCCGTTTCGGGGAAAAGGGAGGCTGTATGGCCATCTTCGCCCATGCCCAGCAGAAGCAGGTCGAAGATCGGGTCTGCATTTTTGCCGAAAAACATCCGCAACTGGTGCTCATATTCAGCCGCCGCCTGGGCTGGATCAATCTCTCCGTTCATTGGATAGATGTTCTCAGCGGGAATAGGGACATGGTCCAGCAATGTCTCTTGCGCTAGCCGGAAGTTGCTATCGGGGTGATCTAGGGGTACACAACGCTCGTCTCCCCAGAAAACATGCACCCGCGACCAATCGATCTGTTCGGCATAGGCTTCCGTCGCCAACAGGCTGTAGAGCGACCGCGGGGTAGAACCCCCAGTTAGTACAAGGGTAAACTGGTTATTCTCCTGGATAGCGGATTTACAGCGCGCGACGATATAGTCCGCCATCGCCTCGGCCAGATGGGAGATGTCAGGGTATTGCCTGATTTCAGTCATAAGACGTTCGTCTTTCAACTCAGTGTTGGCCGCATTCTAGTCGCCAACGATGGTTTGCCTTGGCCAAAAGTTGGTCGGCTTCAGCGGGCCCCCAGCTTCCGGATGGGTATGTTACCATTGGTGGCGTCCCGGTTTCTTGCCACCCGTTGATCACTGGATCGATAATCCGCCATGCTACCTCAATCCCGTCACTACGGGCAAACAGCGCGGCATCACCATTCAGGGCATCATGGATCAGCCGCTCGTAAGCCTCCGGGATACTACCATCGCCAAAAGAATCGGCATAGTGGAAGGACATATCCACCGAGCGAGTCTCCTGGACAGAATCCGGCAGCTTGGCTTCGAACTTCAGGTGAATGCCCTCGTCAGGCTGAATGCAGAGAGAATAGACGTTGCGGGTGATGTGGTCGTCCATCATGTTGAACATCATATGAGGTGGCCGTTTGAAGACCACACTGATCTCGCTGGTTTTGCGTTCCAGTGCCTTGCCAGAGCGCAGGTAGAAGGGCACGCCCTGCCAGCGCCAGTTATTGATGAAGAGTTTGAAGGCTGCAAATGTTGGCGTTGTTGACTCACTGGCGACCCCGTCAGTCTCAAGATACCCTTCGTATTGAGCCCGGACGGTGTCCTCCAGCCGTACCGGCTGCACCGCTTTCAGTAGTTTGACCTTTTCGTTGCGCAAAGGGTCTGCTTCAAATGAGTAGGGCGGTTCCATCGCGGTGAGGGCCAACAGCTGGAGCAAGTGATTCTGGAACATATCCCGCAGCACACCGGAACGATCGTAGTAGTCCGCACGGCGCCCTACATCAACGCTCTCGGCTACACTGATCTGGACATTGTCGACATAGTGACGATTCCAGACAGGCTCGATAATCGTATTGGCAAAACGGAAGAACAGGATGTTTTGCGCGGTTTCCTTGCCCAAATAGTGGTCAATCCGGTAGATCTGATCTTCGCGGAAGGCCGTGTGTAAGTCGTCGTTCAAGGCGGAAGCCGACTCGAGGTCCTGGCCAAAGGGTTTTTCGACCACTAGGCGCCGCCACCCCTTGCTTTCATCCGCCAGCCCATTGTCCCCAATGTAGCGAGCGATCTGGTCGAAAAATGACGGCGCAGTGGCCATGTAGAAAAGCACATTGCCCGGTGCCGGATCCTGGAGATAGGCCCGCAAGTGCTCGAAATCCTCGGGGGACTTCAAGTTGCCGCGGACATAAACCAGCATCTGCTCGAACTGCTTCCAGGTAGCCTCATCATAGGAATTGCCGCTGTACTCCTGAACGCCCTGTTGCATCTGCTCCCGGAAGTAGTCATCAGACCAATCGCGGCGAGCAAACCCGGCAATTCGGAAATTGTCGGGTAACCGAACTTTACGATATAGATTGTAGAGGGCAGGAACCAGTTTGCGCTGAGTGAGGTCGCCTGTTGCCCCAAAGATTACGAACGTTGTTGTTTTATCGGCCACGAGATTAATCTCCCCGCCTGACAGCATGCCCACCGAACTGGTTGCGCATGGCAGCCAGGAGCTTGGCCGCATAACTTTCGTCCTGGCGACTGATGAAACGGGCCATTAGTGATAACGTGATGACCGGAGCGGGAATATCCTGGTCAATGGCCTCGAAGACGGTCCAGCGTCCCTCTCCCGAGTCGGCAACCCAGCCCTTGAGTTCCTCAAGCTCGGGGTCCTCACGCAACGCATTCGCCGTCAGATCGAGAAGCCAGGAGCGAACGACGCTACCAAAGCGCCAGATTTCGGCAATCTGGTACAGGTCGAGATCAAAGTCTGGTTTTTTGGCTCGCATGATCTCAAAGCCCTCGGCATAAGCCTGCATCAGACCGTATTCGATGCCATTGTGGACCATCTTCACGAAATGGCCTGTTCCTACCGGGCCAACATGCCCCCAACCTCTGTCCGGTGCTGGCGCAAGCGTCTCCAGAACGGGCCGGACCTGGTCTACTGCCGCCTCTTCGCCACCGACCATCATACTGTAGCCTTCGGTTAGCCCCCAGATGCCGCCACTGGTCCCGACATCGACCAGGTGTAGTCCTTTAGCCCGTAAGGCCTCACCCCGCCGGATGGTGTCTTTATAGTTGCTGTTCCCACCATCGATCAGGATATCACCCGACTCCATATGATCGGCCAGGGAGTCGATTGTGCTCTCTGTCGGATCACCGGCCGGTACCATGATCCAGACGGCTCGAGGCGTGCTGAGCTTGCTGATAACTTCTTTGAGCATGCGGGCACCGATGGCGCCTTCAGTTTCAACCGCCTGGATTGCGGCCTCATTGAGATCAAATGCGACAACGCCGTGGCCACCGTGTAGCAGGCGACGCACCATGTTTGCCCCCATTTTCCCAAGTCCGACCATTGCAATTTGCATCTGTATGTTATCCTTTCGATGTACACAATCTCTGTGAGGCATATAGCGGACTGACCGTCGCTGCACAAGCATTTTCTAAACTAAATTATCCCGTGATGAGTAGCGCTCCTGATTTCTGAAACACGCTCTAGAGGATCAGAAGATGGCTTTTGACCTACGCCACAATCATGAAGGGACCAAAAAATCAAAACTTACGGACGGGCCGAGACTCGATTTAGCGCTCCAGAAGTTCGATCCGCATCGTTTTGGTTTTCAACGCCGTTCGGACGCGGCCGCAGACCGAACGGACCATTTCTGGGAAAAAACACTCCCGGGCATTGGTCGTGTATACTTTACCCCGTTATCCTGGCAACACGCCAACCAACAGACAACCTGGCGCCATCCTGATGGCACGATGGAACACATCAGTGTGCTGGGCATGGTCGCTCTTATCCAGCGTGTCGTATGGGGAATCCATATCCGTGATGCTATTCCCGCCAATGTTCTGTCGTTGACCAGCAGCACCGGTGGCTATCTCGGGGTGGCTTATCGCGCCGAGGTTGGTTTCACCTCTGAGGGTTGGCTCGGTTTTGTGTTCGGGCTTGGCTCGATTGATGGCGTGCTCGAGTCGCATATGTTGGCAGTCAATCCCGAGCTGCAGTCCAATAGTATCGGCTGGCATTTGAAGCTCCTCCAGGCCTATGAGGCATTGCGCACAGGCCACCATGCAATGGTATGGACGTTTGATCCGATGCGTGGCATCAATGCAAATCTCAATTTCAACAAGTTAGGGGTCTATGCGGACGATTTTATGGTCAGTAAATATGGGGAATTTCACTCCGAACTCTATGGGAATGTGCCGAGTGACCGCTTCATTGTGACCTGGTCATTGACCGCCCCCCGGGTTCACGAGCATCTGCGGCAGGTGTATGCCGGTACTTATACACCGCTCACCTGGCGCGAAGTTAGCACCTTGCCGACAGTTGATAGCCATCATACCGACGAGATGCTTGCCGCGCCGCCGCGCCGCCTAAGATTTGAGATTCCGGGCGATGTTGATGACCTGGCACAGAAAGTCCCTGAGCGGGCGATTGAATGGCGGCGGGAGATGCGTGGCATCTGCACACAACTGCTGGACACTCTGCACCCGGTACAACTCGATGATGGCGGTCCCGATCCAGCCCAACTCATTGTTCGGTATACACGGGGTACGTATCGTGTGACAGACTTTGTCACCGTGCAAAAAGCTGGCCAGCGCCAGAGTGCTTTTGTTTTTACACTGAAGGATGAGACATGAGTATCTTGTTGCCGTCTACGCAAGGGCCCGTCCACGAGGTGTTTGAACTCGATCGCATCACGCTTTTCCACTTGCGTCCGCGCCTACAGTTTCCTTTCAAGACATCGTTTGGCGTCCAACGCGAGCGTGATACTATCCTTGTGGTGATGCACACACGTGACGGCATGGTAGGGGTGGGCGAGGCGCCTACCCTCAGCCAGCCGATTTTCGATGAGTACTATATGCTGGGTGAATATGATGCCCTGCAGCGCTTTTTCCTACCTGTAATCCGCGACCAGTTGGGGGGCCGTATCGTCTCCTTTGATGCTATGTGGAAGACCCTGCAGGTTTTCAAGGGCCATAGCTTTGCGAAATGTGGTCTGGACGCGGCTTATTGGCATCTGGTATCGCAACAGACGGGCCAATCGCTCGCCGCGCTCTGGGGCGGCCAGCAGGGTCGTGTGCCAGCGGGCTTCAGTATCGGCGGGCATGATCTCACGGATGTGTTGGAGCGCGCGGAGAAAGCGGTGGAAGCCGGTTTTATGCGGCTGAAGATCAAGGTTTGGCCGGGCTTCGAGAAGCAGGTCATGGCCGCTTTACGCGAACGCTATCCTGCGGTGATGCTCCAGGTAGATGCGAACTGTGCTTACGATCCATTCGATCCACATCATCGCGCCGCACTCCTGGCGCTGGATATGTTCGACCTGTTGTTGATCGAGCAGCCCTTTGCGCGCAATGACCTCTTCGATCATGCACGTTTTCAGGCTGAGAACGATCTCCGCACACCGATCACCCTCGATGAGAGCATCCGCTCTTTGGATGATGCGCGGCGCGCGATCGAAATCTGGCGCCATTTCGGGATTGGTGACCGCTTGATCATCAACATCAAGCCTGGCCGGGTAGGTGGCTATTGGGAAAGCCGGCTGATCGCCGATCTCTGCGCTCAGGAAAGTATAGCCTGCTGGATCGGGGGCATGCTCGAGCTCGGGCCCGGCAAATGGATGAACATCGCGCTGGCCTCGCATCCCGCTTGCACATTACCCGGTGATCACCTACAGCCACAGCCATACTACGAGCAAGATATCGCCGACCCAGTGCCCACGTTGGTGCAAGATGGTATGATTCCAGTGCCGTCAGCGGGCCTGGGGTGCATCGTTGACTGGGGATCTGTCGAGCGATTGACAATCCACCGTTACGATGTTGCGATGGGCTAGGGGCGGCGGATCGTGGGCTGCCTCAAACCCGAGATTCCGTTTGACGCTGGCGTTGCCTTCATAGCGACGAACTGTCTTGGCCACTAGTGCGCTGAGTTTCAGCCAGTCCATCCGAGGAACAGGCGCGATGTCTCGGATTGCCAGGAACGTGAGGGCAAGACCGTTCGACGGCCCGCTATCTACGCTGCCAGCTTCAAATATGAAAAGCCCTAATGCAGCCTATTCATAAGGCTTAGCAAGGATTCTTCAGACTTGTTTCAGTAACCAGAGCCGGTTGATTTACCTGGCCGTTTTACTGGTTGTCAACGGACAGGATAGACTATACAATCGCGCTCTAATCGTGATTTGGGGGATGTTAGGTAAGCCATATGACGGCAAAAAAAGCACGCACCTACTACGAATGTGTTGAGTGCGGCTGGCGTTCGGTGAAGTACATGGGGAAGTGCCCCAAATGCAGCAGTTTCGACTCGATGGTCGAGATTGTGGAGTATCCTGAAGGGACCGTTCTGGCCGATGAAGCGGCGCCCGCCATTCGCTCCAAGCCCCGGCGGCTGGCCGAAGTTCAGCACGATGAGCGCAAACGTTGGCCGCTCGAGAACGCAGAGTTCTCGCGGGTGCTTGGCGGCGGGCTTGTCCCAGGGAGCATCGTCCTGGTGGGTGGCGATCCGGGAATTGGCAAGAGCACATTGCTGATCCAGGTGGCCGCCGAATTCGCGCAAGCTACGGGGCGGGTGCTGTACGTATCCGGCGAGGAAAGCGAGCAGCAGCTCAAAATGCGCGCAGATCGCCTTGGGATTGCCGCTGACGAGCTTTTCCTGGTGACCGAGACGGCGCTCGATGCGATCCTGGATCATGTGAACGACCTCAAACCGGAACTGCTGATTGTCGACTCTATTCAGACGACATATAGCGGCAATAAGACCACATCGGCCGGGAGTGTGAGCCAGGTCCGCGAATGTGCGGCGCAATTGCAGACACTCGCCAAAACTACCGGCACTGCGGTGATTCTGGTGGGGCATGTAACCAAAGAAGGGACCATTGCGGGCCCCCGTGTTCTGGAGCATATCGTTGACGTGGTCCTTCAGCTAGAAGGGGATACCTTCCAGCTCTACCGGCTATTGCGGAGCATCAAGAACCGCTTCGGTGCGACCAATGAGACCGGCGTGTTTGAGATGCAAGGCGCGGGGATGGTAGAAGTTCGCAATCCCTCGGAAGCCTTTCTGGCGGAGCGGGTCGTCAATGCACCAGGGAGCAGCATTGCGGTAACGCTCGAAGGTACCCGGCCATTGCTGATCGAGGTACAGGCCCTGACCAGCCAGAGCGCTTATTCGAACCCCAGTCGCAATGCCAACGGTGTGGACTTTCGACGGTTGCAATTGCTGATTGCTGTTCTGGCTAAACGGGTCGGGTTTCGGCTATACGAGCAGGATATCTTCGTCAACGTCGTGGCGGGTATCTCGATCAATGAACCAGCCGCTGACCTGGCGATCGCAGTCGCGATCGCCTCAAGTATGCGAGATATACCCGTGCCAGCTGACCTGGCTATCGTGGGTGAAGTTGGTCTCAGTGGAGAGCTGCGTGCTGTTAGCCAGCCAGGGCTACGCCTGAACGAGGCTGCCAAACTTGGCTTCAAACGCGTTCTTGTGCCGCGGACGTGGCGCGAACAAAGCGCGTCGCCCCCGGGACTGCAGGTGTTGCAGGCGCGATCGCTTCGTGAAGCGCTCGACCTGGCGCTGCCACGTCAGTAGCAGAGCCATCTTGCTTCACTGAGAAGCGCATGTAAGGGCCGTTCTCCGCCTGGAGACGGCTTTCTATCTTGACGCGCTGTGCGGGGTGAACTACAATTCCCGCTTGATATGGCGCTGTTTCGCGTTGCAACTGTTAGTGTTTAAAGGTCGATCCTAGCAATGCCGATTTTCGAAAGCCTGAGTGACCGTCTGCAAGAGGTCTTCACAGCATTGGGCCGTAAAGGACATCTGACAGAAGATGATGTCGATAAAGCCATGCGTGAAGTGCGGATGGCACTCCTCGAGGCGGATGTTAACCTCAAAGTGGCGAAAGCCTTCATCCGGCGGGTCAAAGAACGAGCTGTCGGGGCCGAGGTGCAGAAAAGCCTCCAGCCAGCGCAGCAGGTCATCAAGATCGTCAACGAGGAGTTGATTGAGACCCTTGGTGAACCGGGGACGCTTAGTCTGGCTGGCCCAACGCCACGCGTCATCATGCTGGTTGGCCTACAAGGTTCCGGTAAAACGACCACCGCTGCCAAACTCGCCCTCATGTTGCGGCGCGATGGGCGCAAGCCGTGGCTGATCGCCGCTGACACTTACCGTCCAGCAGCCGTCGATCAGCTTGTGACCAATGCCAAGCAGGTTGATATACCGTTCTATGAGGAAGGCGTGGATGCGCCCCCACCAGAGATCTGTAAACGTGGTGTCGCGGCGGCCAAGGCGGCTGGAGCGTCGGTCGTTATCATTGATACGGCCGGGCGCTTGCAGATCAATGAGGAGTTGATGGCTGAACTGCAAGCCATCAAAGCCGAGACCAATCCCGCTGAGATCTTGCTCGTTGCCGACGCTATGACTGGTCAGGAAGCGGTCCGGATCGCCGAAGGTTTCAATGAGCAGGTTGGGCTTACTGGTCTTATTCTGACCAAAGTCGATGGTGATGCCCGTGGCGGTGCGGCCATCTCGATGCGCCAGGTGACCGGTGTACCCATTAAGTTTATGGGCACCGGTGAAAAACTCGATGGTTTTGAGGTCTTCTACCCAGATCGACTGGCGTCGCGGATCCTGGGCATGGGCGACATGCTCAGCTTGATCGAGCAAGCCGAACAGCTCTATGATGAGCGCGAAGCGCAGCGTCTCGAAGAGAAATTGATGAAGAACCAGTTTACGCTGGATGATTTCTTGAAGCAGATGCAGCGAGTCAAGCGCATGGGATCCATCGGCAAAATCCTGGAAATGATCCCGGGTATGGGTCGGGCACTCAAACAGGTGGACTTTAACGATCATGAAGCTCAGCAGCGCATGAAGCGTGTTGAAGCCATCATCCAGTCGATGACCCTTAAGGAACGCAATAATCCCAAGGTATTGAACGCCAGCCGGAAACGCCGCATTGCCGCTGGGAGTGGCACGACGGTTCAGGAAATCAACCAGTTGCTCAAGCAATTTCGCGAGATGCGCCGGATGATGGACCAGATCAAGAAAGGGCGAATGCCGAATATACCCGGCATGTCGTGAACGAACACGCACGTTGAATAGGATAACTGCAAGGTAAGGAGACACCAACAACATGGTAAGAATTCGTTTACGTCGCGTCGGGGCAAAGCGACAGGCCAACTATCGTATTGTTGTGACTGATTCTCGCAGCCCCCGTGATGGACGCTATATTGAGATTATTGGGTACTACAATCCGCGTACCCAGCCTGAGACGGTTGAATATAAGGAAGACCGGGCGCTTCACTGGTTAAGTGTTGGCGCCAAGCCCAGTGAGGCCGTGCACAAATTCTTTGAGCGCAATGGTACCCTGGGCCGGCTGGCTCGCCTCCAGAAGGGCGAAGAAATGGAAAACCTGGTCGCTGAAGCCGAGGCTGAGAAGGCTGCACGTCCGCCAGTGAGCCCCAAGACCAAGATGCGGACCAATGTCCAGCGTCGTGCGCAAGCCCAGGCCGAGACTGAGGCGGCAGCCGC
>JAADYW010000142.1 GCA_010092845.1 Chloroflexota bacterium
GCGCGTCCCTTCAAACTTGCCCGGTTCCAGACATCGCCATGCAAGATCTGGATACGATCGCGCAAAGGCATCAGGCTTTCCTGGCGATCTGGCCGGACCAGAACCGCTACCTGCGCATCGATTTCCAGCAGAGCAATCACAACCCGATACCCTAAGAAGCCTGTCGCTCCAGTGACCAGGACTCGGTGACGCCGGCGCTCTTGAATCAAGGGGTATCCTCAGAGGTTGACAATTCTGGTGTCGTATCCCAATTCCAGTTACGCAAAGCGGGCATAAACTCGTGGCGCGTCAGGTCCAGATGGATCGGGGTGACGGATACAAAGCCTCGGTAGATCGCCCAGATATCCGTACCCTCAGTCTCAATATCGCCTTCTGGCTCAGCACCGGCAATCCAGTAGTAGGGCTGCCCAAAAGGATCAGTGCGGCTGGTGAGCACATCCCGATAGACGCGACGTCCCTGCTGGGTGATGCGGACGCCCCGAATTTCCTTACGAGGAATCGCAGGGAAGTTCACGTTTAGAATGGTATGATGGGGCAACCCGTTGGCGAGCACCTGGCGAGTAATGGACTGAAGGAAGTCGACCGTCGGACGATAATCTGCGTCGGGGTGCCGGCTGTCCAGAGAAAACGCAACTGCAGGCAAGTTGAAGATCGCGGCCTCAAGGGTAACGCTAACCGTCCCGCTATAGGTCACATCCTGGCCGAGATTGGGCCCGCTATTGACGCCGGCAACGACGATATCAATATCCTCCTCAACTAATCCCATCAATGCCAGAGCCACACAATCAGACGGCGCGCCATCAACTGCATAGGCTTTGATACGGGGTGAGAAGACCTGGCCCACCGGCGTGGCGCGCAAGGGACGGTGCATCGTCTTACGGTGGCCCGAAGCACTCTGATTATCCTTTGGCGCAACAACCCAGGCGTCGCCCAGCGCCAGCATTGCTTCGGCCAGTGTCCTCAGGCCCGGGGCGAAGATTCCGTCATCATTTGATACCAGTATATTCGGCATTAGCTCCACTCTTATCGTTTCTGAGGGCTACTCATATTCAGAAGCATTCCGATACGCTTCAGCTCGGCCACTCTGGATCGCCTCTTGATACCAAGCCTCGATCTCATCTTCCGGAACACCGGCATCGATCAGGACGGTGCGCAACGTTGGTTCGGTAACATGATCCTGAGTACGTACGACATACAGGTAGTGAGCATGCAAACACGCACGCCATTCATCGAAGAAGATATCTTTGTCTGCAAGCATCTGCCATCACCTCCAGTACTACAAAAACTCGATCTGCTCATGCATCTCCGGCACCACGACTGAGGCCAGCTCGAGCTCACTTTCCAGCCGTTGGCGCAATGCTTCGGCCGCATCATACTCGCCGTGGACCAGGAAGGTCTTGCGCGGGCGCTTTTCCATCGCCGAGACCCAATTCACAAGATCATTGCTATCAGCGTGGCCCGATAGACTATTGAGCTTCTCGACCCCCGCGCGCAAGGCATGGTCTTCGCCAAAGATGCGAACCGGCGAAACACCATCGATCAGCCGGCGGCCCAGCGTGTGAGGTGCCTGCCAGCCAGTGATAAGCACCACGTTCTCCGCGCTGTCGATTCGGTTGCGCAGGTGGTGCAGAATCCGACCGGCTTCGCACATCCCGCTAGCGCTGATGACAACAAACGGCCCTTCCATTGTGTTGAGTTCTTTGCTCTCCTCAACCCGCCGCGTATAGCGTAGCTTGTTGAAGCCGAAGATATCGTCATCGTTGTATGCCATCATGTAATCACGAACATCCTCGTCATAGGCTTCCGGGTGAAGGCGGAAGACGGATGTCGCGTCGATTGCCAGGGGCGAGTCGACGAAGATCGGGATTTCGGGAATTTCTTGGGCGCTATGGAGTTTCTGCAGCAGGTAGACAATCTGTTGGGTGCGCCCAACAGCAAATGCCGGGACAACCAAAGCCCCTTTATCGCGCACGATTCGATCAATGATCGACTTCAATCTTCCAGCACTATCACCCATCGGCTCATGGACACGATTACCATAGGTACTCTCGAGGATCAGGATATCCGCGTAACCCAGCTTGGTGGGATCACGCAGGATGGGCAACCCCTCTCGGCCCAGGTCCCCGCTGAACACCAACCGAATGTCGCGGACCGCATCACGATCTTCAACGTCCAGGACAACGATTGCACTGCCTAGCATATGGCCTGCATCGTACAGCGTCAGATCGACGCCTTCCAGGATCTGTTTGCTGCGATCATAGTTCATTGACTCGAAGTACTGCAGGCTCCCGTAGGCATCATCCTGGGTATAGAGTGGCTCGATTGGCGGTTCATCGCGGCGCGCCCGCTTCTTATTGACGTATTCCGCATCGCGTTCATGAATATGCCCACTGTCGGGCAGCATCGCCGCCGCGAGGTCCCGTGTTGCATGGGTAGTATAGATCGGCCCCCGGTATCCATTCTTGACTAGACCAGGAATATTCCCTGAATGATCGATATGGGCATGCGACAGCACCACGGCATCAATCGAGTTGGGGTCAAAAGGCAGATTGCTGTTGCGCTCGACGGCTTCTTTCCGCCGCCCTTGATACAAGCCGCAATCAAGAAGAATGCGATAGCCGTTTACCTCAACAAGATGCTGTGATCCCGTAACCGTCCGCGCTGCCCCATGAAATGTGATCTTCATCAGTCGCTCCTTTTGCTGGCTTACACGAGCAGCGAACTAGTGCATGTTGCGCATGAACTCCAGCAGTTCAGCAGCATACTGCTGGCGACGATAGGGGCCAATCTCGGGGATGTCTTCAAGCTCCATCAGTGTCGTTGGCTTCTGATGCGCCAAGGCCCATAAAGCCGTGCGTGGAAGGATAATATCACTTTCGACGCCCCGTGCCAAAGCCTTCTGTTTGCGCCAGCGATGGAGGGAGTCGTAGCGTGAGAGGATCTGAGGATCAGGACTAGGATGCGGGGTGTATTGCGGTGGCGGTTGGCGGCGACCGCGCTGAATTGCCGCCAGGATAGCAGCGCCAAACTGGTGCACGATGCGTTGGGAAATCCCCTTGATCTCAGCCAATGCATCCAAATCATCCGGTTGTGTGGCAGCTATCAAAACAAGAACCGAATCACGCATAATCTTGAAGGGGGGATGATCGCGTTCTTCAGCGGTGTTTTCACGCCAGAGATACAATTCGCGCAGTATGGCCCATTCCTGACCATCGAACTCACGCGGCGTGCGGATCCGCCAGAAGGCTTCGGGATCGAATCTTCGTTGCGCCGCCTCCACCTCGGCCACCGCATCAAAATACTCATAGGCTTCTTCAACATAGCCCGCCGCTTCAAGCTCGTCGAAAAGCAAATCGCGCAGCTCTGGCAAGAAATGGGTGTCCATCTGAGCGTAGCAAAGCTGGTCCGGCGGCAACGGCCGCCGGCTCCAATCTGCCTGTTGAAAACGTTTGTCGACTTGCACACCGAAATATGTATCGATCAAATAGCGCAAGCTCACCTTAGACCATCCCAGAGTACGCGCCGCGACATAAGTGTCAAAAATTCGGCCAAAGGTGAAGCCAAAATCCCGCCGCAGTGACATGATGTCGTACTCTGCAGCGTGGAAGATCAGTTCGATCTCTGGGTTATCAAAAAGAAGCTGCAACTCGGATAAATCATCCAGCGCCAGGGGATCAACAATGAAATCGCATTTCACGGTACGCGACCCATCATCACAGTAGGCGGTGAGTTGAATGAGGCAGACGCGCTCCTGATAGGCATAAAGGCTATTGGACTCGGTATCAACGCCAATCACCCGTGCAGAGGAGAGCTGGTGTATCAATTCCGAGAGCGCAGGGGCGGTTGCGATAATTTTTGCTGGCTTGATATGTTTAAAACACTGGGTTGACTTCAAAACGTATTTACACCTTATAACCAACCACGGCGACGAAAGACAAAGAGCATCGATAGGGCAATGACCACCATAAACATCAAGATACCGACGAAGGCAATGGGACTCTCCGCCAGCGGTAGCATGACGTTCATGCCATAGATACCGCTAACCAGCGTTAGGGGCATCATAATGACCGAGATCAACGTCAGGATCCACATGATGTCATTGGTGTAGAGATTGGCCAGCGTGTTGGCGGTATCAGTCAAGCCAAAGACAACCTCACCATGATAAGCAATGAGATCAGTGGCTTTGTTGAGATGGTCAAGGATGTCGCCAAAATAGACGTCAAGTTCCTCACGGATATAAGCCCTATCGATCCGTTCCAGGTTCTGTAAGATGGCAATCTGGGGTTGTACGATTCGGCGTAGCGCAATAATGTCGCGCCGCACCAGTGCCAGGTCCTGGATAACCCGGCGCTCGTTCACCATGAAGATCTCTTCTTCGAGGCGCCGTATCTTGGCGTCGATCTTGTACATCATAGGAAACAGATAGTCCACCAGATAGTCAATAACAGCGTAGAAGACTTTACTGGCGCCCCGGCCCATAAACTGCTGGCGGATCGACTCATCAGACTGGCACTGACGGAATAGCGTCTCCAATGGCTTAAGTTTGCCATCGTGAGCTGTCACCAGATAACCGCTCCCAACGAAGATATCAACCTCCGAGGGGCGACTGAGTTTCCGGACCGGATCCCATATGGGAAACTGCAACACTACAAACAGATAATCATCGTATTCGTCGAGTTTGGGGCGCTCAATGGTCGACATCAGGTCTTCCAGATCTAGCGGGTGGAAATGAGGATACTCGCGCCGCAGGTACTCAACATCCTCGGGCATCGTACGGATGATATTAGTCCAGGTAACCCGGTTGTACTGAATAACTTCGAAAGCCATAGACCCATTATTGCGCTTGCATCTGCGTGTGACAAGCCTCAGTCGTGTTCTCGGCGTTAAAAATATATTACGCCATGTTCTGTAGAGCCCATGCAGCATGCTCTCGAACGAGCACTGACTCGTCGCTCGTGGCCAGGTGATACAGGGCCGGCTCCAACGCCGCATCGCCAGAATTACCCGCCGCGACGCACGCATTACGCACGAGACGTTCGCGCTTGATGCGCAAGATCGGAGAACCAGCAAAGCGTTCCTGAAATGCCTCCTGAGAAAGAGACAGGAGATCCGATAGCCAGGGCGCAACGTCGTCGATATTCAGGGGGAAAAACGCTGCCTCGACGCTTTCCATCGCGAAGCGGTTCCAGGGGCATACTTCCTGACAGATATCGCAGCCATAGACCCAGTTCCCCATTAATGGCCGCAGCTCCTCAGGGATGGCGGTTTTTAGCTCTATAGTAAGATAGCTGATACAGCGCCGCGCATCCAGCATATACGGGTGAGGAAATGCGTCCGTCGGGCATGCATGAAGACACCGGGTACACGTCCCGCACATCGTCGCGCGATGAGGAGCGTCATAGGCGGAAGCACCCTCCCCAAAATCGACAGAGGTCAGGATTTCACCCAAGAAGAAAAACGAGCCGGCGCGGGGGTCAATCAACATCGTATTCTTGCCAATGAAGCCGAGCCCGGCCTGTTGTGCATGGCTCCGCTCCAGAATCGCACCGGTATCGACGTAGACACGGTGCTGCACCGGGCCACCGAGCTGATGTTGCAGCCACTGCGCCAGGGACTCCAGCCGGGAAGCCATGAGTTCGTGGTAGTCTGCGCCCCAGGCATAGTTTGAGATTCGCCCACGCCGGGGATCGTTGACGATCTCAGACGGTGGTTGCAGGGTCGTATAATCCAGCCCCACCAGGATCAACGACTGCACTTCGGGCAAGATAACGCGCAAATCCTGGCGCCGGGCAAGGCGGTCCTGGCGAGCAAGATAACCCATCGTGCCGTGCATACCGGACTTGATCCACGCGAGATAGGCCTCAAGCGTAGGCGAAGGTCGCGCCGGGATGATGCCGACTCGATTAAACCCCAACGCACTGGCCCGCGCCTTTAACCGGGCAACAAGGCTCATTGGGGCTTCGGATGTGAATTGGTGGTTAAGGGGCGCACACAGCAGTTGATGATACGGCACCTCAATTCCACGATTACCAACGGCCGCGGTAGCGTTCCTCGCGCCAGACATTCGCGACGTTGTTATAGCCCGCGTTCTCCCAGAAGCCAGGGCGGTCTTCAGCAGTGAACTCAATCCCTCGGATCCACTTGCCACCCTTCCAAAGATAGCGGTCTGAGTCCGCTTTCTGCCCCGGAATAGCGCCCATCACACCGCGTAGCGGGTAACCATGCTCGGGGTCAAGTGGTTTACCATCATAGCGATAAGCCAGCAAGAAGTTATCGGCCAGGACAGCATCAAGCGCGGTGTTGGTCGTATAGCCAAACTCGCAATGCTGAATGCAGAATTTCGCACCAGGCTTGAGTTTGATGATCCCGGCCTCGATCAGATCCCCAACATGGACGCCTTCCCACTTGGTATCGAACTTGCTCCAGCGCGTGACACAGTGTATGTCGAACGTCACAGTGCGCGTTGGCAGCCGCGTCAATTCTTCCCAGGTCCACGTGATCTCCTCTTCAACGAGGCCGAATACCCGGAAGGTCCATTTCTCGAGACTTTCATAGAC
>JAADYW010000020.1 GCA_010092845.1 Chloroflexota bacterium
CCTCGGATGCACTGAACCTGCGGCGTGGTGCCATCGTCGCGTACCATGTAGGTTGCCATTTCGTAGATAGCGCCGCTGAACGTCCACGTATCGAACATGATGATCTGCTGACCATCGACCATCCGCACGCCACGCGGCACCAGGCGCACCCCATCCTCTCTAGCGATCTGGGCGTAGTCGCGGACGGAGAGGATACAGCCGCCACCAGGGCGCGTGCAGTGCAGAAACGCCCGCAGCGCCGTCAGGATGTCCTCGTCCGACAGCAGATGCGGAATGGCGTTGTCACAGGCAATCACCACGTCGAATGGGTGCGGCCAGACCTGCGCAACCGCCCGCATATCAGCCACACGCGCATCCAGCACCAGGGTGCGGGCGGCGGCCTCGCGCTCAAGCCGCGCCACGGCACCCGCCGAAATGTCTGAGGCAGCAACCTGGTAGCCGCATTCGGCCAATCCCAATGCCTGAGTGCCAATGCCGCAGGCCACATCCAGCAGCGTGTGTGTCTGCGGCCAGGTTTCGCGGATCAGGCTGTCGAGCGCGGCCACTTGCTGCGCGGCGTGCTGCGCCCAATCGGGATAGATGAGATGGTAGAGTGGGGCCAGTTCATCGTAGTATGCTTCGGTCATCTGGTCTCTCCTTATCGATCTCCCGTCGGCTCTGCCGGAATGTGGTGTCCTTTCCGCTACGCGAAGCGCCAGCGCGTCGGGCTGAACGTTTTGTCGGTGCCAAAGCCAAACGCCACCGTCGGTGTCACAGCATAGACAGCATACGGCGGTGGGCCAGCGGTGGGCGCGATCACCTCGGCAGATGGGGCCTGATTCAGGTGCCCATCAACATAGTCGAGGATTTCCACCTCGTGTACCCCCAGCACCTGCGCGGCAGCACGCAGTTCGGCCTCGCGGATACGTGCCAGTCCATGCGTGCCGGGATGGGTTTCATCGCTGCCCGGCCAGCCCATCTCGCCACGGGTGGCGGTGAGCAGATAGGTTGCTACCCCTTCGCTAGCGGAGTGAGCCAGAATACCGCCCGCCCCGATGGTGCGGACATTGGAACAGGTCGGGGGCACGGTAACGCTGACGATCTACCCGGATGTCGGACATGTCGGCGCGTGGGAGCGGGCCTACCGCGACCCGCAGCTTTTCCCCTGGCTGCTCCAGCACCAACTCCCCGCCTCCTGATGGGACAGCACAGCGCAGCGTGTCACGGCTGTGCAGGCCGTCGTGCGCGCAGGGAGAAGGTCAGCGGGATACGGCGGGCCAGATCTGCATCCAGGCTAGGAAAGGCGTTCCAGTAGAGATCAGGATGCTCTCCCAGATGTTCAAGGATGAGACCCGCGCCGCAGAGGGCCTGCACAATGCTGGCAAGCGGCCAAAGACGTTCATACTTTCGAGCATGCTGCTCTACTGGACGGTTCAGGTCGCCAATGTAGCTGGCAGGCCAGCCCTGCACGCCTTCTCTGTGCGCGAAATAGTCGATCCCGCTGGCCACCAGTGTGGCCGCGTCTTGATCGAACAGCCATGAAACCGGATGATCGTCCAGGATGTGGAAAATGCCCCCCGGCTTGAGCAGGCGCGCCACGACTGCCGCCCATGCGGTAAGGTCATGCAGCCAGCAGAGCGCTCCCCGACCGGTATAGACCAGATCAGCGCTGCCGTCGAGGTCGTGCGGTGTGTCCAGCACATCACAGCAATACCAGGTGGCTGGCGCGTTGAGCGCGGCACTGAGGCGGCGCGCATTGGCAATATGGACATCGGAGATATCAACCCCGACGACCTGCGATACCCCTTCGTTCCAGAGCGATAGGGTATCGCGACCCGAGGCACACTGCAGATGGATTGCACACGCACACCACGAGCGCAGATCGCCCAGGTTGGCCCGCTCGATGGGGTGCAGGTTGCTCCCGCCGTTCTGTAAGAAGGCAAGCGTCTCATCCAGTTCGGCAGTGTAGTGAGCGGCTCCCTCATTCCAGGCGATGCGATTGGCGGCGTGGCGCGCGCGCACCTCTTCTGGCTGACGGGCAAGCGGCAGTGCCTGATAGCGCATGCCGCTCATCTGATGCATGTCGTCGTCACTGGTCATAGTGTTCTCCTGGACTTCATCATAGCCTGCCGCTCCCGGTGCTGTCAAGAGCATATCCGGCGGTGTAAAAACCTTCGTGTACCGATACGGTAGGTATACATTTCCATGCGGTACTCCCATCTTTCTGCAGGTACGGGTTGGGTAGGTTGGGCGCTAGAGTAGATGTGTCGGAACGATACCACGCTCGTCGGCACAATGGATAGGCTATTCGTTCGTGTTCGAATAGCGGATGAGCAATGAATAATAAGGAGGAAACACGCTATGTTTGGTAAATGGACGCTGACTTTTCTTGTGGCAGCATTGACCGCTGTCGGTGCCATTGCCCTGTTGAGCTTTCGCGCGCCGCAGACCACGGCTGGAACGGTCGAAGTAATCGAGTTCGATGTGTCAGAAGATATGAACCGCTTCATCTTTGATCAGGATGTCACGTATGAAGATGGCCTGCCCGCCGATGGCAGCAGCTTTATTACCCGTGGCTATCTCTACGAGGTCGGCACGTTGGAAGGGGATGGCGATGGTGTCAACCCGGATGGGTCGCCAGAATATCCAGACAAGGTCATCGGTGAGTGGATCTGCCAGGGCTACATGATCAATGATGCTGGGCACGCGACAGGCGGTGTGTGGGTCTTTTCCACCCAATTCTTCCAGTTCAGCGAGGAGCCAGGTGCAGAAACCATCGTGACCCAGGGCTATGAACTGGCGGATGTCGGAGTTGCCATCCAGCGCGCCATTACGGGCGGTACGGGCAGCTACGAGAATGCGCGGGGTCAGGGTGAACAAACATTACTGGGCCTCAACGCCACCGAAGGGGTTAACCTCCGCGTATCGCTCAACGTCAACAAGTAATCAATTCTGTACAGCACAGGTGGGGCAAAGATGCCTCACCTGTCTGCATAGAGCAAGGTAATCCAATCAGAGGCATACAGTCTTCAGCACGAGAAGGAGAGGTACCAGGGACAAGCTTATGCACAATGTACATGATAAAATTCTTTTCTCCGTTTGCGACTCGGTTGCAACGATCACCCTGAATCGCCCGGATATTCTCAATGCCATCGATCTGGAGATGGCCGAGCAACTGAAACAACGGCTCCGAGCAGCCGAACAGGCTGCCGACATCAGAGCTCTTGTGGTAACTAGCGCAGGCCAGGCTTTCTGTGCTGGAGGCGACCTGCGTTTTGCGATGGCGGCCAACCCGGATACGCCGGGGAATTCGTTTCTGGCCCTGACAGAGATACTGCACGCCTGCATTGCCCAGATTCGCACTATGCCCAAGCCGGTCATCGCAGCTATCAATGGAGCGGCAGCAGGAGCGGGTAGCTTTCTGGCCCTGGCGTGTGATCTTCGGATTATGGCAGATGACACCTATCTGAAACAGTCCAATACATCACACGGCCTGTCTATTCCAGCCGGCGGCACATTTACGCTGCCTCGACTGGTTGGGCTGGCGCGAGCTTTAGAGATTGCTATGCTCGATGAGCCAATATTCGCAATGAGGGCGCTCGAGCTTGGCCTGGTCACCCGTGTGGTACCAGCTACACAGATGGGCGCTGAAACCCAGCAGCTTGCCAGTCGTGTGGCACGTATGCCGATGGATATTCTTGGTCGGGTGAAGCACTTGATGAATACGTCCTGGGATTCTTCACTGGAGGAGCACCTGGAACGTGAGCGGGGGCAGATAGCCGCGAGCGCCAATTCGGCAGAAGGCCGTGAGGGTGTCCATGCATTTCTCGAAAAGCGCCAGCCTGATTTTATCAATGCTGCTCTGGCGCTGACACAAACGAGCGACACATCGATATAATAGTGCATCTACCGGGCGCAGCTGTTTGCTGCGTCCGATGATGCTATTTTTCGCTCTGGAGCCCTTTTTCTCGTTGGATACGTGGCTCCAGAGCGTATGCTGCGTGCCGTTTTTTTGTCTACAGACTGCTCTGTAGTAGGCTTCGGTCATACGACCGGTTCCTCCGCTGCTCGCTCATAGTTGTGGCGTGCCGACGTCCTGTTTGGCACGCTTGCTCGCTGCGATAGCACGCACGAAGTCATCATGCGTGACCGTGCAGGTGGGGCCTTCCCGCTCAATGGCCATGGCGGTGGTGTCTCGCACCAATAATACAGTACATCTCATCGTTGCGCTATCCGACGAAAGTCCGAACTTTCCCCTGACTGTGGCTGCGGTGCCAGCCATACGATCTGCGCGGCACGGCACCTCTTCCGACATCACCATACCCAACCACCACCAGGCGCACCCCATCGGCAATGCCTGACTTTGGTAAGGTGCGGTGCGATCGGGTTGGGGTGCATACTGGCACCTGTGTGAAGCGTTCACACCTGAGAAACCCATAGAGGAAGTCTTTCCGAGGAGGAACATATGAAAAGCAAACTGGCAATTATCGCGCTCATCGTCGGTATCGTCGCTCTGGTCGGGGTTGGTGTCGCCACTGTCGCCCCGAACGTGATGGCCGGCAACGGGAACGCGCACGGGAAAACGCAGGTTGTGGAGTTTGATGTTGCTGAGGACATGAACCGCTTTATCTTTGATCAGGATGTCACGTTCGATGATGGTCTGCCCGCCGATGGGAGCTCGTTCATCACCCGCGGCTACCTGTATGAAGCGGGGACGCTAACCGACAGCGATGGTGTCAACCCGGACGGCTCGCCGGAATATCCCGAGAAGGTCATCGGCGAATGGATCTGCCAGGGCTACATGATCAATGATGCTGGTCATGCGACAGACGGTGTGTGGGTCTTTTCCACCCAGTTCTTCCAGTTCAGCGAGGAGCCAGGTGCAGAAACCATCGTAACCCAGGGCTATGAACTGGCGGATGTCGGGGTCGCCATCCAGCGTGCCATCACCGGCGGCACGGGCGAATACGACAACGCACGCGGCGAAGGCTCGCAGACGCTGCTCGGCCTGAACGCAACGGAAGGGGTCAACCTGCGCGTGAAACTTGAGGTGAACCAGCAGTAGATGCCCGGTGTGGCACCTGTTCGATACCCTTGTGCGGCAAGCGAGACACTGAGGAACATCGTTATCCGGTGAGCAGGCAGAATGCCTGCTCACTCGGTGCAATAG
>JAADYW010000143.1 GCA_010092845.1 Chloroflexota bacterium
CTCACGCATTGCTTCAATCTCGGCCCGAGAAAGGAGTGCTTCCAATTGCGCGAATAGTTCACCCTTGTTGCAAAGATCATCCACCGTTCTACGCAAATCATTCAGCAGCAGCTCGGGAAGGGGATCCCCAGCGAAATCCCAGATAACGGTCCGCAGCTTGGGCAAGGCGTGAAAGCAAATCCCGTGATCGATGCCCCACAGTTTGCCGCGCGGGTCCACCAGGCAGTGCCCGCCTTTGCGATCCGTGTTGTTCACCAAGGCGTCGAAAGCGGCCATCATCTGTAATTGGGGGATAAAATCGTCACTCAGTGAGAAATAGTTGATCTCCGGGTCGTGCTCAATAAACAATTGAACCGACCCGATACCTTTTGGCCCCTCCCGCAATACGGTCGGCGCGACCAACCCCCATCCCAGGGCCTGTGAAACCTGGTAAGCAGCTACCTCCCGTAAGCAGAGGGAGCCATGCGGGAAGTCCCACAGCGGCCGTTCGCCCTGTCGCGGCTTATAGACTGCCAGCGTTTCGATCTGATCGTCCTGCACCGAGATAACGGTGGTATAGTTTGATGACCAGCGCATGCGGCCGTGTTCTTCACAGACATGCCCCGTCGTCAGGAGGCGAATGACCCGCTCCACATCAACAACTTTGCCGTGAGCATCAGCGTCTTCTTCAGAATGTTCGGGGCGATGGTCCTCATTCATCGGGCTATGTCCAGTAGTAAATTACATGTCCATTGTGGCGTGGGTCAGCCCGGCCTTGTTCAACAACACTCATCGCTTTTTCACTCAGGGCACGGTATTGTTCGCGTGTCCCCCAGAACCGGGCCACGCTAGGTGATGCCTCTGTGAGTTCGGTTTCCTCATCAGAGATCATCAATTCCTGAGCAACGAGGATGATCATGTCCTGAGCCTCGTCATAACCGAGCCCCATCTGACCAATCCGGAACTGGGGCTCGATGGGGTCGCGGAGGTCCATTTCAGTCGATGATGCTGCTTTTTTGGCCGCTGATCCCTTCCCCTGCCGGTCCAGATCCTCAAGAATCTCATTGATCGCTTCTGCCAGTTGGCGCGCTTGCTGCTTCTCGAGGGTTAATGTCACCAGTTGTGTGTCCTGGCCGGCTTGCAAGTTGAACTGGCGGCGCCCTTTGGGGCCAACGGTTCCGATGGTGATGAAATCAATGGGATTGAGTTCGATTTCCATATTTGACACTTATCCCTATTCCTTGTCCTGTTTCAAGGGGATTAGATGACTGGTATCATTGAGCGCGGCAATATAGGGGCGGCCATCATTCAGTCCTAGGACGGTAAGCGAGGCGGGTGAAATCATTACACGTTGGAACATATCCAGATGCATACCCAGATAGTGGGCAACAATCATCTTGATGACGTCGCTATGTGAAACGACTGCAACCGTATCTTCTGGGTGTTCGAGGTGCAAGCGCTCAAGGGTATCCACTGCCCGAGCTTGTGCGCCGCGCATCGTCTCGCCCTCGGGAAATTGCATCCGGGTTGGATAGTGTTGAACGATCATCCAGCTTTTCTTTTTGGCCAGCTTCTTGATTGCTTTGCCCTGCCATTCACCATAGCGAACCTCACCAATGCCCATCTCAATCTGGACACTCAACGCCGGGTGATATTGGGCCAGAGCAGCAGCAGTCTCCATCGTCCGCTCCAATGGACTAGAATAAATGCCAGCCAGTTTGCTAGTGGCCAACCGCTTTCCCAGGGCCTCTGCCTGTGCTTTGCCGTCCTCGTTGAGATGAACACCAGGCGTCCAGCCCGCCAGTTTGCCTGTCTTCACCCATTCATTGACTGCGTGGCGGATCAGGAAGAATGTTGTCATACTTAGCTTTCTACATGGGATGGTTACCGTTGTGTCAGTGTCATCCACCGCCAACAGTACAAGCGTTATATCAAAACTAGTTTAGCACATTCTTAAAAGCGTGTTGACCATGCTTAGCCAAAGCGTAGAAAAGGGATCAGTAGCAAACGATGCCAGATTTTTCAGTTGATTTCAGCGGGCGGGCAGCCCTGGTAACTGGCGCAGGCAAAGGCATAGGCAGGGCAATTGCCCTGGCCCTGGCGCGCGCGGGAGCTTCTGTATTCATTAATGACCTGAACCCCGACAACGCGATCCGGGTGACCCAAGAAATCCAACAGATGGGCGGTCGCGCTGTGGACTGGCAGGCCGATGTATCTAACAAACTGCTGGTTGGGCCGATGATCGAGGCCATGCGGGATGCGTTTGGTCAGATCGATATCGTGGTCAATGCCGCAGGGGTAGAGAAGATCAGCAGTTTCATCAAACTGGATGAATGGGATTGGCGCCGGGTGATGGATGTCAATCTCAATGGTACGTTTTTTGTCGCGCAACTCGCTGGTCGGGTGATGGCCGACGAGGGTGGTGGCGTAATCGTCAATATTGCCAGCACAGCGGGGCATACGCTCCCCCGACCCGATAGTGTAGCCTACGTAGCCAGCAAAGCAGGTGTCATCGGCCTCACCAAGGAAATGGCGCACGAGCTGGCACCGTATAACATCCGGGTAAATGCTGTGTGCCCCGCAAACATCGACGCCGAGGATGAACGCCCCGAACGCATCAAGCTCGATGCCATTCCTCAGGGCAGGCGAGGAACACCAGAAGAGGTCGCCAGTGTAGTGACATTTCTATGCTCCGAAGCAGCAGCTTATATCACCGGCCAGGCGATCCATGTCGATGGTGGAGAGAGCATGCCATAGGCTTTTTGACCTTTTATGAGCTTTAGACAATGTTTAATATTGCGAAAGAACTCCTGTTGAGCTAGAATAACCTGGTTCCTATGGAGGGATTCATGAAGCAACTTGACGATGGCCTTATCTTGCGCTCGCTAGCTGAGGGGACACCTCGGGACAAAACACAGCTTTCGAAATTCTACCTGGATGTTTTTATTGAAGCTTACGGACCAGAGGATGAATGGATCGGCCCCTGGGCAGATGACCTCTTGGCCGCAAGCCATCCAACCGTCACCGATGATGATGTCTGGGTGGTAATTGACCCCACCCAGGATGACCGGATCGTCTCGGCATTACTCCTCATACCGCAAACCTGGCGCTACGAGACGCTCAGTTTCGGAGTTGGCCGGGTTGAACTCGTCGCAACCCACAAAGACTATCGCGATCGCGGGCTGGTGCGCGAGCTATTCGCTGCCCTGCATGCACGCAGCAAAGCACTGGGGCATAGCATCCAGGCGATCACCGGGATCCCCTACTTCTACCGCCAGTTTGGCTACGCAATGGCCGTCGATCTTGGCACATCCGCGGCCATACCCTTTGAGGCAATCCCGGAGTTGAAAGAGGACGAAGCCCCCTTTTGTCACCTGCGGCCTGCGACAGAAGCTGATATCCCGGCCATGATGGCATGGGAAGAGATGTTCGCCGCAAGGCATCTGCTTAGTCATTTGCGCCCACAATGCTTGTGGGAATACGAGATGACGAGACGCAATAAAGCTACCGTCAGGGCCGTCCAGTATCACATTATCGTCGATAAGGGGGGACGTGATATTGGCTATATCACGACCGAGCGGACCGCCTACCAACGCAACATCACCTTTCTGGAATACGCCGTGGGACCTGAAGCATCCTATCTGCAGACTTACGATGACGTGTTGCGGAGTATCCGCGACTATGCCCTGAACAACTACGAAGGACAAGTGCCTTACTACATTCGTGTCGGCAGTGGATTATATCCAACACTGCAACCGCTGCTCGAAAAAACGGGCATCGTCCCGCCTCGTCCGACAACATATTCGTGGTACATCCGTGTGCCTGACATGGTCCAGTTCCTCACGGATTTGAAACCCATCCTGGAGCAACGTCTGTCCGGGTCATTGGCGCATCGCTACACCGGCGAACTCAAGATCCAGTTATACAGCCGGCGTGGCTTATACATGCGGTTTGAAGACGGCTGTATTGTGGCCATCGATGATCGCCGGCCTGAAATTGAAAAGGAAGATGCGGCGTTTCCCTATCACACGTTTCTAAATGTGGTTTTCGGGCATCGCACCGTTCAGCAGCTCGCCGCGGTGTTGCCGGATGTGGGCACCAATCGCAAAGGCCAGATTCTCCTGGATGTGCTGTTCCCACCTAAACCATCCTGGCTGGTCCCTCTGGCGTAGTTCCGACGGGATGCACCGCGTTGGACGCCCGCTGTTGGCCGATCACCGGGCGTCCGATGGTTCGTCCTGGCTTGATTTGTGGTAAACTGTTGCCGCTGGCTTGTTCTATTCTTCTAGGCAGGTGGCGAGGTGATAGTAAACCGTGTCAAATCATTCCCCATCCTGATCGTGATCGTGGCGTTGCTGGGCGCAGCCCTGGCATGTACCCTTGTCTCCGAGGACACTGTTACGGACGACGAACGCCTGGTCTCTGATGAGCGACCTTCATTGCTCCTGCTGGCCCCTCTTAACCAGAGTGTCTATGCAGCCGGGGCAGAAGTGAATTTCCACATCCTGGCCCGGGACACTGTTGGTGTATACCGGGTTGAAGTTGAGATCAATGTACCGGGCGAAGAAGTGCTGCTGGAGTATCGGACAGATGATCCCGAGGGCGTCCAGCTACTGGATACCATACTGGCCTGGGAAGCAACCGGAGAGCAGACCTATCTGGCAACTGCACGCGCGTTCCGTCCCGCCGGAGACCCAAACGATCCGCTTGATGATATCCCCAGCAATGAAGTAGCGATTGCCTTCCAGGTCGTTCCCCCGCCGGAGATGGCACCGCCAGCAGACATATCCAGTCCTGAACCCCAGGCCAGCGTGTCCCCAACCTCCGGAGCACTCGAAGATCTAGAAGTGTTTCCAGCCAGCATCAGCAGTGCATTGCCCGTGCCTGTCCGCCAGGGACCAGGCACCAATTATGCTGTGATCCGTAACCTGGACCCACAAACGACCATTGATGTCGTCGGGCGCAGCGCGGATGAAATCTGGTTGGTGATTCAACTCGATGGGGGAACGGGCTGGGTATTTCGGGATGTCGTTGATTTTGGCGGGGACATCACGTCACTGCCAGTTGTTCAGGCCCCCTGAAATTGAGAAGAGGTAGCAAATGGTCTCCGTGCGCCAATCAGATGAGGTTGCGGCTGCTCTGTCTACAGGCCAGCCCGTGGTTGCCCTGGAATCAACCGTGATTTCGCATGGACTCCCCTGGCCCCAGAATCTGGAGCTAGCGCAGGAATTGGAAACGATCGTGCGTGATCAGGGTGCCATCCCCGCCACTATAGCCATTATCGCGGGGCAGCCCTGCGCCGGCTTGTCATCTGACGAGATTGAGCAACTGGCCAGGGGTGATCAACCCGTCCGCAAAGTGAGCCGGCGTGACTTCGGTGCCGTAATCGCTAACCGTGAATATGGTGCGACCACCGTTGCCGCCACGATGCTGGTTGCGCACCGCGTCGGTATTAAAGTATTCGCCACAGGCGGTATTGGCGGCGTCCATCGCGGCGATGCGGGTGATATCAGCGCAGATTTGCCTGAACTGAGCCATACACCGGTGGCGGTCGTCTGTGCCGGGGCCAAATCCATCCTTGATCTGCCCCGGACACTGGAATGGCTCGAAACCTACGGGGTGCCGGTACTGGGTTATGGTACCAGCGAGTTCCCCGCCTTCTACACGCGGTCCAGTGGCCTGAGTCTGACCGACCGGGTGGATACCCCCAGCGCGGCCGCCGCTGGCATCCAGGCTCATTGGGATTTCGGGCTATTAAGCGGGGTGCTGGTTACGGTACCCATCGCAGAAGCAGACGCACCCGACAGCGCCAGCATCGATGCTTATACCACCCAGGCACTGCAAGAAGCAACGGAACAGGGCATTACCGGCAAGGATATCACCCCTTTCTTGCTAGAACGCCTGGTAGACCTGTCAGGCGGGGAAACGCTGCGGGCCAATCTTGCCCTGCTGCGCCAGAACGCGGCCGTTGCCGCCCAGATTGCGGCTGCCTTGCAGAGTTGAAAGGCTCGATACACAGTGCAACAGGCACCCGGGGCTCTATTCGGCCAGCATTGAGCGGGCGTTTTCAACATAGCTCAGTGATTGGTGGCGGAAGTAGGTGTTGTATAGCTCGGCATAATGCCCCTTCTGCGCCATCAATGCATCATGATTACCCTCTTCGATGATCTCCCCCTGGCGCAAAACAATGATCCGGTCGGCACTCCGCACCGTACTCAGGCGATGAGCAATGAGGATCGAGGTTGACCGCGCCAGGATGATGTTGAGAGCCTCTTGTATCTGCATCTCGGTGAACGGATCAATGCTCGCTGTTGCTTCGTCCAGAATAAACACAGCCGGCTTCTGCACCAAAACACGGAGCAGGCTCACCAATTGGCGCTGACCGATACTCAGGTGCGCCCCACGCTCGCCAACATCGCTCAGCAAGCCATTAGGCAAGGTCTCCATCCATTCTCCATTGCCGATACTCTTGGCAATTTCCTCGATTTCTGCCGTCGTGGCGTCCGGACGACCATAGCGAATATTGTCCATGATCGTTCCGCTAAACAGGAAGGGCAATTGTGGCACAAAACCGAGTTGTGCCCGATAGGAGTTGATATTGAATGAGCGAATATCATGACCATCAATGCATATCTGCCCACCCTGAAATTCATACAGGCGCATGATGAGCTTCACTATCGAGCTCTTGCCTGCCCCGGTATGCCCCACAAGTGCCAGACTCTCGCCAGCTTTGATGTCCAGCGCGAAATCTTTGAGAACGGGCTCATCAGTCTTGTAGGCAAACGTCACAGTGTCAAACACGATATGACCTTCAAGCTGATCAGCCTGCACTTCATCTGTCTGGATGACAGTGTTTTCGGTATCAATCAAGGCGAAGATACGCTCCACGGCGCTGATCGCCTGTTGGAACTGGCTCCAATATGACGAGATGTTAATGATGGGAAACCAGAAGCGCTCCACCGATTGAATGTAGAGATACCAGACACTCACGCTGATCGTCCCACCAACAACGGCAACAGCACCAACATAGACAATGCCAGCTGTGGCGAAACCGGCCAGACCATTCAGCACTGGAAAGACCAGCGCCAGGACCAGTCCCCGTTGCAAGTTGATGCGATATGACTGCTCGTTGACGTTGACAAACTCGTTATAGATCATAGCTTCCTGGCGGAAGTTTTTGGCAACGCTGATGCCGGTCACTGTCTCCTGGATAGTGTCATTGACAGCAGCCATCGCGCGCGCGCCCTGGCGCGTTACTTGGCGCGCCCATTTGCGAAAGACAGATGTCGCAATCAAGATCGGGATCAAGAATACGATGAGCAGCCCGGTCAACAGGAAATCACGGCTCAGCAGCACGCCCATCAGGATGAAAACCTGCACCAGTTGGCTAACAATGTCCGAGGTAACGATCAGAACCTGACCAAAATCCTCGGTATCGCTCGTGATGCGGCTGAGGATCTTGCCCGTCTTATTCTTGTCATAGAAAGCCATGTCACGCTCGATGGCCGCTTCAAAGCCATCCTTGCGCATCTGGGCGGTCAGGTGGCCTACCAGACGACTTGTCGCCCGCCGCCGCAACAAGTTCCCAAAATACTGGACAAGAACAGTAATCAACAACGCACCAATGATAAGTGCGAGCGTGTCAGTATCACCATCTGTCTCCAGCACATCGACACCCGCCGCGATCAAGACGGGAATCAGTGCCAGCGCGATGGAGACGGCTAGCCCTGTCACCGAGACGACAATGATGCGGCGTGTTTCACCCTTGAAGTAGCTTGCCAGGCGCCTTAGGAGGTAAGTATCGCTGTATTGACGGTCATAGGAATCCTGCTCAAGCCCTGCAAAAAAGCCCATCGCTCACCTGTTTCAAACTAGTTCTGCCCATCATCGTGCCAGGGGTGTACCTGTGCTCCACAGATGGTTTCGTTATCATGGTCGAATGTGAATCTTGCTCGGATACGCTGGCCACCCAGCACGCGGGGCAACCAATACCCGTCGTCGGCCCACATTTTGGTGTACGGAATCGCATTAGTCGGGAACCAACGTGGTGACATCTCTTCTGTTTCGACGGGTATCCCATGCCATGTTTCTGTCAGGAACACGTGCACGCGCTGATTCCATTCTGGTCGGGCCAGGAAAGCGAACTGGATAAGCGCCACGCTGCGCAACTGGCTCGGATCTACCCGCACCCCCGACTCCTCATGCAACTCCCGGATCGCGGCCTCGAGGATGCTCTCGCCGACCTCTGGCTTGCCGCCAAAACCATTGTACTTACCCGCACCAAAACCCCGCTTTTTCAGCCCTAGAAGGATACGTCCGGGCGGGTTAGGATCAAGCACGTAACATAGCGTGCGGACCGCTGCGGGGAGATTATGAGTCATAGCGGGCGAAGATCCGCCGGTACGGTTCAGACGACTGCAACAGCTCCTCGTGCGTGCCGCGCGCCGCCACCCGTCCATTCCGCAACACAATGATATGGTCAGCCCAGCGAATTTGCGATAGACGATGCGTAATCAGGATGGTTGTACGTCCCTCGGCTGCCTTCCAGATCGCTTTCTGGATCCGGTCCTCCGTCGCGCTGTCAATCGCACTGGTGCTGTCATCCAGGATGAGAATGCGCGGATTGGTCAGAAAGGCACGTGCAATCGCCAGCCGCTGCCGCTGCCCACCGCTCAGCGTTACGCCGCGCTGACCGATAATCGTGTCATATCCATCCGGAAAGCCAGTGACGAAATCGTGGGCCTGGGCGTTTTTGGCCGCGTCAATGACCTCGTCCATTGACGCGTCGGGCCGCCCGAAGCGGATATTATCAGCAATTGAACGGCTGAACAAGAAGATCTCCTGTTCGATAATGCTGATTTGTGAGCGCAGGGCAGCCAGATTCCACTGCCGCACATCCAGCCCATCAACTTTTACCTGCCCGTGGTCAATATCATAGGTGCGGTTGATGAGCTTAACCAGCGATGTCTTGCCAGCCCCGGTCTGGCCAACGATAGCGACAGTCTGGCCGGGCTGGATGTCAAAAGAGACATCATGAATAACCTGCTTACCGGCCACATAACCAAAGTCAACATGCTCAAAGGTAATCGATCCCTCAAGATGACCTTCTCGCCCGGCCTCATTCTGGTCTAGATCGGTCTTGGCGTTAATAATGTTGAGAATACGCTCAGTGCTGGCATAACCAGAGGCCACCCTTGAGAACGAGAAAATCGAGGTGAATACGGGGAAGCTGAACAGTGTGATCTGTCCCAGATAGGCGACGATAGAACCGGCATCGATTTCCCCCGCTTCATAAAGGTAACTGGCGTGCAGAAAACCACCGACAGTCGCCAGGCCTAGCAACAAGATGGCGAAATAGCGCGCTTCAATATCACCCTGGGCAACAAACCACGCTTTCACGCGGTCGACCAGACCATTGAAATGCTGGATTTCCTGTTTCTCTTGAGCCGTCCCCTTAACGACCTCAACGCCGTCCAGGGTTTCAGCCAGGCTGGCGTTCATTTTCCCGAAGCTGGCGCGCACGTTCTGGGCTACGGCGTGCAGTGAAGTCACATAGTGGTATTGGACGAAGATATAGGCCAGCACAAAGATCAGCGGAGTGAGGATAAGCGCCGGATGGATCGTCGGCGCGACAACCAAGGGCAACAAAATAAACATTCCCGACCCGACGATCAAGTTCACACCCGGATTCATCATCAGATTCATTTCGCGGACATCATTGGTCACCCGTGCCATGATCTCGCCCACCGGCTGGAAATCGTGAAAAGTCATACTCTTGCCCAGAAGGCTCACGTAGAGTTCATCGCGCACATCGCGCTCAATACGCTGGGCGAAGATCTCAGAGCCAAAGTTACGCAGGAATTGAAGCGTGCCTCGTAGGAGTTGGCTACCAATGATAGCCCCCGCGATCAGCGCCACCGTAGTCAGGTCTTCATCCTCGATTACCGTATTGAAAGCCCTCCCGGCCAGGATTGGGACAACCGACGCTAGCGCCGCATTGCTGAAGGCTCCCAGCACCATCATCAGGGCAATCCAGGGATGACGCCGCACCTGGGACCAGATAAACCTTAGCGGATTGCGGTAATCAGTTCTCTTGAACGTCCGCGCAACAAATTCCGTAGACATGGCTATCCTTATTGGTAGTGTCTCATAGCGGGGTTCGCTAGTCCCCAGTAATTATAAACTGGGACTGATCAACAGGTTCAGGGCGGTCACCGATATAAATCCGCATCTCATATTCTCCAGGGGGGAACCCTGCGGCGCGACCATAGAAGAAGAAGGCTTCGCCGCTGGTCTCCAGCCCCCAGGCCAGAGAACGACCGTCAAGAAAGACATCGTCTTTGAACAATGCCCAGCGCCATTCAGCCCCCAGCGACATGTTGTTGTAGCTGATGAAAAAATATAACCGCCTGACTCCAGCAGGGAACGCGCTTTGGCTCTCAACCGCTTCCCAGTCGGCATCAATCTGAGAAGCAATAGCCGCGATCCGGACGGTAGCGTTATCCTGTGGCACTGTGTAAGTTGAGGGTGGGTTCAGGACGGTCTCGAGTGTAGGAAACGGCGTCCGGCTGGGTGCTAGCGTTGGCGTCACAGGCGTGTTGGTAGCCGACGGTTGCGCCGTCACAGTCAAGGTTAGTGTCAGCGTGCTGGTCGGCGTGGGTGTAACCGTCTGGGATGCGGTCGGCGCCTCCGTATCACTCGGGGCCAGGCTGGGGGTATTCGTTGGCGCTGCAGTCACAGAGCCAGCGGCCTGGACGGTCGATGCAGGCATTTCCGTCGGGCTACGTTCGTCGTCACCACCTTCTGTAGCGATGATTGCGTCGCTGCCAGGCTCGCTCGTCTCAGTTGCCGTGACCGTCATGGGCAAACGAGTTATAGAGGGTTCCACGGTCGGTGTGTTGGTCTCAACGATCTGGGTCTCCGTTGCGCTCGCAGTCACCCTTGGTGTCTCCGTCGCCATCTCAGCAGCGGTTGGAGATGGTTCATCAAGAGTCGATGTGCCTGGCGTCTGGCCGGTCACCACAACGACCGGCGAGTCATCATCAGAGTCGTTGGACGTATCATCTTCCAACATATTGAAGACAATTGTTGCTGCACATAGCGCCGCGCTCAGGCTCAAGAAACCAAAAGACGCGACCAACGCCCGAAACCCGCGTTTGCCCGCCCTGCGGCGCCGGAACCAGAATGTCCCGCCACGGCTCTGCCGAAAAAGCAAGGTCGCCAGTAGAAAAAGGACAATGCCGATAAGCAGGCTGCCACCCGTTAATAGAGGAAGTTGTTCGGTGAGTTCGTCGAGCGTCATTTGGAACCTGGTTTCTGCAAGCGTGTTTTATTGCCCGGAGTTCACGCAGGATACCTGAAATTCGGACTTGCCACGGTGACCATAACTAACTATAATGCAGACTGTCAAGCGGGACGTTAGCTCAGTTGGCTAGAGCGCTTCGTTGACATCGAAGAGGTCAGGGGTTCAAGTCCCTTACGTCCCACTCTCCACCAGCTACGGGCCATACCGTAGCTTTTTTGTTTATTCCTCATCCGGAAGCGGCGGGCAATCAACGATCTCCACCACGACCTCTGACGAGACCCATCCCTGGACCAGGGCTTCATCACCGCTCTCAATCCGAATCTGGTACCAGACTATGTCTGGATCATCCAGGCCCCGTCGCTGATCGTAGACATCGACCGGCTCCCCGGGAGCCAGCAGATCAATATCCTCACCATCCTGAGATGGCAGCGAACGGACAAAAACATTGTTCGTCGACGTGTTGACAATCCGGCATATCTGCTCAGCTTCAGTCGGCGATGGTGATGGCGTCAGCGTCAATGTAAGACTAGGCGTAGGACTGGGCGGCCGGAGAGTCGCTGTCTGGGTGTTATTGTAGTTCGTTGTTGCCTGGGCCTGTTCGGTCTGGAAAAGGTTGGTTGCGCTGGCCTGTTGAGTACGGGCAACAGCCGTGTTCGTCCCGATGCGTCGTGCCTCGTCACGCGTTGCGGTTAAGTCCGCACTACGCTGCTGTTCCTCTATCTCGGCCTGGATTTGCTCAGCAGTAGATGTCTGGGCAGCTATGGCAGCCTGAGTCCGGGCATCAATCGTTGCGATAGCGTCGCCGGTAGCGGTTAGTTCATCAGGTGGCAAGGGGGTATCTGTGGCCGTGGCCGTGGCTGTAGCAGTATTGGTGGCGGTGCCTGTCGCCGAGGCTGTATATGTCACTGACGCTGTTGCGGTGGGGGTATCAGTGGGGAAGAACATCGCCCCAATGGTTGAATCCCAGGTCAGAAAAGCCACAATCGCCAACAGCACTACAAACCCACCTAACGCGGCCAATCGTTTGATAATGCGCCGTTGTTGCACGGCGCGAATGTCATTCTCCAGCCGTAGAATCTCCGATCGCCGCCCCAGGATACGGAAAGGGTCTTCTTTGGAGATGTTCAACCAGCGCGTGGCCTCGTCCGCATCCTTGCGATCGAGAGCCATTTCAACGCGCTCGAGGTGACGGGTAAGCAAATCGCTGACCAGGGTCTGGTAGCGGGGATCCTGGGCCATATGCCGCAAATTGGCTAGCATCTGGCGGGCCTGGGCCAGTTCATTGTCAAAATTCTGGGCGATGAGGGCTGCAGCCCGCTCCATGACCTGGCGCCCCTCATTCAACTCGGTGCTGATCTGGTTGGCACGACGCAGCCCGGTAGCGGCTCGGCCATCGGCTGGATCGAGTTCGACCGCTGCCTCAAAATAGGCGCGGGCCTCCTCCGCCTGTTTGAATTTCTCCTCCGTTGCCGCGATCGATTCCACCCGATCCAGCACCCCTTCGCCCTGTTCGAGCAACTGAGTTTTCACGTTCTGGATGCGGTTGCCGACCTCATGATACATCTGCTGCAGGCGTTCGCTGCCTGGTAAGATCTGGCGGAGGGTGGATAGCATATTCAGCAATTCGACCAGCCCGGCAGCCCGCTCAGTCAGCGTCCCGCTAATCATGCTCAGCCGGACACTGGCCTGATCGTATTGTTCTTGCGCTTTGCGGACCAGCGCCAGCCGTTCCTCGGCCTCGGGGTCGTTGGGAACAACGCGCAGAGCCCCCTCGTATTTCCCCAGCGCGCCTGACCAATCATCAGCAGCCAACAAGCGGTCGCCATCGGCCAATAGTTCCCGCGCCAGCGCGAGATCCTGGATCTCAAGTAGTGCCTGTTCGACATCCTTCCAGCTCTGGATGCCGGCCCGTTCAGCGATATCGCGGGCCTCGCGATACAGGCGCTCCGCCTCCTCATAGTTGCCCGCACGGACCAGAGAATTCGCGCGATTGTAAGCAACCCGTGCATCAAAGGGGATCCGGTGATCGGGAACCACGCCCCGCATCAGGTTATCTTCGGATTTCTGGCGATATTCCTGAGCCTGCACATTGTCCGGGTCTTGTGCCAGGAACTGGGTGGCCAGATCAACCGTGCGTGCATAGTCGCCAGCATAATAGGTCGAGGCAATCTCAGACAACAGGTTGTCCAGGTCGCCGTTCTCCCCCCTGGCCGAGGTCGCGGGTGCAGCCGGCGGCGCCTCGTTACGGCTACTCGCAGCCGGTGTGTCCATAACTGGGGACGGTGGCGCCTGGGTTGGCGACTCCTTTGCGGAGAGATCAAGATCGTAACGTTCCGCCAGCCCCTGAACCTTGACCGCATGCTGCGAACTGCGCTGTGCAGCTTGCAACAGGAGCTCATGTGTTTCCGTATTCTCCGGGTCCAGGTCCAGGGCCTGCGCCAAGATATCGATAGCTTCGTCGAAGTCCTGGTCATCGCCAGCGATCTCGATACGGATGCGCGCTCGCCGCAAGAGACCCCGTACCTGGTTGCTTTCGGGGCTGCTCCCTCCCGGGGCACTCAGACGCGCCAACTGGCTGAATAACTCGCGCGCTTCTTGTTCGAAAGACGTGTTCTTGCTCTGGGTCAGCAGTTCACGGGCCTTGTTCTCCAACGGACCGATTTGTGAGGCGGTCGCACTGGAGGGCAGCGCTTCAATTTCATCTCGCAGGTCATCTAAAGCCGCACGGAGGTCGCTCATGATCGCTCCTGATCGTGTCGTCTTGCTTAATCAACAATTTGCTGTGACGACTCTCCCCGCTAAAGCAGGGAGCTTCTCAGGCTACGCACGCCGTAACCGGCCACGTTAGCGCCTGACGGCCCCGTCCGGGCCGACGCAACCGCTAAAA
>JAADYW010000144.1 GCA_010092845.1 Chloroflexota bacterium
CAGGGACGGCAATCCCCAGAACAGCACATCGCCGAGCAACAATCGATGAAACAACAGTGCAGTTGCCGCCACCAGGATACCTATCGGCGCCCAGGCAGGTATCGCCTCGCGTCGTATCACTGCAGCACCTCATCTGCCTTGAAGACATCACGATCATACCCTACCCCGGCTGCTCCTGCCCACCGGGTGTCGGGGCCACCGGTGGCGTCGTGTCCTTGGCTACCCTCGGCCATGCATCGGCGACTGTGGTGGCCGTGCAGCACGCTTCGAATATCTACCATAGGCTATCTGCCGGTGGTGTCTCGATCTGGGTTGCTAACGCATTGATGGGCCAGAGCCAAACAGTGGTGGGGAAAACCAGTGAGCATACGCAACGCCAGCGGGTCAGAGGTCAGACTACGCTCAATTGCCCGCAGGAACACTAGCGTAGCTCGCGGACTGTAAACAGCGTCACGCTGTCAAATGTCTTGATTTGTTCGGAGTCTAATTGCTGAGCCAATTGATCAATGCAGTCTTCATAGTTGCGGTCGGGTTTGTCAGCGCGGATTTCTTCGGCGAGCTCACGCTCGGCCGGTCCCCAGATTACGTAGTCAACCTGGAACGGCAGTTCGTCCGAAAACACAAGCGTCTGGCAATTGCGTCCGCTGAAGAAATCTTCGACCTGGCCCTGACGCTCCTCGGCGGGCACAGTTTCCGCTGGATGACCGTAGACGACCCGCAGACTTGTTCGGGCGGGCACCCACAGGCTGACGTACTCCGAGGCTAACACAACTTCATCTTCGCGACCGACCTTATCAAGCCAGTCGTATGTCTCGACATAGTCCTTTTCGAGCACAATGCCTACATCTGCGCCGGCTTCGCGATCAGCTACTGCGCCGATAAGCGGAATCCCCAGGGCAATAGCATGGCTGGGCAACATCAAGATGAATGCCATGATTAACGCCATCTGGTGCCATCGTTTGCTGATCGTGTTCAACCAGTGATCTTCCAATGATCGAACTGCAAAGAAGGTAATCGGGATGATCAGTCCGATGAAAAAGCGCCGCTGCAAGTCGTACGGTGTATACAGAACAATACCGTTGACGATCAGCCACAGCAGCATGAACTGATCGCCGTCACGCTCGACATGGCGCACCGCGCGGATGATACCCGGTGCTGCGATTATCAGGAGGGGGCTATAGCCGGCCAGAGTCAGAATGATGTTGGGCGACATTGTGTCGTTTTGCCGGTTGAACTCGGCCATGACACTGTTGGTATTGAAGACCAGCAGATAGTACAGTGCTACCGGGAATGCCGGTAACCATACCATTGCTCCCCAACGGATCTCGTGCCACGGCAATATATCAATCCATCGGACTTGCCGCAGAGGCACCCCTTGCTGCAGGTAGTTGTTGTAGGCTGTTACGATGATGAATAGCACCAAAGCCCCGCCAATGCTCACCATTGCAGGGGGTTGGATGATGGCGACAATGACGGAGATCATGATCAGCATGATACCGCCGTTTTCAACATCAGGCGCATCGGTGAAGCCGGGCCGGAATGCCTCCAGAAGAATTCCCGCAACCAGGGCAATGCCAGCGATGCTTAGCGGAAAGTGGGGGTTAGTGTAGGCTGCATACAGGGGAATGGCCTCGGGCGTGCTGAGGTCCGGCGAACCAGTCCCAAACTCGGGCCCAAACAGAATGACCGCCAACCACCCTAGTCCTGAGGCGACTGAACTCAGGATGAAGAAGAGTTGCCGAGGACGTGTCCGGCGCCAGATATGCGCACCTAGCCAGTAGAGCGACATGAACATGAACAGCGATGTCGCTATCCGCACCAGGTGGTAGATGACGATCGTCGAGAAACCCAGCAAGCGCGCGATGTGCCCCAGAAGCAGGTAGAAAGTGAAGAGCCCTGCTGTGTCATGCTGTTCGGGGGTATAACGTGTTTCAAATAACCAGTTGCCTTCAATCCCTTGCTGGATCTTGGCAAAATACGATGCACCATCCAGAGGATCGGCCAGTATGCCCATGAAATGCCATGTGTTATCAGAAACCAATATGGCCCAGGCATAAGGCAGCAATGTTAGGGTGACCAGCAGTCCTCCCCAGAGGCCAACCCAACGCCACTCTTGCGTGGACACATCGGTATTCTGAAATGGTTGCATTCTGTCCACCTTCCTCATGCAAGGTTTATTATAGCGAACTTTGGTGAGCCTTCTTTGCGTGTAGTATAATAGGGTCCAACAATTTGCGAAATCGGGCATCCCATGACACACCTACCCAGTACGCTTTACACGATCCAGACGCTAGAGCTTGCTATTGACAAAGCCAGAGCTCGTCTGGAGGAGATTGAAGCTGCCTTGGCCTACAATGAGCGGGTAGCCACTTGCCAGGACCTGTTGCAAGCCGAGAAACAGTCGCTCCAAGAAACGCGCACTCGCCTCAGCGACCTGGAGCTTGAGGCAGCCAGCCTGTCTCAGAAAATCGATGAACTCGATAAAGTACTCTATAGTGGCAAGATCGCCGATCCCAAGGAGCTTCAAGAACGCCAGATAGAACTTGAGGAACTGCGGCGTCGGCAACAACTGCTTCTCGAAAACCAGTCAGCGGCCCAGGCGGCGCACCAGGCGGCTGCAGAAAACGTCGAACGGCTGCAACTCGATCTCGCGGAGGCGATTGCTGAGCGCGATCAGTTGGACGAGGGAATGACTGAGGAACAACACCAGCTCAAGGCACTTGTCAACAAGAAGCTCAAGGAGCGCAAAGATATTGCCAAGGCGATTCCAGCCGACCTGTTGAAACAATACCGGACGCTGCGCAAACGCAAGAATGGAGTTGCGGTGGCGCTCTTGGACCAAAGCACCTGTACGGCTTGCCATATCGAGCAGCCCCGGTCGCATGTCCAGCGAGTGATACAAAGCGGCGAGTTGTCGTATTGCATCGGCTGTGGTCGCATTCTCGTCGGACTACACAAGGAGTAATGTGATGCGCTTCGATCCTATCTCGTTTCTCCTCGGTTTTGGCAGTGCTTCAGGCATTTCTTATGGCCTATGGCGCTATCGTGAATACATTCGTGGTTTGCAGGAAGCCGCCGAAGGCCAGGCCGACAGCGCCCGCGAATTCCTCAAGCGCACCGCCGATGCGCGTTATGTCAACGATATGACGGCTTTCCTCCAGCGCTATCATCTGGCAGGTGATCTGGTGGCGCTCTCCGAAATCTATATCGAACCTCGTTTCATTCCCATCTCGCTGCTGG
>JAADYW010000145.1 GCA_010092845.1 Chloroflexota bacterium
AGAAAGACGCGCATTTCCGGATCGATCGAGCCAGGCCCCCAATCCATTCCGTACCGCACGCGCAGAACATGAAGACGATGACGAGACCTGAGCGGAATCCTGAGCATGCCGCGTGGGCAGCAACAGGCGATAGCAGAGCCTCTTTCCCAGGCCAGCAGACGGAATAAACGCCATCGCCAATCTCGGTGAATTCCGGTACAGTAAGCAGTATCTTGATTCGCTATCCAGATGCTAGCCACAGCCAGGAAATATCTTGAGCAATAAGCGTATACTGCTCCCAATTGTGATATTGCTACTCTTTCACTTCCTAATCCGGGCCCACCAGATCACACGCCAGGTTCCACACATTGACGAAGGGTTTCATGTCTCCCGCGCGATTGTTGTCTGGGATTTTGATCGGAACCCCGGGCAATTTATGCATGGCAAACTGCTGCTCTATTATTGGCTCGGGCTTTTCGATTTACAGCCTGTCTCGGCGCTACACGTCAGCCGGACGGCGATTGCCATTTTCTCCTTGCTGCTCGCCGCACTGATATACCGGTTGGGCCTTAAGCTCGCCAATCCCACTGTAGGGCTAGCAGCAATGGCGCTATACAGTATATTTCCGTATAGTGTCTTCTTTGAACGGCTGGCGATGGCCGACGCCTTCGCCGCCACCTTTGGCTCAGTGGTGGCCTGGCGCAGCCTGGTATTTGCGCGCCGCCCATCCTGGCGCGAAGGCGGTACCCTGGGAGCATTCATCACGCTGGCGACCATGGCCAAGCTCACAATGGGACCTGTCGCACTTTTACCCGTCCTGGCCGCCCTCGCTTATTACGACTGGCAACCTTCAAATTGGCGACAGCAGATTCGCCCCTGGATCAAGACTTATGTTCCGCCATTGGTCTTAGCAGCGAGTATGCTTATCGTCGCCTGGCTCCCAATCATCCTGCCAGCACTGTATAGCCATTTCGTTGTCAGCGACCCCTACAAGTTGCTCAGCGAGAATAACCTGCAACAGTTGGACTCCACCTCCCCATTGACCGCATTCCTCGATTTTGTGCTACCGCAGATTGTTTTCCTTACTAGTGAGGTGGTGCTGATCGTCTGGGCGATTGCCGCAATCGGACTGCTTGTGTGGCCCAAGACACGCCGCCACGCGATCTTCCTTGTCGGCTGGGTCATGTTGATCACACTGTTTTCACTCACGTTTGCCAACCAACCACGCCCCCGCTACTATGTACCAACTCTCACCCCGATGGTGCTGCTAATCGTGATGGGGCTGTGGCACCTCTGGCAGATTCAGGTATCATCGCCCCACCTGCGGGCTGCAACACGGGGTGCCATAGCCATCGGCGTAGCAGCCTGGATTGCAGTCTTTGCCGCGCCATTCGCCTATTTCGCAGCGACCGATCCGCTCGAATTGCGGCTCTCATCGCGCGAGGAAGACCTGTACTTAACCGGAACCCAGTCGGGCCCCGCGATCGAACAAGCAGTAGCACTCCTGGAGTCAATTGACCCTATGCCGGAACACATTTACTCCAATTGGGGCACCTGCCAGATATTCTACTTCTACACTGATGCGTTTTCGGTGGGATGCCTCGCTTTGGCTGACCAACCCGAAGAGATCACACGCTATCCAGTCGCGTTTATTGTGCGCAATGGAGATGAAGGCGGTGAGCCAAGCCGCTATGGCTTGCAGTGGACCCGGCTGGGGCGTTTCGAGCGGGATGGCGTGCCGTTTACCGTTGAAGTCTGGCGCATCGAGAACCCGGATGCAGCTCAAACGCTGACTACAGAAAGCCACATGGAATAGTAAAACCAGACCCTCCAGAAATACCAATCCCCGAAAATGGCCTTGACACGCGCTGGAGAGGATGTTAGCATCCTACCCACTGCTAGAAGCACCCAAGCCGCATTACCCCTGCGTGCCGTAGGGCAATAATGACGGAATTGAGTTAAGTACATAGCTTTGAGGCCGCACCGCTACGTCGGGTGGCCTCAAATTGCGTCCAAAAATAGGCGGGTGCTAGCGTAACCGGATCTCTAGAATCCATACAGTCTGGCCAGATTGTGAAGAATAAACGGAGATTGTAATGCCAACAATTAACCAACTTGTGCGCAAAGGGCGTACTCCCAAGCGCAAGAAAAGCACCGCGCCCGCGCTGCAATATACTTTTAATTCCTATACCCAGCGGCGCCGGCAACAACCGAAAGGCGCCCCCCAGAAACGTGGTGTATGTACGCTGGTGCGTACAATGACCCCCAAGAAACCAAACTCTGCCCTCCGTAAGGTTGCACGTGTCCGGCTAACGAACGGTATCGAGGTGACCGCCTACATACCTGGTGAAGGACATGGCTTGCAGGAACACAGCGTTGTGCTGGTCCGTGGTGGGCGTGTAAAAGATTTGCCAGGGGTCCGATATCACATTGTCCGCGGCGCCCTGGATACCGATGGTGTTCAGGAACGCGGCCAGGGTCGTAGTAAGTACGGGACCAAGCGTCCGAAGAGCTAAAACCTAGAAAAGGGAGTAAAACACTATGCCACGCCGATATCGGCCCCCAAGAAGAAACATCCCACCAGACCCGAAGTACAACAGTGTAGCCGTTGCGATGTTTGTGAACCGGATGATGTATAGCGGCAAGAAAAGCACTGCCCGCCGCATCATGTACGATGCCTTCGAGCTTATCGAAGAGCGCATGAGCAAGGACCCTCTGGAGGTATTTGAACAGGGTCTCCGGAATGTGACGCCTGCCGTCGAAGTGAAGCCACGGCGCGTCGGTGGGTCTACCTATCAGGTGCCGATTGAGGTTCCGCCGGACCGCGCCCGCTCACTAGCAATGCGCTGGCTACTGGCGGCCGCACGCGCCCGCAATGGGCGTAGTATGGCCGAGAAGCTCGCGGCTGAGCTGATGGATGCTGCCAATAACCAGGGCAGCGCTATCAAGAAACGTGAAGATACACACCGTATGGCAGAAGCCAACCGTGCCTTTGCCCATTATAAGTGGTAAACATCTAACCGATTCTAAAACAATAAGGATAGGCGACCGCAAAAATGGCCAAGTTGGAAGCACTTGACCTAACCAAAGTCCGCAACATTGGAATCATCGCCCATATCGACGCCGGAAAAACAACCACGACCGAGCGTATCCTGTATTACACGGGTAAAACCCACCGGATCGGTGAAGTCCATGACGGTACAGCAACCACCGACTACATGGAGCAAGAGCGGGAACGAGGGATCACGATCACTTCGGCCGCCATTACTTCGAGTTGGCGCGATCACCAGATCAATATCATCGATACGCCCGGCCACGTGGACTTCACCGCAGAAGTGCAGCGTAGCCTGCGTGTACTCGATGGGGGCGTTGTTGTCTTCGACGGCGTCGCTGGTGTAGAACCGCAATCAGAAACTGTCTGGCGTCAGGCGGATGAATATAACGTCCCGCGTATTTGCTTCGTCAATAAGATGGACCGAACCGGGGCAAGCTTCGAGCGTTGCATCGACATGCTCAAGAAGCGTTTATCCGCATCACCAGTGGCTATCCAGCTTCCTTACGGTGAGGGGCAGAGCTTCGCTGGCATCATTGACCTCCTCAATATGGAACTCGTTACCTATGGCGATGACCTGGGAACCGCCATCGAACGCCATCCTCTGCCTGAAGATATGGTAGAAATCGCTGAGCAGCGTCGCCACGAGATGATCGAGACGATCGTCGAAAATGACGAATACCTGCTCGAGAAATACCTGATGGAAGAGGAAATCAGCGACGATGAGTTGATCGGTGCACTGCGTGCGGCCACGATCTCGGGGCGCCTGCAGCCGGTTCTATGCGGTTCGGCTTTGAAGAACAAGGGTGTACAGATGTTGCTGGACGCCGTGGTTGACCTGCTCCCCTCACCTCAAGAAGTGCCACCGGTCAAGGGTATTGACCCGCGCAATGAGGACGAGCCAGCGACGCGTCTACCTTCTAATGAGTCGCCACTATCGGCATTGGTCTTCAAGATTGTCACGGATCCTTATGTCGGCCGGCTCGCCTTCTTTCGGGTCTATTCTGGTGTCCTGCGGACTGGTACCAGTGTCCAGAATACCACCAAGGATAAGAAGGAACGCATTGGGCGCCTGGTCCGTATGTTTGCTGACCACCGCGAGGATGTGGAGGATGTTCAAGCCGGGGATATCGCTGCAGCGCTGGGCCTGAAGCTCACGTTTACTGGCGACACCCTGTCTGATCCAGCCGAGCCAATCATCCTGGAGCAAATCCGCTTCCCCGAGCCTGTCATTCAGGTTGCCATCGAGCCGAAAACCAAAGCAGACCAGGACAAGATGGGCGAAGCACTACGCAAGCTCGCCGAAGAAGACCCGACATTCCAAGTCTCTGTCGACGAGCAGCTCGGCCAGACGATTATTGCTGGCATGGGCGAGCTTCATCTGGAAGTCCTGGTTGATCGCCTGTTGCGGGAGTTCAAGGTCGACGCCGTTGTTGGTCGCCCGCGTGTTTCGTACCGCGAAACGATCACACAGCCAGTCCGCATCGATACGACATTCAAGCGCCAGACCGGTGGTTCAGGTCAATTTGCGCGTGTCGTTATCGAGTACGAACCACTGTCTGACGAGGAATTGGCGGAAATCGACGATGTTCTGATCTTTGAGGACGCGATTAAGGGCGGCGTCGTGCCACGCGAGTTTGTCAAGGCCACAGAGACAGGTATGCGGAACGCCATGTCAGGGGGCGTTCTGGCCGGTTACCCGGTGGTTGGTGTTCGGGCGAGACTGGTCGATGGTGCCACCCATGAGGTCGACTCCAGTGAAATGGCTTTCAAGATTGCCGGATCCATGTGCTTAAAGGACGGTGTACACAAAGGTTCACCTATACTCATGGAGCCCGTTATGAAAGTCGATATCGTGACGCCCGACGAGCATACCGGCGACGTGGTCGGCAGCCTGTCGGCACGTCGTGGGATCATCCAGGGTATGGATCCGCGTGGCGATGGTGCCTCAACCGTGAGCGCCCTCGTGCCACTCGGCGAGATGTTTGGCTACGCCACCGATTTGCGCAATATGACCAAGGGACGCGGGAGTTTCTCGATGGAATTTGAGAAATACATGGCCGTACCGGGGAATATTGCCGACGAGATTATCAAGGGCGGAAACTAGCCCAGAGCTTAAGACTAATAAGGAGAAAAGGTTCAATGGCCCAGTTTGAACGCAGCAAACCGCATGTCAATATCGGGACGATCGGTCACGTAGACCATGGCAAGACGACGCTGACCGCCGCCATCACCAAGACATTGGGGATGAAGGCGTATGCGAAGTACACCGCCTATGACGAGATCGACAACGCGCCCGAAGAGAAG
>JAADYW010000146.1 GCA_010092845.1 Chloroflexota bacterium
GTGTTCCCTCGCCTACGGTATTATGGATCACATCAGTGACCCCGGGGAGCGCGCGTAGCCTCTCTTCTACTTCGGACGCATCCGGGGCCTCAGCTAGAACATGCACGTTCGCCCCGGCGTCAATGGTGAAGTAGGCTTCTAGTCCGCCTTGGCGCCAGGCCTGGACTGCCTGAATGATCCGGATTGTGGCTGGGCTCCAATAGAAGATCGGCGGGGACGACGTCATTGCGACCACATGCAGGCGGATGGCTTCTCGCTCCATTTCTTCGCCCAGGTGGGTCCAGTTGCGGTCCAGGATAGCGCGGCGAATAATGGGCAGGCTCTGGCTGGCCATAGCCAGCCGTGTCTGGTTGAAAGGACTGGTCTTGACCAGGGCATTCCCCTGGCTTGAGCCAATGTGCTTGTGTTCGTTCTGGGTAATCGCGATGAGATTGCGTAGATCCCAGTGAGCTGGCGGCGCAATTGTCTCGGCAAACGAAGCCTCGCTGGTTTCGCCATAGTGCCATTCAACGAAGCCAGGTGGGATCGAACGACAGGCCGAACCTGAACCTTGCCGGGCCAGGATCGAGAGCTCGCGGGTGCTGAGCTTGAGACCAGCAGCCTCGACAGCGGCCAGCGTCAAGGCGGCAAAGGCGGAGGCCGACGACGCAATCCCTGCCCCCATGGGGAAGCTATTGTGTGTGGCGACCCGTGCCCATTGCTGTATGCCCGCCAACTCGCGAACACGATCAATATGCTTGAAGACGCGACTGGCCTGTTTCCCATCAAGCTGCAGGCTATGAGCGTCGATCGTATCTTCGGCCAGGGCATCATCGAATTGGACCGTGGTAGTAGTAGTCGCCGCTGCCAGATTCATCGAGATGGAACCGTTAGCGGGCAGGCGATAGACGTGGTCAATGCGGCCCCAGTACTTAACGAAGGCGATATTGCTGGTCGCCAGGCTGGTCGCCTTGTGTGCCATAACAGCGCTTCCTCTCGAGATGGTCTAACGATAAGGTTTCGTGTGTTGGCAAAAGCACCGCCAGGAGAGGAAGCTCCCTCCCGGCGGCTTGATGTCAGCGGGCAGATAATCGGCGGGCGGGCTAGCCCGGTTAATCCGTGGTGTCGCCCTGTTGTTGCGTTTCGGTATCCCCGCCGGTGCCGGTTTCGGTGCTGGGTATAGCCTCATCCTCACTCGCATCCTGGGGCGGGGTTGCACTCTGGTTACGGATGGTTACCTGCACGGGCTGCGAGGAAGCTGTGGCACCTGTGGTAGCATGCGCTGTCAGCCGGATCACGTATTGGCCATCGGGCAAACTCGTACTCGGCCAGGTGCCCAGGACAGATCCCTGTTCTGTCTGTTCAAACTCATAGCGCTGGCCAGGGATGGCCGTGAAGGCATTTGGATCACTGGCCGGGGCGTACTCAACCTCGTAGTATTCGAAATTGGGCGTATGGGCTACCCCATAGAAAGTCACCAACTGGCTGAGGGTCATGCCGTTTTGCGGCGCAGTGAGCACCACTTCAGGCCGCTCCATACCGGGTTGGCATTCCTCATCGGGCAAACTGCCTGTGATGTTGTCCGGATCAATATCGCGTGAGTTTGCCCAAGACCGGCCCTGGTTAGTGTTCTGGATCCAGTTGACGGCCGTGGGATCGTCCGTCACCAGGAAGAAACGCCGTTCAACGAAGTCCGGGCAGAATTGATTGGCCAGCCGGTTGGTAAAGGCATCCACCTCAGCATAACGCATCATCGTTTCCTCGGGTGGTGGTTGGCCAGCCACAAAGACCTCGGTCCGGGTGCCACCAGGACCGCAATTCGCCGGGTCGCCTTCAGGGATAAGCGAGCCGGAGTCAGCACAGATTGTCTCGGTAACAATTCCAGCCGGCACCGGGAACTCCTCAGCCGGCAGATTCTGGACGTATTGCCACATGGTACGATTCCAGACAGGGGCCGCCAGGGTCGAACCGTAGACATCTCCCATCGGGCTGTTGTCGGTATTGCCCATCCACACGCCAACGATGATCTGGGGCGTCCAGCCGATGGTCCACACGTCGCGGTTGTCATTCGTGGTACCCGTCTTCGCGGCTGCAACACGGCCGTCTGGCAAATCAAGGCCCTGATAGTTAGTCCCAAATGTCTCACGCCGGACTTCATCGTCGGAGAGGATACTATTGATTAAATAGGCATACGTTGGCTCGATGGTCTGGACGGTGTCGGCTGGATTGGCATCCACCAACAGATCAAAGATCGTCTCACCTGCGGCCGTCTCGATGGTCAGAATACCTGTCGGTTCGGTGTAGACGCCATTATTGGCAAAGGCCCCGTAGGCCGCCACCATATCAATGAGCCGGACCTCCGCCGCGCCCAGGGCCGCTGGCAGACCAGCCGCCACCGGTGATTGCAGCGGAAAAGTGATGTTCAGTCGGTTGGCGACCTCCTCAAAGCGCTGCGGCGTCACGAAATCCATTGTCTTGACAGCAGGCACATTCAATGAGTTAGCGAGGGCGCGACGGGCCGAAACCGGGCCCCTGAAGTTGCCGTCAAAATTCACTGGCGCATAGTTACCCCAGGTCGACGGCGTATCCCAGATGATCGTGGCCGGTGTCCAGTATTGTTGCTCCCCATTCCGCTCAAAACCTTCAAAAGCGGTCAGATACACGACGGGTTTGATCGATGAGCCGGGTTGTTGCGCCGTGAGAGCGACGTTGACCTCACCATCAATATCCTTATTCTCATAGTCGTAACTACCGACCATCGCCAGGATTTGCCCGTTATTGGGATCTATCGCGACCACTGAGCCGTTGTTGACTCTAGGGTATGTATCTACACCGTCACGGACAGCTTGCTGTGCCGCTTCTTGAACGGCGACATCCAGGGTCGTGACGACTTCGAATCCGGTATCATAGATACGCTGCTCACCATAGCGTTGGACCAGCTCATCCCAGACCCAGAAAGCAAAGTGGGCATATTTGATCTCGATCTCTGGGGGTGTGAACTCGCGGATCTCAACCTGTGCTTTGAGATGTGGCACCTCATTGACCAGGTATTCTTCGGTAACACAGAGTGGCTGTGAGAGATCAAAGCCGCCGCCATTGAACTCGTGCTCCATATGAACACAGCCGTCACCATTGGCTTCCTGCATCAAGCGCAGGACCGTTTCCATGCGATCGAGCCCTGCCTGACGGTTCAGGAATGGGTTATAAAGCGTTGGTGATTGGACCAAGCCCACGAGCAATGCCGACTCGAAGATATTCAGATCAGAAGCTGGTTTCTCGAAATAGAGCTGAGCTGCCGCCTCGATCCCGACACCGCTACCAAAGCTCATCTCATTGAGATAAAGCTCTAATATCTCGTTCTTGGTGTATTTCCGGCTCAGCTCAGCGGCGAGGATGATCTCCGTAATCTTGCGCGAGGCGGAAACCTCCGCCGCAATAGCTTCGTCCAGCAACAAACGCCGGGCAAGCTGTTGGGTGATTGTACTGGCGCCGGAGCGCGGTCCGCTGCTGGTCAGGTTGGTATAGCTTGCTCGGGCAATTGCGAACATGCTGAAACCGGGATTTTCGTAGAAAGACTCATCTTCTGTGGCAACCAGGGCATGGATGACCCAGGGTGAAACATCTTCGAGTTCGACCTTCTGACGAACGCCTCGCTCGGGGTCATTGAACTGTGCCAGAACAGTCTCGCCGTCGCTGGCGTATAGCGTAGTGGTCTGGAACGAACTCGCACGCTCGGGCAGATTATTGATCTCGTCACTGTACTGGTTGACCACCGAGAAGTAGTAGCCGATCATGCCCAACAGACCGCACAGAATGACACCCAGCACAGCTACGACGCCGACGACACCACCCCAGACAAAGAGTTTTGTGGTGCTACTGCGGCTGAATGCCCCTCCCAGTGCCTCGCTATAGTCTGGCTGGATACTGTCTTCGTGGGTTCGCCGCTCGACAGGGACACCGCCACCAATCAATTCACCTTCTGCATTGAACTGATAGGTATCCTCACTCCGTGCCGCCTGGGGGCCCGGCATTACCGACTCAGCAGCTTCAGACGCGGATGTTGGCCGCCCCTGGCGTTGTTCGGGGCGCAATGTCTGCTCGGCCTCTGATCCTGGTCCGGGGCGCTCAATACTAGCTAGTGTTGGCTCTGCACCGACACCACGCTCATCTTCGGTGATGGCCGATTGTAGGTTAACCATCGTAGCCCCGGGATCATCCTGAGGGACACGGGCAGGTAGTGGCATGCCATATTCGTCGATAGCGATCTTCTCCTGCTGACCGCCTGCTTGAGGCGCCTGGCTGGTGGCGCCACGCGACGCTGAGAACCCAGCTGGCGATTGGATGCCCGTTTCGGTTGGAACCCCTGCCGACATTTGCGGGCCGGTCTGGGGGGGAGTATCGGGGACCCATTCCCGCCCATCGTAACGGTACCAGCGATTGCTATCCACGCCGAGCGTCCACCATCGCCCCTGATCGTCCAGGACCAGTAGGCGCCGAAGCTCGGCTTCCAACTGGTTGCGGGTGATCTGCCCCTGGGCAAATTGCTGGCGCAAGGTCTGCACGGATCGTTCAACTTCACGGAACTTCTGTGCGTTCGCTGTTTGAGAAGACATATCCTGGTCAGTCTGTGTTTGTGGTTGGGAGCTTGTGCCGGATGCAGCCGCCGCACCACTTGGCTGCGGTGCCTGGCCCTGCTCAGGCGCCACAGGATCAGTACCTTCTAGGCTGCGCGTCGCCTGCGGTTCCACACGATCAACAGGCCCCGTGTCGAACTTGGAGCCACTGCCAGCCCCCTCAGCATCATCACGGACTCCACCAAACCCCCGCGAGGGGACAGGCACCGGCTGCTGGTCGGCCTTACTCTGGATCGCCGGCGTATCAGTTGGTTTCGCTTCCGTGCGCCCGGGAACTTCCAGTGGCTGCGAGTCGGACTCGCGCATCTGCGCTGCTTCTTCTAGAGAGAGTCCCTCTTCAGCCTCGAGTTCCTTTTCTTCTTCAATAGGGACATCGCGCAAGCCACCCAGCCCCCCCTGGAGCGAGGCCGATAGCGGTACATCCGGTGCCTCAGAGAAACCCTGGGGAGCTTTCCCTTCAATCTCGGGGGCCCTACGAAAGCCCTCGTGCTCGATGTCGACTTCCGGCGCGGGTCTGGGTTGGTATTGCCCTTCGGCTTGCGGCTTCCTCGGGGTTTTATCGCCACTAGCCGAAGGTGGTTGTGCTGCCTCCGGGCTAGGGCCATCGTCTTCATCTTCCGGGAACGCCGCATCCAGCAGATCGTTCAACGCCGCCGCCGGCTCGACGCTGTAGGCTGAATCTTGCGGTGCATACCAGGCCCCCGGCCGCTTCGGTACAGCACCGGGTACGTCATCGAAGTGAGTTTGCAGAGCTGCATCAACATCCGAAGCGGTCTGCTGGGCAGCCATTTCTTCGGGATCAATTGCATTTTCAGGGGTAAACCACTGGCTGTGATCGACAAAAGCAGGCTTGCCGACAGGTACATACCAGCCATTCTGTGTGGAGGACTTGTGCTGTTCCGTCATTGATCAGCTTCTCCCAATAAGGTCCGGGTCGAAACCGCGTGGGTTTGGTTTCGCAAACGTATTATACACTAAGCGTAGGTGGTTAATGCAAGTAGTGTCAGATAGCGGGAACCTGAAGGAATTGTGAGATGAACCAGCGCACCATCTGGCGATTAGCAGCGCTGCCAGTAAACCACGCCGTCCTGATACACACGTTGGAGTTGCCCACGCGTTTCCAGCAGATCGATATGCCCGAGGACTTCGGAGAGTGCCAGAAACTTCTGGTCATCACCCACATGGGCAAACATCCGCTCAGTGACCTGCCAGAGATTACACAAGCGGTCATCGAAATAGCCAACGATCTTATCCGCGCGCTGATGGTGAAATGCAACACGCTCCTCAACCAGTGCGGGGACATCCGCGATTGGCTCACCATGCCCTGAGAAGGTAATCGACGGGTCCAAAACGGCCATGCGCTGCAGATGGGTGATATATTCGACCAGGCGTTGCGGACGGCGTTGATCTGGCACCGGGGCGGGCTCAATGAGCGGATTGGAGCTGATCTTCAAGATTAAATGATCGGAGGCAAGCAGGACCCCACGGGAGGCATCAAATAAGCAAATCAGATCCCCGGCGTGGCCGGGTGTATGGTAAACCTGCCAAGCGATATCGCCAGCCTGGATCATATCGCCCTCGTGCAGGACTCGATCGATATCGATGGGGCGGTTGCCAAACTGCTCGATCCAGCGCGTCATATTGCCAATACTTTGTAGGATCCGTGGCGGTACCCCGCCTTCACGGCATACCTCAATGTAGAAGGCGAGATCGAACTCCCGCTTTTGCTCAGGATCTTTCAGGTAGGGGCGGGTATATTCGTGAGCCAGAAGCGTTGCCTGGGATTCGGCAATCACGCGGTTGACCAACCCGACATGATCGGTATGGTGATGGGTAATGACGACCTGCTCTAGATCGGCTAGCCGATGTCCGGCTGCGGCCAGACCTGCATTCAGGGCTTCAAAGGCTTCATCGGTCGCCGGACCGCAATCGATCAGGGTTAGGGGATCACCTTCCAGTAAGTAGAGGTTTACCGGCCCCACATAGAAAGGGGTCGGGACGGGGATCTGATGAATACCGGGCACGGCCATGCTCAATCGTGGTCCGAATCCACCCTGGACGCAGGGGTCTGTTGAGGGGCATCTTCGCCTGGCCGGCTGGCAACCATGACAGTCCAGGTCCCTTTCTGAACAGTCTCATCTTTCTGGTTCAGCAATTTGACATCAAAGGTAATGAGACCCCCGCCAGCGGAAGGCATCTCTCGCTTTTTGGTGATCTTGCTTATGGTGCGGATCGTATCGCCGATGTAGATGGGGCCGCGGAACTTCCAGGCACATTCCAGGAAGGCGATAATCGTACCCTCCAGAAAGCCGAGTGAATAGGCCTGCCCTGTGGCCACGGCCAGGCCCAGGACACCATGGGCGATACGGTCACCGAACTGGCTGGCCTCGGCATAGGGGGCATTTATGTGGAGAGGATTGAAGTCTCCAGACACACCCGCAAAGTTAATGATGTCGGTCTCAGTGATCGTGCGACCCAGGGTCTCCCGGGTTTCACCGATCTCCATGTCTTCAAAGTACACGCCGCGCGGCATGTTGGCGCTCCTCACTGCTCTTGCAAGTTACTCAATAAACGGCTAACCTCGGCCTGGAACTGATCCAGGTGGACTGGTTTAGCCAGAAAAGCATCGGCGTTCAGATTTTCGGCCAGTTGGGCACCCTTAGGGTGAGCGCTGACAACCAGGACCCGTGTATCCGCCAAAGAAGGCGTGCTGCGGACAATACCCAGCACCATATCACCAGAAGCAGTTGGCATCATCAAGTCCAGAACGATCAGGTCGGGTAGAAACTCGTGGGCAATATCCAGCGCCTCGGCACCATCCTCGGCCTTCATGACCTCGTGACCGGAGTGGCGAAGGAAAAGCATCCAGACCTCAAGCATATCAGGTTCGTCATCAACCAGTAGTATTTTTGCCATGAACCATTCTCTCTGCAATGTATAGGTAAGAAGATTCAGTCATGATGCAAAAGGGAAACTGCCACCTATGCCGTTATTGGTCATTAACTGCTATCTTGGTTATTGTACTAAGCTACGCCAGAATACGGTAGTTGTAAAGCGAAGGGGCTTCCAGCGCGAACACGTGTGTTAATTTATCTATGTCAGGAGCATGCAATTGGCGGACTTCATCCCCGGCCTAGAGCTTAATCGCCGCTTCTATCATGATACGATACGTCCGTTGCTGGACCAGTATCTTCCGGGTTTGGCGCATGATGCGGCGCTAATTGGGTCGGGATCAGATATTCTTGGCTTTGATACTCCCCGCTCAACGGATCATGATTGGGGCCCGCGTGCCTACCTGTTTCTCAACGAGGCGGATTTTCGCGATCATGCCAATGAGATCATGGAACGGCTGCGCTATGATCTCCCGCGCCAATTTCGTGACGACTCTCCCCGCTAAAGCGGGGAGCTTCTCAGGCTACGCACGCCGCAACCGGCCACGTTAGCGCCTGACGGCCCCGTCCGGGCCGACGCAACCGCTAAAA
>JAADYW010000147.1 GCA_010092845.1 Chloroflexota bacterium
AAAAGGACTTCCGGGTGGGATCATCCGGTTTGTGGGGATTCATTATTTTCGGTTCACCGTTATTTGTGAAACTGGCGACACCTACACCTACCATCTCACCAGCCAGAGCCTGAAACGCGCCAGTGAACAAAGCATCACCGCCGAACACATCCGCGCCTTCTTGCAGCGGGTCACCGGGGAGGTCCTACCGGAAGCCGTACAATCGCTGCTGGAATATTGGGGCCAATCCAGTGGACCGGGTATCATCCTCGAGCGCCTGGTAGTGCTCCAGGTCGATACGCCCGAGATGATGCAACTTGTCTGGGAAACGTCCGAAATCCGCCGCTTCCTGGGCAGAAAACTCGGCGAGCTGGCTGTCGTGGTGCGAGCCGACCAGTGGGAAGACCTGATCAATGGCCTGGAAGCGCGTGGCATTCCAATCGATTCCCGCCTCTAGTGATTGCCTAACATTGAAGACGAAACGAGCTACCTATGGCCGACCGCATGGAGCAAATGCGCCAGATCAAAGACGAAATTCTCCATCTCGAGACATCACCGTTGTATGCTTACCGCACCGAGAACAACTACTATCCGGTTATCGGTGAAGGCAGCCATAGCGCCAATATCATGTTTATTGGCGAGGCGCCGGGCAAAAATGAGGCTCAGCAGGGCCGCCCCTTCTGTGGTGCATCGGGGCGAGTACTGGATCAGCTCCTGGAGTCAATCGGTCTCCAACGGGCTGATGTCTACATCACGAATGTCGTGAAAGACCGTCCCCCAGAGAATCGTGACCCTACCCCAGAGGAGATTGCGCTCTATACCCCGTTTCTGGTGCGCCAGATCAACATCATCCAACCTCGGGTGATCGCCACGCTGGGGCGCTTCGCAATGGATTTCGTTCTCGATCTCTTCGACATACCAGAAAAGGGTGGCAAGATCAGCAAGATGCGGGGTCAGGTCCTCGACGCGCAGGCTGAGTATGGCGCCATCCATGTCGTGCCGCTCTATCATCCAGCGGTGGCGCTATATAACCAATCTCAGCGCAAGACCATCGAAGAAGATTTCGCGGTATTAAAAGAATTTGTCACGTAATAGGGCTTCTGGTTTGTGAACGAATCGCCTCAACGAATCCGGTCCATATCAATGCCGCGCACGCGCGCACGTTCTATCTGCCAATCCGTCTCTGTAAGCGGCGGCGGCGCGACATCGGCACGGCGAATAAGGGACATGGCCTCCTCAGGGCATTTGATCACGCAAACCCCACAACCAACACAGCGCTGTTGGTTGACCGCCATCACCGCCCCGTCCAGTGCTAGCGCGCCAAACTGGCAATCGTCAATGCAATCCTCGCAACCAATGCAGATGTCCTCATTGACGGTGTTGACAAAAGCCGCCCGCGCCACCACATTGGCGATACCAAGCTGCGCAATACCGCGCAGCACCCCACATGAACAGGTGCAGCAGTTGCAGATATACCACAACCCTTGCTGGTTGTTGCTGACTGAATGTACCAGGCCGGCCTCAGCCGCCCGCTCAAGTGTCCCCAGTGCCTCACGCTTGCTCAAGGCCTTAACAGCCGGTGTGTGGTCAAACAGACCGGGCGTCTCGCCCAATACCATACAGATGTCCTCAACCGGGTGTTCGCAGGGATCGTCAATGAGCAGTTTCTGCTTGCGGCAAATACAATCGACCACGCCCCATGACTGCGCACCCTGGACGATCTCGGCCGCGTTTTCGTAGGGCCGGATCTCCATGTCCACGCGCACGCTCTCCTGCACCGGAATCACGCGATGCACAGATGGCTGCATCATCAGCCCGCTGCCAAAAGCACGCTGATAATAGTCCTCGAACAACTGCGCCATCTCCGCATCGAGGCGCGCGATCTGCATCTCATATATTCCAACCACAAATGGCAACAAACCGTATCCCATGCCGCTCCCACTGGCAGCACGCCCAGCCTTGATGACGCCTTTGCGGGCCATACTTTTCAGCAGCTTGCGGAGTGGTTTGGGGTCACGGCCTGTGCGTGCGGCAATCTCCGCTGGCGTTTCCAGCGTCAGGCGAAGGTCAGCCGCTAGATCGGCTTCCTCGGGATCGCATATCTTCTCCAGTAAGCGGATTTCGGCACCGTCCGGTGTGGCAGGGAACCCATTGGGCAGGGCATCCAGGCGCCGGGCAAAGCGATGATACGGTGTAGCGGACATATTGAGCCTCCTCCAGACAGTTTGCACCAGCGTATACACAGTCTGTTGGGTTCACCAGTGCGGATTCGCCCTGATTTGTATGAGGGATAGCTACTTCAACATGGGGACCAGACGAGAAAGCGGCCAACTTGGGTGCACATCGAGGGTTAGGTCATCGCGCTGCCCAGCCTGAAAGCGATAGAAAGCGGCGGCGGCGATCATCGCCGCATTATCTGTGCATAGCGCGAGGGGAGGATAGCGCACGGGCATTGGTGCCTCTTCTGCGAGGCGCTCCCTTAGCAAACGGTTCGCACTAACCCCGCCTGCCAGCAGGATTTCACGTGCACCATATGCCTGGGCCGCGCGGATCGACTTACGAACCAGCACATCCACCACAGCCAACTGGAAACTGGCGGCCACATCAGGGATGGATAGCCCGGCGCGCAAGGCGCCCTCTTTCAGGCTTTCCTCGCCCGCCTGAATCTTGCGCCCTTTTTGCGAAGGCCGGACAGCACGCATCACCGCCGTCTTTAGCCCCGAGAAGCTGAAGTCGTAATTTTCTTCGCCCGGCAATGCGCGTGGAAAATCATCAGCCATGGGATCCCCTGCCTCGGCGGCTTTTTGAATGGACGGGCCGCCTGGATAGGGTAATCCCAGCAGCCGGCCGACCTTATCGAAGGCTTCACCAGCCGCATCGTCGATCGTACCGCCCAGGTGTTCATAGTGGCCATGGTTCTGCATCAGGATCAACTCGGTGTGACCACCCGAGACGATCAAGCCGACCACCGGAAATGCAATTGGGCGCGGTGCGTCAACCCACAACGAGTAGATATGGCCTTCAAGATGATTGATCCCTAACAACGGCAGACCGGTTCCCAGCGCCAGCCCCTTGGCAAAGTTGAGCCCTACCAGGAGCGACCCCACCAGCCCTGGCCCCTGGGTCACCGCGATCGCATCTAGATCTGCCAACGTGACACCAGCCGCTTCTAGCGCCTGGGTCGCAACGGCGCTGATCGTCTCGATATGCGCTCGGGCGGCAACTTCCGGGAATACCCCACCGTATTGCGCATGCAAGTCGACCTGCGAGGCGACGATATTCGCCAGAAGATGCTGCCCGTCCTCCACAACGGCGAGCGCCGTCTCATCGCATGAGGTTTCAATGCCTAGAATTCGGGTCATACGTCAGCGCAACTTACCAATCAGTTCAGAAAAGGCACCCGGTAGAGTGTATTGCCGGACAGAATATACACGTTGCCCCGTGCGACGTCGGCGTAGACACCGCTGAGGCTATCAAAAGCCGGGCTCAGGATATCACGTGGCCGGTAACCGCCGTTCACCGTACCACCCAGCGAGATCTGGTAGATAGCGTCATTTTCGCGATCAGCGACGAAAATGGCGTAAGCGCGCGGATCGTTGCTGATGAAGAGTGCGTAACCGTTGTTGATCCCATCAACAGGGGCCCGGTCCTCATTCAACTCAAACACCGATGGTTCACCCCCGCGATACTTAGAAATGGTCCCGTCGTCAAACAAGATGTAGACGAGTCCATCGGCATCGATCGCAAAATCAACCGCGGCCCCCAGATCAGGGCGATTGTTACCCTGGAAGTACTCCTCAGGGGGGCTTTGATAGAAGCCATTCTCCGGGCGAAAACGCCAGATTTGATTGGCCCCAGCATCGAGCACGTAGAAATTATTCCCCCAGGTCGCGATCGCCTCAGGGCGGTTCCAATCTGGGGGGAGGTTGAGCTGCAAAGCGCTCAGGCCGAAGGTGCCATGATAAGAGATCAGCAGACCGTTGTCATCCAGAGCGATCAAGGCATTCCGCTCCGCAGCGCCACCTTCATCCATCCACTCGATATCAACAAGATTGGACACCAGGTACTCATTAATCGGGCGGGCGCGCTCGATGACCGGCGTTTCAGAGACCGTGATCAAGCGCTGGCCAGAGCCGTCAAGCTCGTCGCGGAAGACCTGGCTACGGTTGCGGTCAAGGGTATAGATATCTTTGCCATTGGGGGCCAGGATCGGTCCCCGTAAATCCGCACTGGCCTGATACTCGCGTAGCAGGGTGAGATCAACCCGGTTTATGCGGTCATAGCTATCGATATAGTTCTGTGCGTCGAGGATCACTTCGCGCGCTTCGCTGCTGTCGGGATTCTCCTGACGGGCACGTTCCGCCCAGTTGCGCACTTCCAGCCAGGCGTTGCGTTTATCTTTGTCCGAAACACCCGATGCTTCTTCCAAAGCACGAGCATCTTCCAGGGCGGCGTTCATCTCCGAGCGTAATTCCTCGAAGCGGGTCGTATCCCGATTCGAAATAGCGACACCTACGACAACCACGCCGATCACTGCTGGGATGATCACTGCAATCAAGGCCACCACATTGAGCGGAACCAGTTGCTGGTTCTTCTGGTCCTGTTCAGGCGCTGGCAACAGGCGATCCAGAATTGCGCTGATGCCGTTGGAAATGCCACGCAATATATTCGATAGAAACAGCATTATGCTGGCCGCGACGGCCTCGAAGAAGCTCTGTCTCTTCGCCGTGGCACCGTCTTCGGCTGCGTGCGCCACGGTTTGCGCTGTATTTGAACGGCTCTTTCGCCTGATGCGCTGTGCCGGCGCGACGCTAGCTTGAGCCGCTTCGGCTGCACTGTTGCCAGTCGCGTCTTCAGTATCTGCCACCGGGCTCTCCACACTCGCGATAGCCTCTTCGGCCGGTGGCGGTGCTGTGGAAGTCGCGGGCACTGGCTGGGCGTCCGCAACCGGTGCTGTTTGGGGGGAGGCGCTGGCTTCTTCAGTGGCATCCTCCGCCACGGATTCGTCTGGCATCGGAGACGCCGTCGCTGCCTCGGGGGGTGGCGCATTGGCATCAATAAACTGGATCACGCTGGCAAAGGCCTGATTCTCGACCGCACCCTCCAACTTCTCAAGCACAGCTTCGACATCGGGTTGGTTCAACGCTTGTTTCAGGAGACGATCATTTAGTGCTGCAATGCCGGCATCGCCAAGGACGAAGATGTCATTGGGTGATAGGCGGAAGTGCGTAAACTCCAGCACCGGCTCCGAGCGCGCTCCCAGCGGTAGCATATTCAACATATCCGGGTCTGACGGGAAGGTCGTATAATGGCCACGCAGGCGCGCAGCGCACAGTGTCGTCCCCGAACGGACCAGGTACACGTTATCACCACGTTTCACGAGCATCAACGCCCCAGCTCGAAAATCGGTGGCTTGTTGCTGGTTCAGACTCTGGATATGCGTATTGAGGGCTGCGCCGGCCTCACGCAACGCTCCGGTTACCCCCAACCGGGACGCAAAGTAGGCATCGGTTGCCAGCTTGGCAAGTTTTTCGAGAAACTCGGCAACAGGTTTGGTTTTACCCGCCGATGTAATCAAGACAAACAAAGTATCCTGCTCTCGCGAGCGGTGTGCCCGACGGGGCGCTGGCTGCACCCTTGCACCCGGCGGGACACTCGCCATTGGGCGCCCCCCGACAATCAAAAGATGTCCAACGAGAGCCTCATATTGAACAGTCATCCGTTAAATCCCTCTCGAAAGAACTTCCGGCTCAGGGGGCGTAGATGGATCTTTAAGCACAACTGGCATGCGCTCGCTAACCACGCGCCACAAGAAGTCCGAGCCTTCACTATCCTGCATGGCATGGATGGCATCGTCTGGTGTGCGCAGCGGGATATGAAGGCGTGCATACATACGCCGGCGGCGGCGTCTTTCATTACTCAGGTCTTTCAAGTGTAAGGTTATCGTGCCAGAGATAGCGCTCGATGGATAGCCCAGAGTACAGATCGGTGGAACATGCTCATCAAATAGATACAGGCGATCTGTTACGCCGTGAAAAATGCTGTCAGGTGGCATGCGTATACCATTGATCTCAAATGCGACGGGGCCAGAGTAGCCGTCAACATCTTCTCCCCGCAACCGGATACCAACCAGGTGGAGGCGGAGTTGGTATCTTTCTCCCCGCAAGCAAGCCAGAATTGCGTCACCAACCCGGTGATCTTTATTAATATCACGATGGTCCAGGGGTGGCGGCAGCGGGACGATCAGGTTGACGGCCTCGGGGAGATGTAATCCCTGGACCAGACCGTCGTAGTTCGGACCGACCGCATGCGAAATGATACCATCACGATCCGTTGAAGAACCAAGCCCCCGTACCACTGCATCGAAATCGGGTCCGGCCTGATTGCCAATGAAGTTGACAATAACAGTTGAAGACTGTCCTTGAACGGACTCGATCTTGGTGAATGTGCTGGCTGAGTTCTGGTGAGCAACCAGGCCGTCAAACGCCGGCATAGCGTCACCAGAAACAGTCGTCTCCCGCATCAAGGGGAAAACTGTGCCATGATGCGGCGCCCCCAGCAAAAAAAGGTGACTGAGCCCGGCTTCGGCTTCGAATGCCTGCCAATAGCGGTAAGCTACCACAGCGCCAGCACCATGCGCAACGACTGCCAGTGCTTCATACAGCGTCTCTGATTCGCCGAGGATAAAGCCGATTGCCCTTGAAAGAAGATCGAAGCCACCATCCATAGGCAGCCCCATCTGGATTTCAGCAACATCAATGGCATAGATATCGCCAACCCCTGCTTCCCAGAATTGACCGGCCAGCGCTTCCCAGGAACGATGGCTGGCCAGGGTACTGTGGACCATCAGCACCGGTACACAGGATTTGGCTTGATGCTCCTCAGCGCCATGATAACGAAACAATTGCATTTCGGGATGGGTTAACTGCCACAATGTTGTGTTTGGCATGTTTGCACTCAGCAGCTGGTTTGGCAAGACCGTTCTTGAGTACCCATTGTACTCGAAAGCATATTCCAGACCAGATCATCACGCTAATGCTCCTCGCAGCGTTGTCAGAGTAAGGACTGCAAATGACGACTGGCCAACGCCCACACTACCGATGCTTGATAGATTTGGCCATGCCCAAACACTCCATGCTATAGTAATCAGTATCCACAACAACCAAGAATTTGTACCAACTGCCTACTGCGGCTGGCGAGATATAGACTTTCGATGATCCATGTTTTGCGCAATAATCAAATCATCGTGACCTAACAGAATCTGCTACCAGGGCCCTGGCAGCCTCCAGGCCACCCAACCTGAGCAGAAAACTTGTTCTGAGCACGTAGTAAACATCCATCTGTGGGACCACACTAACCCTTTCAACGTGGCAGAGGTTCAGGAAACACAACATCTATGGACCTGATCTGGACAATCCAAAGCATCGACCTCAAGGCGATCATTGATATCCTGCTGGTGGCGAGCTTGATCTTCGCAGGGAGCTTCCTGGTGCGCGGCACCCAGGCAATGCCAATGCTGCGGGGCATGATCGTTATCGTCATTGCAGCCGGCGTTTTTAGTAGTGTTACCAATCTGATCGCTTTCAACTGGGTGATGCGCAATATCTTGACCGCCACGGCAGTAGCTATCCCCATTATCTTCCAGCCTGAACTTCGCCGTGCTTTGGAACGAGTCGGCCGGGCGAGCTTAAGCTTCCGCCAGAATACACTGACAGAGCGAGAAGTCGTTATCGATGCCATCTGCCAGACCGCCGGGCGTCTCTCTGAGCGCCGGCATGGTGCCTTGATCGTCCTGGAGCGTGGCGATAAATTAGATGAGTTCGCCAATACCGGGGTTAACCTGGACAGCGAGGTAACCCCCCAGTTACTGCTCACGATCTTCTGGCCAAAAACAGAGCTTCATGACGGCGCAGTGATCATTCGCGGCAACCGCGTGATGTCAGCAGCATGTGTATTGCCTTTGACATCCAGTCGTAACCTCTCAGGTCGCAAACTCGGCACCAGACATCGCGCCAGCCTCGGCATGTCAGAAGTATCTGACGCTGTTGTGGTAACCGTTTCTGAGGAAACCGGACAAATCAGCGTTAGCAGCCGTGGCCGCATGATCCGCCAACTTGACTCTAAGCGGTTAGCAACTATCCTAGCCACGTTCTACACCTCAGAAGCTGAAGCCACCGACGGCGGACTGCTCCAGATTCCCGAACGCCTGATTCCTGAGCGTTTACGGCGCTTTCTCAGGCTTGAGGACAAGGGCCGCGGAGACGCAGCAGCATGATGCAACGCCTCAAAGCACTTCTTCCAGATTGGCCAATACTGAAATTCATCGCAGCCAATTCTGGCTGGCTGTTGGTCTCATTGGCATTGGCTATCATTATCTGGCTTGTGGCCTCACTCGATGAGAACCCCGTCGAGCAACGCGAATTTCCCGAAAGTATCACCATTGAGTTCATCCAGGATCGTGCTGACACAACCCTACTTAGTAGCACGACATTAAGGCGCACCGCCCGCGTGACGATCCGTGCTCCGCGGAATTCCTGGGATGAACTGAGACAAAGTGACATCGAGATTCACGCCGATCTGCGTGATCTTGAACCAGGAATTCACGATGTGGATTTAGAAGGGTACATTGTTGACAGCGGCCCGCCAGGGCGTGTCGTTAGCGTATCGCCTGAAGATATTACAGTTGAAATCGTCCCCCTAGAGACCCGAACATTGGAGCTCCAAATTCTGGTGTTCAGCGAGCTTCCCGCAGAATATGAGTACAGCGAGCCGCAATGCGAATCCGGTACAGTGACCATTAGTGGGCCTGGGTCGCTTGTTCAACGGGTATCGAGCGCAACAGTCCGTTTGAGCCTGCGGACACCGGGGCAAGCTGAGCGTCACCTTGAGCGGGTCATCATTCGCGATAATGAAGGGGACGAGTTCTCCATTAGAGAGCTCGATAACCTCCAGATTGACCCTGCCCAGGTCGAATGCCACGTTGATGTCCAACGTATCGAGAATCGTGATTTTCTGCTGGTGGACGTCATTCTCGAGGGCACACCTCCTGATGGCTATGCGCTTGAGAGATGGCAAGCCAATCCGGAGCAAGTAGTGGTCGTAGGTGACCCGGACCTTATCGCGTCTCTGGGTGGGGTTGTGCAAACGACGCCAATTGAAATCACTGGGCAAACCAGTGATTTCAGCCGAACAGTGGATCTTATCTTACCTGAGGGTATTCAACTACGCCCGGAAGATACCGAGGTAAGTGTTACAGTAGATATCGCACCAATTAGCACCACAATGCAGTTTGCCGAAGTGCCCATCCGGCCGGTGAACCTTAACCCCGCTTTCATCGCATCCGTGGTTCCGCAAACTGTGAGCATTACTGTGCAGGGGCCGGCCCCACTTATCGAGGACCTGACCCAGGAGGATTTGCGCGTCACGGTTGATCTCGAAAACTACCTTGAAGGTACCCACACTAATCTGACGCCGGACGTTACCTTGCTGCGCGAAGGGCTACAAGACCAGGTGACCGTTACGGTGCAGCCAGACGCGCTCAACGTCGTCATCAGCAAGCCCCCGACCCCAACACCTGATATGCCTCAACCCGGATCATCTTCGACGCCGAGGCTCGACATCGTTGGACGTGCGTATGTGGACTGATCCGCAACCCTCATGACAACAACAATTGTCGGGGATGATGAAACAAAAGATCGAGCCTGGTTTAACTCCAACTTGATTTGCTATATACTCAAAGGATATTTAATTTCCGAATCTTTGCGGAGTAACACACATGTCGGATCCACGTATTGATAAGCTTGCGGACGTTCTGGTCAACTATTCTATTGAAGTTCAAGCGGGGGACTGGGTTCTGATTAGTGGGCACTATCTCGCTGTGCCACTCCTGAATGCTGTTATCGCACATGTATTGAAGGCCGGTGGCCATCCCACAGCCCTACTGGATGCCGTTGAGTTTCAAGAAACGATTCTTCGTGAGGCCAGCGACACACAGTTGGAGTGGATTTCACCCTTAGAAACGACCGCTTACGAGCAGGTTGATGCGACTATCGGCGTTAGCGCTACACAGAATACACGCGCGCTAACGAATGTCGACCCTGAACGCCAACGTATACGCCAGAATGCACGCCGTGAGCTAATGAAAACGTTCATGCGCCGCTCCGCAGAAGGAAGCCTGCGCTGGGTGGGTACTCTCTATCCATGCCCTGCATACGCCCAGGAAGCCGATATGAGCCTCAATGAATACGAAGATTTCGTGTACAAGGCAACGTTTGCTGACCAGCCAGATCCTGTCAAGCACTGGACAGCTATTCATGATGAACAGGCACGATTGATAGAGTGGCTCAAGGGCAAAGAAGAAGTAGTTGTACGGGGCCCCGATATTGACTTGACTCTCTCCATCGCGGGCCGAACGTGGATTAACAGCGATGGCAAGAAAAATATGCCCAGCGGAGAGATCTTCACAGGACCTGTCGAGCAGTCCGTCACTGGCTGGGTCCGGTTCACCTATCCAGCGATTAGAAGTGGGCGTGAAGTTGAGGGTGTTGAGCTCACGTTTGAAGACGGACGCGTTGTAACGGCAAAGGCAAGCAAGAATGAAGGCTTCTTGCTCAGCCAGCTCGATAGCGACCCCGGAGCACGCTACCTGGGCGAATTTGCCATTGGCACCAACTACGGCATCACCCAGTTCACCAAGAATATCCTCTATGATGAGAAAATTGGGGGAACCATCCACATGGCTGTTGGCGCCGGATATCCGGAAACCGGGAGTCAGAACGAATCAACTATCCATTGGGATTTAATCTGCGATATGCGCAATGATAGTGAGATAGTGGTTGATGGTGAACTATTTTATAAAAACGGTAAATTCCAGGTATGATGGATTTTACGTTCACGCCATAATTCCCCTTTGACGCATTGCCAAAGACTGTCTGGCTTAGCCATTCAGACCATTCCAAGGTCCAGTTAAAGCTTCATTCATTGCGAAGTTTGCAGGGGTGGGGTAGGCTCCCAATAAGGCATTCATAGAAAGCCATCAGGTGGCATGAATGATCAGTAACGCAGCGTTATCTCGATTTCGGTCCATGAAGGTTCCGATGCCGGCCATCACCTTACATGAGCTCATTGAAGGTGTATTGCCAGCGGGCGCCTTTCTTGTGAGCGGGCAACCTGACTCTCGGGTACGATGGGCCCGGACCCTGGCAGCAACGGCTGGAGCCAATGTAAACGCTGTCGAGGGGGATCTGATCCTGATCAGTATGGAAGCCTTACAACAGAACATGGACCCGGAACGCGATCTGGCACGTATCATCGGTCAACTGGTCCCCTCAAGGATCCGGGCGATTGCTGTCCAGGGGAAGCTCAATATCGCTGCCTTAGAAGCCGCTATCCGCAATGAGATGGCTGTCATCTATCTACCAGAAGATACAGCGGTGAACACCGTTGAACGGGCAGTTATCCGCTATATCATGGATCTGCAGGCCGAGATCGAAAGAGAAGATGCCGCCCTGCAACAAGAATTGGCCCGCCAGGCCAACGGTAATTTTGGACTACCGGCCATCTGCCAGACACTCGCTCGTACCATCGGCCTACCAACCACCCTTCATGATGCCCGTGGTTTCCGGCTCGCACATAGCCTACCACCGATAGACCATGCACTGCTCGATCCCTGGCAGCAGCATCTCGCCATCCTACAGGACCAAGAACTGGTGGCTCATTTCACCGACCAATCAATCACAAGCCATCACAATACCACCATAATGGAAAGCAATAGGTCACTGAGTGCCGCTATCACAGTGGATTCAACCGTGGTGGGCTATCTTAGCCTTGTTAAGCTCAATGCGCCGCTCAAACACTTCGCACCGATTGCCCTATCACGCGGTGCGACCGTCTGCGGGCTCCTGATGGCAAAGAGCTATGCGTTACGCAATGACACATCCGGACGCACTGATTGGATCAGTGCCTGGCTTGATGGTGAGCCCAGTGACGATCCGATCCTCACTGCACGTGCCGAGCAAAGTATGTTCGATCCTGAACAGGTCTATGTGATCAGTACCATGCGCTGGACGCCGGGTCCGGATCTGCGTCGTACTACCAAGCCCGTCAAACCGGAGCAGCTCACCGAACAAATCCGGCACGAGACCAAACAACGCCGCATCCAAGCAATCATCGGCCAATACCATGACCGTACTCTGCTGTTCCTGGCCCTCGAGCGGGCCCAGCATACGGGTCGTATGAAACAATATACGGTCAGTATCGCCAAGCGCATGACCGAAATCCTCGGCGGTACCGTGATCTGTGGCGTGGGGCGTCCTGGCGTGGGCCTGACGGAGTTGCGGCGTTCTTTTCACGAAGCCGAACGCGCTATGAATCTCTCCACCCAACTCTGGCAAGAACCCCACACCGTGTTCTTTGGCGATTTGAGCCTGACCGAACTGCTAATGAACATTCAGGATCACGAGCAATTAAAGCAATTCTGTCAGGAATGGCTGTATCATATCCTCGACTATGACCAGCAGAACAACAGTGACCTCCTGCTAACCATGTCAGTCTATTTTGCCAATAACGGCAATATGGCTGCGACAGCCAAGCAGCTCAATGTTCACCGTAATACATTGGTGTATCGTCTCAATCGCATCGCGGAAATCACCCAACTTGATATGGATGATGCCGATGTTCAACTAAACTTGCACCTGGCGATTAAGGCCTACCGGTTGTTGCAGCAATTGGAGCACCAATCCACAACACCCTCGTGAAACAATGTACACAAGCTCCCAGTCGCCAGATTCACTAAAGCCTTAAGTACATATTCCTTCATTGGCCATAGTTTTGGCCAGTCTTCGGCGATTATGTTAAACTTAGCGTCGCTCTGAAGGGGCTGGCCAAAAGCGGCCCTGGACTAATTTTTACAATAGCCGTTTGCTTTTTTATTGCTCAGATGCTAGACTTGTTCAAATTAGTACAATCAAACGATGGAGTAAAACGTGCTAGAGGATTTCGCCCCAGTATTGCCTCTGTTTTTGCTTGCGTCGGGTGTTGGCCTGATCATCCTATTCCTCTCCCGGTTGTTTGGTCCCTACAACCCCAACACACGTAAACTGGCCCCTTATGAAAGCGGTATGCGGCCAATTGGTCCCGCAGTGCGTCGAATCCCCATCAAGTTTTATCGGGTTGGTAAGCTCTTCATCTTATTCGACATCGAAGTGATTTTCTTCTTGCCATGGGCCGTTGTGAGGCGAGACATGGGCCTCTACGGGTTGATCGTAATGGGGGTCTTCTTCTTTGTGCTGCTTCTTGGTTTCGCATACGAGTGGTTAGCCGGAGGTCTTGAATGGGAGGAATAAGCGAGAAATTAGGCAATATGGGGGTTGTCACCACGACCCTCGAACAGGCCGTCAACTGGGGACGTACGCGGGCCATGTGGCCGATGCTCTTTGGGCTGGCCTGCTGTGCAATTGAGATGATGAGCACGCAAGCGCCACGTTACGATGCCTCGCGCTTCGGCATGGAGTTGATGCGCGCAAGTCCCCGTCAAAGTGACTTGATGATCGTGGCTGGCCGGGTTACCCGCAAAATGGCCCCAGTCTTGCGGCATTTATACGACCAGATGCCTGACCCAAAGTGGGTCCTGGCCATGGGGGATTGTTGCTCATGTGGGGGAGTCTTCAATAACTATGCCATTGTCCAGGGCGTCGATGAGATTGTCCCGGTTGATGTCTATGTGGCCGGTTGTCCGCCGCGCCCAGAGCAATTGATCCACGGTTTCTTAACCTTGCACGAAAAAGTCAAAGAGATGCGCTGGTCAGATTGGGCCACCAAGTAGAACTGAGCCGCGTTAAGAGCCATCCTGCCCCCATAGCAGCCCGGGTTGCGGCTGGTGTGGGTGGTTAGCTGAAAGGAGGAACGCGCCATCCGCTTGCTAGCAGCAGCAGCTTGGCGCAGTTTTGAGTATGAAGGACCCACAGCTAGTTTTGCCAGAGGCCTTTGGCGACGCTATAGAAGGCATTGAGACCTTCCGTGGCCAACTGACGATCTACGTTGCGGCTAGCCATATCGTTGAGGTTGCGCGGTTCTGTCGCGATACCGACGGTCTACGCTATGTTTTCCTGTCTGAGGTAATGGCCGCCGACTATTACCCGTCAGTGCCACGGTTTGGTATCAGTTATCAGCTCTATTCAATGCTATACAATCGGCGACTACGCCTAAAAGTGATGTGGAGCGAGGGCGACCCGGATGTTCCAAGCGTGACCGAACTGTGGCCGGCCGCCAACTGGCACGAACGCGAAGTCTACGACATGTTCGGTATTCCATTCGATGGTCACCCGGACCTCCGCCGGCTTCTGATGCCCCCCGATTGGGAGGGCCACCCCCTGCGTAAGGACTACCCACTCGGGTATGAGACCGTCCAATTCTCCTTCAATGTCGATGAAATCAACAAACATAAACCGTATGCCAGGAAAAATGGGGACGAACGGTAACCATGACGCTTGAGAAATTCGCTAACTGGGAAGGCACCGTCGATGAACTCAAGGGGCTGGTCTCTGAACGCGCCTTGACCGGCGAGACGATGATGCTCAATATGGGCCCCCAGCACCCCAGCACGCATGGGGTTTTGCGCGTCCTGCTAGAGCTGGAAGGTGAAGAGGTCGTCAACTGTATTCCGGATATCGGCTATCTCCATACCGGTATTGAGAAGAACATGGAATACAAGACCTACGAGAAGTCCATCGTGATGACCGACCGGATGGATTACCTCAACCCGATGGGCAATAATCTGGTGTACTGTCTGGCCATGGAGAAACTCTTCGAGTTGGACGTCCCCCCACGCGCTCAGATCGCTAGAGTGATCCTGACGGAGTTGACGCGGATCAACAGTCATCTGGTATGGCTGGGTATTGGCGGACTCGACCTCGGTGTTACCAGCACAATGACTTACTGCTTCCGAGAGCGCGAAATCCTGCTCGATATCTTCGAGCTGGTTTCCGGCCAACGGATGATGAGCACCTATTTCCGCCCGGGTGGCCTCTGGCGTGATCTGCCAGACGAATTCGAAGCGGCTGTGCGTCATGTCCTCGATACCTTCCCCGCCAAGTTCGACGACTATGAAAACATCTTCGTCGGGCACCCGGTCTTCATTGACCGGACACAAGGCATCGGCTTTATTTCCGCCGAGGATGCGATCGCCTATGGCTTGACTGGGCCAATGCTGCGAGCTTCAGGTATCAACTGGGATATCCGCAAAGCCGAACCATACTCCAGCTATGACCAATTCGAGTTTGATGTACCCACCGGTCAGCACGGTGATGTATACGACCGCTACATGGTGCGCTTTGAGGAGATGCGCCAGAGTTTGCGTATCATCGAACAGGGCCTCAATATGCTACCAGATGGTCCATTCCGTTCTGACAACCGCAAATATGTACCCCCACCACGTTCTGAGCTTGGTCGCAGCATGGAAGCGGTCATTCATCACTTCAAGTTGTGGACCGAAGGCTTCCGGCCGCCCAAGGGCGAGGTCTACGTCAGTACCGAAAGCCCGCGCGGCGAACTCGGCTGCTATCTCGTCAGTGATGGATCACCTAATCCGTGGCGAGTACATTTCCGCACACCGACGTTCACAAATCTGAGCGCCTTGGCCAAATTGTCTAAGGGCTATATGATTGCCGATGTAGTTGCGATTATTGGGAGTATTGACATCGTTTTGGGCGATGTTGATCGCTAATCAGCGAATGGAGAGAGCACCTTGCTCGCAGATAAATACGCTGACCGGGTAGCAGCGATTTTCGCCAAGTATCCCGACAAACGCTCGGCCGTGATGCCATTGCTCTATCTGGCACAGGAAGAATATGGCTGGATCTCTGAAGAGGCGATGGCTCAAGTGGCCGAACTGGTGGATATTGACCCCACTCAGGTCAAGAGCATCGCTGGTTTCTATACCATGTACTCAGAAAAGCCCAAGGGCAAATACTGGCTCCAGGTGTGCACTGATTTGCCCTGCGCGCTTCGGGGCGCCGACGAGTTCCATCAGGAACTCAAAGATTATCTGGGTGTGGAAGAGGGCGGCACGACCACTGACGGCCTGTTCACCGTTGAACATGTGATGTGTCTGGCCGCCTGCGACAAAGCCCCGATGCTCCAATGCAATTTCCATTACATGGAAAACCTTGATATGGAGCAGATGAAGCAGTTCATCGAGGAAAAGCGCGCTGAGGCCGCCCGCGAAAAGGCAAATGGCCACGAAGAGTGATGGCGCCAGTTTCAGAAGCCTGATGGATCACAAACCTGTCTACCTTACCACGAACGACTATGATGCGATCTGCCAGCTCTGGGAGGCAGCGGGTCTAGCGTTCAAGCCAAACGGCCGCGACTCGCGGGAGGCTTTTGCCCGGCAAATGGCCACTGGTGTCCAGGCCGTTATCGGTATCCGGCACCAAGAAGAACTTGTTGGGGTCGTGGTGGCTACCCATGACAGCCGCAAAGGATGGATCAATCGGCTGGCCGTTCATCAGAAATACCAGCGCCAGGGAATCGGCAGACGCCTGATCGAGGCGTGCGAAGAGCACTTTCAACAGCATGATATCCAGATCATTGCGGCCCTGGTCGAGACCGAGAACACGGGTAGTCTGGCGCTTTTCAGGCACGAAGGGTATTATTTGCACGACAACGTCGTTTACCTGACCAAACGTGAACATGATCAAGTCTGAGTACCAGTTGCGCTCACCCGTGTCGAGCATATCGGACCAACAACGCTACACGATCTGGGCCAGTTTGCCGCTGATGGTTATCGGGCTATTCATCTGTCTGTATGCGCTGGTAAACGCAGCCTGGCCACCAGACTACGCCAATGCCCTTCCCGATGCGAGCGTTTCTCATCGGGACCGCCTGATAGGAAATGACAAGCCCGAAGACGTCGAATCGGTTGAGCGCGAAACGGGCTATCAGATACGACGTTTTCTGGATGCGTTAGCCTACTTCATGCTGATCCAAAGTGTAGTAGCTATTGTCGGGCTGGCCTGGTTCACTGAGCGGGCACTCTATCTGCTACTGATGGTCAGTGGGCTTTATGGGGTCCTGTACGCAGCTGGGCTGGGCAATATTATCGGGCCGATACTGTTTGCCGGCGGATTCGCCCTGGTTCTATGGGTTGCGGTGCTGGGATGGTTTGCAACCCGCGATATCGTCAGCCTTCAAGATCAGATCGAAGCCTGATTACGACATCAAGAGATTGAGGAATGGAAACGAGTACCAATGGAAAACATTCTACTACGCAATCGTGACGTCCCAGATATTCACGAATTCGATGTATATGAGGCGCATGGTGGTTGGTCGGCCTTTCGCAAAGCCGTCAGCGAGATGAGCCCTGATGACGTGATCAAAACCGTACTCGATGCTAACTTGCGCGGGCGTGGTGGTGCGGGCTTCAGCACCGGGCGCAAATGGAGTTTCATCCCCAAAGACGAGCCCATCAAGTATGTTGCTGTCAATGCCGACGAGAGCGAGCCTGGCACCTTCAAGGACCGCGAACTCCTGGAGCATAACCCTTACCAGGTTCTGGAAGGATCAATGCTTTGTGCCTATGCCATCCAGGCCACCGCCGTCTACATTTACTGCCGGGGTGAGTTCTGGGACATCGCCGCTAATCTCGACGAGGCTATCGAGGTGCTCCGCGAGAAGAACCTCATTGGCGAGAACATCCTCGGCACTGGCTGGTCATGCGAGGTCTATACCCATCTCGGTGCAGGCGCCTATATCTGCGGCGAAGAAAGCGCTATGTTGAGTAGCCTCCAGGGTCTGTTGGGGCAGCCGCGCGTCCGCCCACCATTCCCAGCCCAGAAAGGCGGTGGCCTCTACTACGAAGCGACGGTCGTCAACAACGTCGAGACGCTGGCCAATGTCCCGTGGATCATCAACAACGGGCCCGACGCCTATAAAGAACTCGGGACGCCCGATAGCCCTGGCCCCAAGATCTTCTGCGTAAGCGGGCACGTCGCCCGTCCCGGTAACTACGAACTACCACTGGGTGAAACGTTCCGGCATCTGCTATTCGATCTCGCTGGTGGCCCGGCTGACCCAGAAAAATCCTTCAAAGCACTGTTGCCAACCGGCGCGTCCGGCCCTGTGGTTCCTATCACCGAGGAAATGCTCGACATCCCGATGACCTACGAAAACCTCATCGATCTCGATTCGACGCTGGGCTCGGCTTCCTTCATCGTGATGGAAGAGGGGACGGATATGGTATGGGCTGCTTATAAGATGGCCCAGTTCTTCAAACATGAAAGCTGTGGCAAGTGTACCCCCTGCCGCGAAGGCACTTTCTGGTTGTTGCAAGTGATGACACGCATCATCAAGGGTGAAGGCACGATTGAGGACCTGGCGACAATGGAGAATGCAGCCCGCCAGATGGACGGCAAGAGCTTATGCGCACTGGGCGATTTTGCCACCAGCCCGATTCTGGGGACGCTTAAACACTATCGCCACGAATATGAAGCCTATATCGTGACTGATAGCGGGGCAGGCGAGCAAAAACAACTATCCGCTGGCAAGAAAGCGGTGGCTGTAAAGCAATAGATGAAGAACCAGGATATGGGTCCAGAGACCAAAAAGTCCGATCCGCGGCTGAGACTGCTGCACCGCGCCATCGAAGGCAGCCCCAACGCACCGGTAAATTACGTCTTTCGCGGCGAGTACTGGCTACAGAAAGGGTCGCTTCAAGCGGCGATTACTGATTTTGAGACCGCGATCACCCTGGCGACTCAGCAACGTGAGGACAGTGATTGGGGCTATCTAGAGCAGGCGTTAATTGATCGCGCGAGGCAGGGTCTCCGGTTAGCGCGCACGTCATTGACCCAACAATAAAGGCAGAGGTATGAGCGAAAAATTAGTCACCATTTACATCGATGGACAATCCTACGAAGTGCCTGCGGGCCAGAATCTGGTCGATGTCGCGAAATTCTATGCCGACAACGACATCCCCGTTTTCTGCTATCACCCAAAGATGGACCCCGTGGGCATGTGCCGGATGTGCCTGGTCGAATTGGGTAGCATTATGCTCAGCCGAGAAACCGGCGAGATCGAATATGACGAAAACGGTGAAGCAAAAATACGCTGGTTTCCCAAGCTGGTCACGGCATGTACCCAGACTGTCAGCGATGGCTTGGTCATGCGGACCGATACGCCACGGGTGCAAGCAGCCCGCGACGATATCATTGAGTTCATCCTGACCAGCCACCCACTTGACTGCCCGATCTGCGACAAAGGTGGTGAGTGCCCGCTGCAAAACCTGACGATGCGGCACGGCCCCGGGAAATCGGTCTTCCACTACTCAGACAAGATGCATCTGGCCAAACACGTGCCGCTGGGTGAATTGATCTATCTGGATCGTGAACGGTGTATTCAGTGTGCCCGCTGCACACGCTATTGCGAGGAACTCGTTGGCGATGATGTTCTGGCCTTCCATCAACGCGGCCGTGCCCTCCAGATCGTGACCATCTCTGATCCTCCTTTTGACACCAAATTCAGTGGGAACACAACTGATATTTGCCCGGTGGGCGCCCTTACCACTGCTGACTTCCGTTTCGGCGCTCGTCCCTGGGAATTGAAAGATATCCCCAGTATTGACCCATATACACCCGAAGGCGCCAACATCAGCCTCAGCATCCGGTTAGATCGCGACGCGGGCGGTGTGCATGTGATCAAGCGTGTTATGCCGCGCCAGAACGAATACGTCAACGAGATCTGGATCTCGGACAAGACCCGCTTTGGCCATCACCACACACGGGCTGAGGATCGTCTCACCAGGCCTTTGATTCGTGAGGGGAATGCCCTGGTAGAAACCACCTGGGAACATGCGCTCCAGACCATCCAGGCCAGATTTGAGGCAGCAAAAACTGTTGGTGCGCTTGCTGGCCCTAACCAGTCCAATGAAGACCTGTGGGAGCTGCGCAAGCTGCTGCAGACCAAAGCTAGCGCCCAACTTGGTCTATGGCCTGCGCTGATGTCCGGTGGCGATGTGGTCCGTCAGGTCGGTGTGGCTACAGGGACCAACTTCACTGCTATGGGGTCGGATACGGTAATTCTCGTCGTGGCCAGCGATCACGAAGAAGAAGCCCCGATCTGGTGGCTACGCACCAAAGTTGCCGGCGACCGTGGGGCGAAGATCATTGTCGCCAACCCCCGCCCGACCAAGCTCAGCCAGTATGCGACCTACAATCTGGCCTATGACTATGGAGACGCTGTAGGGGCCATCAACAATATGGTGGCAAAAGTACTCAATAGCGATCTCGCAGATGTGGATCTCACGTCCTCCCGGATCGACGGCTTCAACAATCTGGCCACAGCGGTCAAAGGTGAGCGTGCGCGTAACGGTTTTGCGGAGCCAGTTGAAGCCCTGGCTACTGCGGAGAATCTCATCATTCTATGCGGTAGCGAAGGTCTGACTCTGGAAGAACATGCCGAGCTGATGCAAGCATGCGCCAATCTGCTCATTACGACTGGCCACGTTGGCCGGCCAAACAATGGCTTGATACCGGTCTGGCCAGGTGCGAATACTCAGGGCGCCATTGACATGGGCTTCACCGCCGAAGCCACCCAGGCTATCCTCGAAAACGCACCCGATCTACTTTTCGTTGCTGGTTGCGATCCTATCGGCGACGCGCTCGAGGCCAACCCGCTCAAAAACGCTGGTTTCACCGTGGTCACCGCCCTCTTTGAGACCGAAACCGCCGCGGCGCTAGCCGATGTTGTCTTGCCACGCCAGAGCTTCGCCGAGCGCGAGGGGACTTTCACTAACGGCGAGCGTCGAGTCCAGCGCTTCTATGTGGCGCAGAGTGTGGTCGGCGAGAGCTTGCCCGATTGGAAGATGTTCGCCCAGCTCCATGCGATGTTAGGTGGCCCACAGCCCAGTGTGTCAGCCGGGATCGTTATGGCCGCAATCAGCCAGACAATTCCTGAATACAGTGAGATGGGTTACCGTAACCTGGCCCGGATTGAGCGCCAATTCCCCGATGTCGGTGGCGATGATCTCTACTACGGCGGGACAGCCTATCAAAACGCAGGTGGCCTTGGCGTCCAGTGGCCAGTAGTAGCTGAGGATAGCAACGCACAGCTGACAGTCCGTCCGGTAAATGCCGAGAAGAATACGCGCGATGGTCTTGTGGTTATTCCGACGACGGTGTTGTATGATCGTGGGGTGCTGTTCAAACGCAGCGCGCTGATGGACCAACGGATTCCCAGCCCGTACGCCGTTTTCAATCCGGCCGACGCTGCGGATCATGATATCGCAGATGGTGACTCGATCGGGATAACTATTGGTGGCCAGATGCTGCCGGTAAAGGGAATCGTTGATGACGGGGTTCCAGAAGGGGTGATTCTACTGCCCCGCCGATTGACCGATGAACCCAGCCCGTTCATGCCGGTGCCTGTCGAGGCAATCGAACACATATCTAAGGCTGTGGTGGCAACTGAAGGATAAATCCTAATGCTTGACGCAATTCGGGAATTGCTTTTCGGGCCAGATGACCCAACCAAGATCATTGAGTGTTCAGCCAATAGCACCTGTGAGATCACCCATGCTATCGTAGGTGCATTGGTCGTCTTCGTCATCTTGCTCACCGGCTTCGCCTATACCACGGTTCTAGAGCGCCGGCTCATCGCCAGTATTCAGTCCCGCGTAGGGCCGAACCGCGCAGGCCCCCAGGGTCTCCTCCAGCCGGTAGCAGATGGGATCAAGCTGATCTTCAAGGAAGACCTGACACCAAACCGCGCCGACCGCTTTGTGTTCTACCTGGCACCGCTATTGAAGGTGATCCCGGCCCTGCTTGTGCTGGCGGTTGTTCCTTTAGGGCCCAAACTGCTCATCCCGTGGTTTGATGGGAATTGGTACCGGGTCAGCCAGGGGTTGATCGATGTGAATGTCGGCGTCCTCTATCTGCTGGCCGTGACGAGTGTTAGCGTCTATGGTAGCTCTCTTGCTGGGTGGGCCAGCAACAATAAATATGCCATGCTGGGTGGCCTGCGGGCCAGCGCAGCTATGATCAGCTATGAGCTAAGCATGGGTATTCTGTTCGCGGTGCCGGTTTTGTTAGCCGCCTCAATGAGCCTGGGTGACATCATCGGCGAACAGCGTGGGTTTTTCAACTGGTATGTCTGGCACAATCCACTGGCCGCGGTATTATTGGGCGTCGCCCTCATCGCAGAAATCAACCGTGGCCCCTTTGATATGCCCGAAGCTGAACAAGAGCTGGTCGCGGGACATATGACCGAGTACAGCGGCATGAAGTTCGCCATGTTCTTCATGGCGGAATACATCAACATGATCGGGGTAAGCGTCATCTTTTGCGCGCTATTCTTGGGCGGCTACGACGACGGTCTGGGTTTGGTTTCCGGGGCCCCCATCCTGGGCGTTCCAGTATTGGCCCTCAAAGTCATCGTCTTGTTGGCGATAATGGTATGGATCCGGGCGACGGTCTTCCGTCTGCGCTATGACCGCTTGATGAGCTTTGGCTGGAAGATCATGCTTCCCTTGTCGCTGATTGCTGTGGCCTGGACAGCTGTTGCCATTACGATCGCCGAAGAGGGCGGAGGTGATACAGCGTATCTGATTTCGTCGATTGTGCTACTGGTTATTGTCGCCGGTGTCGGCTATATGCTTAGCCGGACAGCGGGGCCTTTGACACCACCCGATCCTGGCCAGACGACGATGGTACCCAGCGGCGCCACCAGCATTGGAGCCGTTCTCCTTCAGTTCGTGGGTGTCATCTTCGCCATTCCATTCATGATCTACGAAACCGTAACTGGTGGCTCGCGCGAGCAGTCAATTGAAGACAAAGCTAAGAGCTAAGTCGCGATGGCGGTATGAGATTTTCAGGAGAGATATAGAGACGTATGGGTATTATCAACGGCCTGCTAACGACCATCAAGCACGTCTTTCAGGACAAGGTCACGGTGCAGTATCCCGAAGAAGAACTCGTTGTTAAGGAGCGGTTTAAGGGCCGACATGCCCTCAAGCGCTATGATAACGGCCTCGAGAAATGCATCGGCTGCTCCTTATGTGCAGCGGCCTGCCCAGCTGACGCCATCTGGGTTGAAGCCGCCGAAAACACCGACGATGAGCGATATAGCCCTGGGGAGCGCTACGCCAAGACCTATGAAATCAACATGCTGCGCTGCATCTTTTGCGGCTATTGCGAAGATGCCTGTCCCACGGAGGCAATCGTCCTGGAGCACGACTACCGGCTCACCTTCAGTGACCGCCGGGATGCGATCTACACCAAGGATATGCTCATTGATCCGGTGCCAGAAACGGGCCAGGACACCCCGCAGCAAGTAGAACCGGGTATGTTTGACCGCTCGATTCCGGACATGGAAGACCCGAAGTAATCACCGCTCGTTGTGCACGCCAAAACCAGGGGCAGGTAGCCAGAATGCCTGCCCCTGACCTTTGTAAAGTTAAGATAAGATTTGGCAGAATGCGCTGATTGCGCTAAACTGCACAAAGTTCCGTGACAAACCACTACTAGGAACCAACAGGCATGGGAATAGAACTCGCATTATTTATATTGGTTGGAAGCATTGCCATTTTTGGGGCGGTGATGATGCTGATCAGCGAAAACGCAGTCCATTCTGCGTTGTTCCTGATTCTGAACTTCTCGGCTATCGCCTTCTTATTCCTGATGCTGGATGCCCCCTTCCTTGCAATGGTCCAGATTACCGTCTACACCGGCGCCATCATGGTGCTTTTCCTCTTCGTGATTATGCTATTGGGCGCTGAGAAAGTGCTGACCACCAGCCGGCAGGCAATTAGCTGGATGGTTCCCGCCGCCGTCGGCGTGGTTGTCACCGCCTTGTTTCTGGCAACAATCATTGTATTGGAAAGCGAAATCGAGACCACGGAGCCTGAGCCAACCGAGCCTCTGTTGCGCATCATCCACGCCAACAGCGAGGTCGTACCGGTTGATGCTTATCTGGACGGGGAACTCCTGGCCAGCGATGTGCGTTTCAGCGAAGGCACTGAGTTCGCAGAATATGACGCTGGTGAATATACACTGGGCTTGTTTCCACGTGACGCCGATCCGGAAGACGCTGCACCGCTGATCTCTGAGCCCGTCTTCCTGGATGAGGGTGATGTGGTCTCATTGATTGTGATGCCGCAGGCAGTTGAAGACCGCCTGATCTTACGCGTAGATGGCAACCTTACCGCCCTTGAGGATGACAAAACAGCACGTTTGACGGTGGTCAATGCCCTGCCGTGCCTGGCTGAAGATGGCTGTCCGATTACGATCGCTGATATCACCGATCCAGACAAAGATCCGCGGCAATTCACCGAAGGCCTCGTCTATGGCGGTATTGCCCCCGTTGAAATCCTCCGCCGCGACGAATATAGCGACCACAGGTATACGTTGGCGGCTTATGAAGCCGATACGCTGGAGCAAGCTACCGGTGATGATGAAGACACTGAAAAT
>JAADYW010000148.1 GCA_010092845.1 Chloroflexota bacterium
GTAGGGGCTGATGTAGCCACGATCGAACTGCATACCCTCAACATATTCGGTCTCAAATTCCAGGCCGCGGCTCTCTTCAACGGTGATGACACCGTCTTTGCCGACCTTGTCCATGACTTCGGCGATCAGCTCACCGATCTCACGGTCCTGGGCAGAGTTGGATGCTACTGAGGCAATTTCTTCCTTGGTGTTGATCTCCACGGCCATGTCGCGGATGGCTTCAACGACCTTGCGCGTGGCTTCTTCAATACCACGCTTGAGCAGCATCGGGTTGGCGCCAGCGGCGATATTCTTGAGCCCTTCGTTAACGATTGCCTGGGCCAGAACAGTTGCGGTGGTCGTACCATCACCGGCGATATCATTCGTCTTGGTGGCAGCTTCCTTCAGTAGCTGGGCGCCCATATTCTCATAGGCATCTTCAAGCTCGATTTCCTTAGCCACTGTCACACCGTCATGGGTGACGGTAGGGGCGCCGAACTTCTTGTCCAGGGCGACATTGCGACCCTTGGGGCCCAGGGTGGTGCTGACCGCATTGGCCAGGATATCAATACCGCTCTTCAGGCGGCGGCGCGCATCTTCATTGAATACCAGTTGCTTCGGCATCGGTTATTCTCTCCTTCAGTCAGTTCTCTGCTCTATTCTTCGACAACAGCCAGGATATCGTTTTCTTTTAGAATCAAGACCTTCTTGCCATCAATCTTAATCTCGGTGCCGGCGTACTTGGCAAAGAGTACCGTGTCGCCTTCTTTGACATCGAGTGCAATATGGTCGCCATCGTCATCGCGACGGCCGGGGCCAACAGCCAGTACGGACCCCTGCTGCGGCTTCTCTTTGGCGGTCTCTGGGAGTACCAATTGACCACCCGCAAACGTTTCCTCGCGCTCCTGAGGCTCAACAATCACGCGGTCAGCCAGTGGACGGAGTTTCAAGGACATGCTCGTTATCCTCCATGATCGAAATACACCGATTTTGTAAGCGAATTTGATGAGAGTTTTAGCAGTCTCGCGTTGAGATTGCTAAAACCATGCAAGAATATACTATGGGTGCTTCGCGGCTGTCAAGCATTTTTAGCAGTCAGGTTTGGAGAGTGCTAGATTTCTATGAAATTTCTAACAGAGGTGACGATCGGCAGAGAGCAATGGTTGGGAAGTTAAAATTACGGTAAAAACTTGCGCTATTGACAAATTCCAGTTGCTCAACCCCCTGAGATTGGCTATAGTGATATACGGTATTCTCTGCACGGATGCGGACAAGAAGTTGTTAGAGGCGAACACTAGATGTCGATGCCAGACATGGCAAAGTTCAACTATTTGGTTGCTCAGTTGCGCCACATTCTGCCTAGTATGCGCTTCAACGCTGCGCGTGCTCTGGGTGAATTGGGTGATCCACAGGCCATTGATATTCTCCTTGCAACGATGAAGAACGATGCAAGTCCGGCCGTTCGTCGTGCAGCAGCGATCGCGTTATCTGATCTTGGGGTTGATGTTGCCGAATATGGTTATTCTGATACCTAGCCCCTTGTTTTAGATCGTCCTTTTCACGGCATAGATTCCGGGGCAATAAACAGCGAAACGGCACACCAGGCGGCGTGCCGCTTTTCTTCTTGGCTGATAGCCCAACTAGTCAACGACTTCAACCAGCTCAATCTCAAAGACCAGGTCCTTCCCAGCAAGCGGATGGTTCGCATCCAACGTAACGCTTTCTGGTGAAATATCCGTGACCGTAACGTCGAACGTTTGTCCTTGGGGATCGGAAACCTGGAGACGCTGGCCAATTTCTGGGGTGATCGAGGGCGGGAACTGGTTGGGATCGACCGTGATGACCATATCCGGACGGTGTTGGCCATAGGCGTTGTCAGGTTCAACGCGTGCTGTCTGGGTTTCGCCTGTGCTCATACCCTCAACAGCTGCCTCGAAACCCGGGATTACCCGGCCCTCACCAATGGTGAACTCGAGAGGTTCGCGTTCGCGTGAACTATCGAAAACGGTACCGTCATCAAGTTTGCCAGTGTAGTGAACTTTTACGGTGTCACCTTGTTTAGCTTGGCTCATGGATCTTTCTCTCCTTAACTCGTTGGATTCTTCTTGAACGGATGGAGACTCTCATTCTAAGCCCAAAAACCAATTTAACCGCGCCTGCTCAGTGAGCTAGCGGGCAAAGTACCTCCGATTAATTACAGAACCAAAGGTAGGGGAATGGGAAAGGAATGAGAACCTATGGTATGTAATCGCATACCATAGAGCCTGAGTTTACAGTATACCATTATCTGCACAGATATGGGCCCCCGAATTATTAGGGGGATGCGATAAGGTCTATTCGTCCCGCGGGGTTGCCTGATATCGGGACAGCTACTTGGGTGTGTTGGCAGTTGGTGGCTGCTGCGGGTGTTTTTCTGGCAGAAGAGGAAGGCGGACGATGAATGTGCTTCCCTGACCAACTTCGCTAGTGGCAATGAGCTTCCCACCATGAGCTTCGGCAATCCATGTCGCAATTGATAGGCCCAGCCCTGCGCCGCCTTCGTGTCGCGAGCGAGCTTCATCTACCCGATAGAAGCGCTCAAAGATATGCGGTAAATGCTGTGCCGGGATACCAATGCCGGTATCTGCCACGCGGATTTCGGCACAATCACCGCAGTGATGCAAGCTTAGCGTCAGCGTCCCATTTTCACTTGTATACTGCAATGCATTGCTGATCAGGTTGTGCAGAAGCTGTTTCAGGCGTTCTTCGTCAACCTCGGCAACTGCATGATCGAGTGTGCCGAGTTCGACCTGTACGCGGTCCTGGCTGAGCGTCCTGGCATAGTTGTGGACCTTCAAGACGAGTGCCTCAAGTTCGACGGGATACCGGGCCAGCGGAAGCCGCCCCAGGTCGGCCTGAGCCAGGAGCAACAAATCTCCGACGAGTTGCGCCATGCGTTGCGTTTCGTTGTTGATAATATCCAGCGAAGAAGCGTCTGAGCCAAAACGCTGCATAAGCTCGATGTGGCCTTGAATAGCAGTGATTGGTGTGCGTAATTCGTGCGAGATATCAGCCACAAAGCGCCGTTGGGTATTGAAGAGCTTCTCAAGCCGCTCGAGCATCTGGTTTATGGTCGTAACCAGCGAGCCGAGCTCATCCTGGCGTTGGTGGATGGGCACACGCCGGCTGAGGTCGTCTGTCACTACGATTGCGCGCGCCGTCTCGGAAATCCGATTAATAGGGCTGAGCGCCCGCGAGGCTAACCAGTTGCCCAGGCCAAAGGATACGATGGTTGCGGCCAGCCCGCTAGCGAGCATGATCCAGAGGAGCCGCTCGGTTGCTGATTCCACTGGCTCGAGCGAAGAAGCAGCTTGCAAATGGCCGACGATCTGATCGTCCACAACGACTGGACGCGTGATCACACGCAGATTGACATCGTCAATCGTTACGGTGGTTTCCGTCTGCTGTCTAGTATCCAGGACATCGGGATCAAGAGGGGCGTGATACATGTGGCCGCTGTGGCTTAGATTGAAGGGATAGTCGCGGTTGTTGACCAACCAGAGCTGCACAAAGACCCCCGGCGAGTGAAAGGTATCGACGCTAGATGATGGCGTATATTCGATCTCGCCATCGGGGGTCATCATACGTTGAACATCAGGCTCGAGATCATCCAGGACCTGCAGAAGATTGTCATCGACTCGGTTGCGCAATGTTCGGTCGAGGATTCCGAACACGACAATCCCGAATAGGGCAATGATAATCACTAAGATGCCTGAGTATAGCAACGTCAGGCGCAGGCGAATTGTCATACGGCGTCTGAACCACTTCTGAAGACATGCGCTTTATCGCGGGAAATCGTAGCATGTCAAGGTTAGCACAGTATGAGAAGCGCATTATCATGCCAGATCATGTCTGCTAGTCTTCGCGAAGGACATAGCCGACCCCGCGTACGGTATGAATGAGACGTGGCTCATGTTCTTCTTCGGTTTTCTGGCGCAGATAGCGGACATAGACTTCAATGATATTGCTTTCGCCACCGAAGTCGTATCCCCACACGCGGTCAAAGATGACATCCCGTGTCAATACCTGCCGCGGGTTGCGCATGAACAGCTCGAGAAGCTCATACTCCTTGGCCGTCAGGTCAATTGCGCGTTCGCCGCGCAATGCGCGGTGTGTGCCGGTATCAAGCGTCAAATCCGCAAAGCGCAGCACTTCTGGGCGCGACGTGGTCGTGCTGCGCCGTAGCAACGCCCGCACGCGGGCTAACAGCTCTTCAAATGAAAAAGGCTTGACCAGGTAATCATCGGCACCTGCGTCCAGGCCGCTAACGCGATCGGTAACGGCATCTTTTGCTGTCAGCATGAGGATGGGCACTTCGCTGGCTGCGCGTAGCCGACGACATACCTCTAGGCCGTCCAACCCGGGCAGCATCCAGTCGAGAATCACCATGTCTGGTGGATTATCGCGGGCCATAGATAGCCCACTCTGGCCATCATAAGCAACATCTACCCGGTATCCTTCATAGATCAGTCCGCGTTCGAGGAACTGGGCGATGTTGGTTTCATCTTCGATTACAAGGATTTGCTCTGCCATCAATCGATCCTTCCATGGGCTTTTTGAGATGTGTCAGTATAGCATACTGCTTCTAATATGCAGCTTAATCTGTAATAATATAATTATTAATCGATTTGGTGGCGCTAGTGGGCCAAACTGGATTTATCTAGCGTGTATTGGTAACATATATTTCTGTTAGCACGTGGTCGCCGCCACGGGATTCGAGCATAGGATTAGATCCCTGATCGGTAGCCTGAGAGCAAAGCCGAATCTTGATATTTATCCCCCCCTTAATCGGTAACTAGCTCTATATTATACCGTTCAACCGGATTAGTATATTGAGAGTCTGATTAGGCCCTAAAGCTGCTAATATTACCTTATCATAGATCCATCAATGCCGTTGCATCACTCCACTGAATTCTTATAGCGGCCGTATGGTGCAGGAGGCCCCAGACAACAATGTCTTTAGAGTTTGGTTTTCGTCTGATCGGGATGATTGTCTTCGCAGCAGTTGGCGCTAGTTTTGGCGGGCAGATTGCGGACGACATCAACTTGCCAAATGAAGCCAGCAGTCTCTTATTCTTGCTGGTTGGTGCGTTGACTGGCCTGATTATGACACCCTGGATAACAACCCGGCCCGCAAAAGCGGCCCGTGATCGGATTGTAGATACAAGCGCCGAGACCTTAGCGACGTCAATGATTGGTCTTCTCTTCGGGCTAATTCTCTCGGCTTTGCTGGCCTGGCCCCTGTCGCTA
>JAADYW010000021.1 GCA_010092845.1 Chloroflexota bacterium
AGCATAGCGTGTACTGCTCCCGCGAGATAATCCCAATAAAACAATCCCCCATTATAGGGGATTCACGAGCATATGCTATCCCGCCTAGCAAATGTCCCATATTTTGGGGGTTGGCCTAGCCAGTTAGACGCCGTGGACGGTATTGGATCGCCTCGGCCATATCAACCACCTCAATCCGATCATGCCCGGCCAGATCAGCGATCGTCTGGGAGAGCTTTAGGATGCGGTGGTATGCCCGCGCGCTGAGCTGCATCTGGCGCAATGTGCTGTTGATCAGGCGTTCGGCCTCGGGTGTCATCAGGCAGAAATCCCGGATTTCACTGGGTCCCATATCCGCGTTGCCATGCAGGTGCGATGTGCCTTGGAAACGCGCGCGTTGCCGGGCGCGTGCCGCTTCAACGCGGGCACGTACGGCGGCTGACCGCTCGCCACGGCGTTCATCGGTGAGTTTGTCATAATCAACCCGTGGCACATCAATGTGGATATCGATGCGGTCAAGTAATGGACCAGATACACGCTGGCGGTAGTTGCTGATTGCGCGCTGCGAGCAGGTGCACTCATGAACAGGATCACCCAGGTAGCCACAGGGACAGGGGTTCATCGCAGCGACCAGCATGAAATTAGCCGGGAACGTGAGCGACAATTTGGCCCGGCTGATCGTGACCAGTTTGTCCTCGATTGGCTGGCGCAGGACCTCCAGCGTTCGGTTCCCAAACTCAGGGAATTCATCCAAAAAAAGCACGCCACGATGCGATAGACTGACCTCGCCGGGGCGCGGATAACTGCCGCCACCAATCAAACCCGCCTCGCTGATGGTGTGATGAGGGGCGCGAAATGGGCGTGTCATGATGAGTGGATGCTGCGGATCCAGCAGATCTGCCACCGAGTAGACTCGGGTGACCTCTAGCGCTTCGGTGAGGTCCATACGCGGCAGCACACCCGGCAGCGCACGGGCCATCAGCGTTTTACCCACCCCAGGTGGGCCAACCATCATGGCATTGTGCCCACCAGCAGCCGCAACCTCAAGCGCTCGCTTGACGTGTTCCTGCCCCTTGATATCCTGAAAATCAACCAGGCCGCGCATCAGATCGCGGTCATCATGATGCAGCGGATCTTCGCGCTGGAAAGGGGGGATGATTCTGAGATCGTAGAGATGTTCGACCAACTGGCCCAAGGTCTCGACGGGTATGATCTCAATATCAGGTACTAACGCGGCTTGAGGGGCATCAGCAGCGGGGACATAGGCCGTTTCATAACCCGATTCCCAGGCCTTCAGAATCATCGGCAGGATGCCGCGTACATGGCGCACACGTCCGTCCAGCGCTAGCTCACCCAGGAATAGAACGCCATTGCCATTATCGAGGGGCAGTTGATCAGTAGAGGCCAACACGCCGACAGCAATCGGTAGATCGTATGCCGGGCCTTCTTTGCGCAGATCAGCTGGGGCCAGGTTAACGACATAGCGTTTGTTGACGAAGTGCATGCCTGTGTTTTTGATCGCAGCACGCACCCGTTCGCGGCTCTCTTGCACTGCGGTATCGGGTAGCCCCACCACACTGAAAGCTGGCAACCCACTGTTTGAGAAATCGACCTGGACTTCGACGATCTCGCCATCGACACCGATCAATGCACAGGATTTCACTATCGCTAGCATTCGCGCCTCGTCGTAGATTCAGCAAGCGGAACCATCTGGAATTATGGCCTGAAACCGATGAAGATGCTAGCTCGTTAAGAAGCGGGATGCGCACGTATAATCACACCATACGTTACACATGCCAACTCTTATACGACCCTTAGTTTGGTACGCAACGCTTATCACCTCTTGCTCATTTGCATCGCTTACAATTTCATCAGATAAATACTGTCAATACATACTTGGAGGGAATCTCGTGCTAACGACTTTTGCCATTGGCGCGCTGGTGATTTGGCTTGCCATGACGGCGCTGTGGTTACTGAGCTTGGCGATCAAAGACTCCAGTATCGTGGATATTTTCTGGGGTTTGGGATTTGTCATTCTGGCATTTGTGTACAACATCTTCTCCGAAGATGGCTATGCGCTGCGCAAAACGCTCTTGACGGCTCTGGTGACGATCTGGGGGGTGCGTCTGGCGATCTACATTGCCTGGCGCAATCTAGGCAAAGGTGAAGACTATCGCTATCGCAATTGGCGCGAACAAGCCGGTGAATCGTGGTGGTGGAAGAGCTATCTTCGCGTTTTCATCTTGCAGGGCATTATCATGCTGATCGTATCAGTGCCGTTGCTGGCCGCCCAACATAGCGGTTCACCCGACAGCCTGACCATCCTGGATGGCCTGGCCGTGCTTATCTGGGCAATTGGATTTGCTTTTGAGGCCGGCGGCGATCTTCAGATGGCCCTGTTCAAGGCCAAACCTGATAACAAGGGCAAGGTGCTTGATAGCGGCTTCTGGCGCTATACGCGACACCCGAACTACTTTGGCGATGCTGTCCAATGGTGGGCATATTTTCTGGTTGCGCTGGCGGCCGGGGGCTGGTGGTCAATCTTCTCACCAATCCTTATGACGTTTTTCCTGGTCAGAGTGTCGGGCGTGGCCATGCTGGAAAAGACTCTCGTCGAGAGTAAACCCAAATATCGCGATTACATCAAACGCACCAGTGCCTTTGTGCCGATGCCACCGCGCCAGAAAGCCTGAGAGCGCCTGGGCAACCTAGTCCGCGGGCGTTAGGATTACGCCGCACCGAATCTGTGCGGGGATGGAAACTCAGCGTAGGCTTATCCGTTTGCCGCCATGTCGCGAGCGGATGACGAAGCCTTTAGGAACGAGATAGAGGCGATCACGATGACTGAAGATGCATCGTTCATTGTACCCTTGCTGCAGTGGTTTGAGTCCGAGGCTGCCGATTTGCCCTGGCGGCGGACTAATGATCCCTACCATATCTGGTTATCGGAGATCATGCTTCAGCAAACCCAGGTCGCGACTGTAGTTCCATACTACGAAGGTTTCCTGAAACGTTTTCCGACGGTGGCTGACCTGGCGTCCGCGCCCCAGGATGATCTGATGAAGCTCTGGGAAGGGTTGGGTTACTACAGCCGTGCCCGGAATCTTCACGCTGCCGCCCAGCAGGTGGTCGCCAGCCATGGAGGTCACTTGCCACGTACCGCTGCTGACCTCGAAGAGCTCAAGGGTATTGGACCCTACACCGCACGAGCCATTGCGAGCATTGCCTTTGGCGAGCGGGTTCCCGTGTTGGATGGGAATGTGATCCGTGTTTTCTCGCGTCTTTTTGACATCGAAGATGATGTCCGGCAGACAGCGACCAAAAACGCCCTGTGGGCGCGCGCCGAAGCGTTGATGCCGCATGTACCTGAAGGCCGGGCCGGTGACTACAACCAGTCGCTCATGGAGCTGGGGCGACAGGTATGCAAACCGCGCCAGCCACGCTGTCTTCAGTGCCCGGTGGCACAATATTGCAAAGCCTATGCTCGGGGCAAGCAGGCGCGGCGTCCAGTCAAGACCCGTAAACCACCGACGCCTCACTATGACGTTACCTGTGGCCTGATCTGGAATGAGCAGAACCAGCTCCTTATCACCAAGCGCCGTGATGATGGGCTGCTTGGTGGGCTGTGGGAGTTTCCTGGCGGGAAGCTTGAAGACAGCGAAACACTAGAAGAATGTCTTGCCCGCGAGTTGAAAGAAGAACTGGGGATTACCGTTGAGGTTGGTGAGCTATTCCTAAAAGTACGGCACGCCTACACGCATTTCAAGATCACGCTCTATGGTTTTGAATGTCGCTATTTTTCAACTGCTCAGGCGCCGACCTGCTATGAATGCGCCGAATGGCGCTGGGTGAATGTCGACGAGCTTTCAGCCTACGCTTTCTCGCGTGCCGATCGCAAGATCATCGAAGCTCTCCACGAGCGCCCCAATCGCCTGCTCTAGGCATAACGATCTGAATTCAACGCGTATGCCTCACAGTCCGCTCCCAAAACTATGCAAAAGTATACATTTTTTATGAAAGTATGGTATAGTATTGGTGTAGGACGACAGCAGGTGCATATAGGTCTCCCAGAATGGCCTGCGACACCATCGTCTGGTGAACCCATTTACCCCCAAACGGTTCTCCTGAGTGCAGAAATGCCGATGCTAGAATAATGAGCATCGGCATTTTTTCGTGGGTTGATATTGCGGCATAGCACTGTAGTACCATGATGCTCGCTTTGTCAGAAGACAAAGAGAATCAGGCCCGCGGCCATAATGAGAAAGGCCAGCGTCATCACACTGATCGCGGTCAATACGCGGACGGTGCTATAGGGACGGCCAGGCTTTACTGGCTCGACGGGTGGCTCAGAGTTCCGATTGGTCGGTGTTGTGAAATCGTCCGTCATTGGATTGTCTACCTTTCCAGTTTCGTTTAGCAGGGCGAGGTAGTCTGAATCCAGCTTATCAAGCTGAAATGAGCGCGAGATTAGTCCAATTGTCTCTGGCCGCCTAATCGAACGTGATATCTCGACGACGGATGATTGCCTGGGTGCCACGAAACGGCGCCGCGATCTCGGCGATGGTTTTGCCATTCACGGGATGCTGGTAGTCTGGGGCAATATCCGCCAGCGGGACGGCGATATAGGCATAGTTCTCGATATCAGGTTCAGGGATCTGCTGGTTTCCGATCTCCTGGACAAGGTTATCAAACAGGACGATATCCAGGTCAATGGGCACAATGTGTTGGTATTCGGGAGCACGGGAGCGCCCCAACCTTGCCTCGATGGGACGCAATACATCGGCTTTGAGGGCAATCGGGTCGAGGTCTGTCTGAATGAGAACTGCAGCGTTTAGATAAGAGGGAGATTGAGTTTTCCCAATGGGGACGGTCTCATAGACTGGCGATATTGTTTCAACCTGCACGTGGTTCCGCAGGAGGCTAATACCGGTGTGCAGATTCGTTTCCGGCTCATAATTTGATCCGATGGATAGGTAAACCTTGTGCATACTCATAGAATTACTAGATACCCTTCCCGGTAGCGTGCCATCACCATGTCTTCTGCCACAAGGTATTCTTGGGCTTGTGGTATTGTAAATCCTTCTGGGTGGGCTGTCACCACTTTATGCAGGGCGGCGTCGTCGAGATATTCTCCCCGGAAGTCATGATAGATGTCCATTGGGGCCAGATAACACCAGGGGGCCAGCCTGAAGCGGGTGGTTTTGCTGATCGGACGGTGTTCATATGGCATCGGTGCACGCTTGGGTGTTTGCAGGATCACCTTGGCGTATGAGGTGACCATCTGCTGAATGTCGAAATGCTGGTGCAGATAGCGAAGTGTGGGTGCGGGCGTGCGTTCCCCATTGCGGATGATTCGGGCCGCAATTGTTGCAGCTTGGCTAGCATCGCCAAATTCGACCCGGTCAACTAACCCTTCTGGCAGTAGCTCACGATGCGGACCGACCCGTGCCAGGATAGCTCGGGTGCCGCATCCCATGGATTCGTAGGGTACGTTACCGAACGTTTCCACATAGCTCCCCAAATTGAGGGTCACTGCTCCTAGGCTATAGTATTCGGGCATTAAATCATCAGGAATCCAATCATGAAAAACGAAATTGTCGGCCAGGTTGCGTTCAGCGATTGTGGTCCGGACGGCTTCGTAGAATTTGCGGATCTCGGGATCGAGTGATTCATCAATCCAACGTGGGACCAGTACACGCACATCTTTCAGGTCGTGCTGGTGGACCAGCAGATCGACCACATCCAGGGTTTCCCAGATCCCCTTAGCCGCTTCGGGCCGGTGGGGGTAGAGTAGCAGAGGGTGCTCGAGCAGATTTTCGGGGAAAAGCGCACGAATCCGATCAGGTGGGGTGGGTTTGAAGCGATCCCAGTCGAAGCCATTGTAGATGACTCTGATCCGGTCGGCGTAGCCAGGAAAGAAACGTCCGGCAGTGAACTGGTAGTAGTCTCGAGCATGCTGAGATATCAGGATCAAGGCGTCACCCTGGAAGAGGAAACCAGCCTGCAGGGTTTCCGAGAAGATGACACTGCGCAGCGAGATGATCGTGGGGATATGCTGGTAAATATAGGGGAAAATCAGCCCGCCATCGTGGCTATAGAACCGGTCGGCGTGGCGCAGATGTTCGCCCACCTCCTGAATGGCGGTGGCGATGTTGTAGGCAGGCGTGGCATAAGGCTCTGGAAAAGGTTGCTTAAAGGGCAGCACCGGCAGCACTTGCGCGCCACCGGGCCATGAAAAGGGTGCGTTGGTATCCACCCGTGCGGTGCAAAGAATCGTTATCGAATGCCCCTGTTGAGCCAGAAAGGTCGCTACCTTACGGAGTTGCTTCTGTGCCCCTCCCATTGAGCGGTCAGGAAACAGGGGCGTCATCGAAA
>JAADYW010000149.1 GCA_010092845.1 Chloroflexota bacterium
CACAGTGTTGCGCGCATCATAAAAACTTGCGGTTACCCCGCCACCACTTGCTGAGAGCCGATGGTACACGATTGCGCGGGGCACGTAAAGGCATTGGTAGCCTTGAAGCTGGGCACGCCAGGCCAGGTCAAGGTCCTCACACGAAAAGAAGAAATCGTCATCAAGAAGGCCAATGTGGGCGAGCATCGTGCGACGATAGATGCTCGATCCCCCGCATGCCGAAAACACCGGCTCCTCACGTTCAAATTGCCCAACATTTTTCATCCAGACACCGCGGTTCCCCGGTTGGCCGTCGACACGGTAGAAATCACCGGCGGTATGGAAACGATCGCGCTCATCAAAAAGCAGCATCTTCGAGGCCAGGAAGCCGGCTGCTGGGTGGCGCTCGAAGGCCGCCACCAGCTCAGCTACCCAGTTGGGGTCAACCTCGGTATCGTTGTTTAACAGGGCGACAAACTCGCCACTGGCAATGCGTATCCCGGCATTGCAGGCTCCGGTGAAGCCGCGATTCTCGGGCAACTGCTCGATAATGCATTCTGGAAATTGGTTACGAATCAGGTCCTGGGAACCGTCCTGTGAAGCGTTATCAGCAATAATCACTTCGATATCGGGATGGGTCTGGTTACGGAGCGCGGAAAGGCATGTCTCGAGGTGCTGCTTCCCGTTCCAGTTGGGAATAATTACGGATACGCGTCCAGGAACCATTGATGTGACAAATACCATCTCTAAGCCTCACCTTCAGGGATCAACCCTTCGGCCTCGCAAAACGCACGCACCGCCTCTTTCCAGTGCCGCAGGACAATCCCCTGACGTGCAGCCGCATAATTGCGTAGCACTGCATACTCCGGGGGTGTGGAGGCGCGTGGATACTCGTAGGAACTGATCCGTTCAATTGGCGTATTGGTGTGCCCAGCTATATCCAGCACGTAACGTGCAAAATCCCATCGCGATGACCGTCCTTCGCTGACCAGGTGATATATCCCGTAGAGATTGGTTTGCAATAGCTGGGCCATAGCCCCGGCCAGATCTCGCGCATAGGTTGGTGTTGATACCTCGTTCACGACTACCCGCAGGGATTGGCCGTTGTGTGCCCGCTCTAGAATAGCATGAATGAAGTTGCGCCCGCCATGCGCGAAAAGCCACGATGTCCGCACGATATAATGACGCGCCACCAGATCGCGCACCATTTGCTCGGCGACCCATTTGCTGTAACCATAGGGGTTGATGGGGTTAGGCCGGTCATATTCGTGATAGACAGCGATGTTAGCGCCATCGAAGACCTCGTTGGTGCTGATGTGCATCAAGGTAGCATCGATCGTCTGGCATGCCAGGGCGATGTTGCGTGTTCCATAGCCATTTACCCAGAGTGCTTCGTCGGGGTTTTCGGCGCAATAATCGACCTGGGTCAGTGCTGCGGCATGAATAACCAGCTCGGGTTGGGCCTGGCCAAAGAAGGCCATCACTGCGGCGCTATCTGTGATATTCAGTTGGTCGATATCAATGGCGGTAACCGTGTGGGCAGGCGTCAATAGAGACACCAGGGCACGCCCGAGCTGCCCCTTAGCTCCGGTAACCAGAATCCGCATTTGGCGTTATACTCCACCGGATGTCGCAAGACAATGGGCTAGATTATAGCGAATTGGTATTGCCTAAACCAGCGGCATTGCCGCGTGCGGTTCCAATCAGTAGAATATACACCCTATGTCTGGATACCCACCTGACCCCCATACACGCCCTTATTGGCCAGTTGTCGTCTTAACGCTGGCCGTTCTAACGCTATGCTATTTTGCGCCGGTATTGCTGCAAAGCGATCAGTCGCTTGCTGGCGCCGACTTTCGTGAAATTCACTATCCACTCCTCAAATTCGTTGTCGATACCGTACACGAAGACCAGACTCTGCCGCTGTGGAATCCGCATCAGTTCCTGGGCTATAGTGTGGTTGGTAATCCACAGTATGGCCTCTTTTATCCACCCAACTGGCTCCTGTTACTTTTCCGTGGCCAGGATATATATCATGGTGTCGCGCTGCTGGTTGGCCTGCATTTCTTCTGGCTTGGCCTCGGGGGAGCGGTTCTCGCCCGGCGGTATGGTGCGAATGCGGTGGGCGCGCTACTGGCTGGTGCCATGCTTGGGTTGGGTGGCTTGGCGGCGGCCCGGCTCTATGCCGGACACTATGCTGTGCTGCTGACCCTGGCCTGGGTGCCGTGGATCATGGCGGGCTTTCGTCTGGCGGCCCAACGCCGGCCGCCAATCTGGGCCATGCCAGGGGCGCTTGCGCTTGGGCTGGCGATTATGGCAGGCCACCCTCAGTTTGCGTATATCGCCGGGCTGGGATTGAGTCTGCAATGGATATACGAGATCGCATCAGAACACGACAACGCCACACGACTGGTTATTACCCGCCATCTCGTCGTATTGGTCATCCTGGGCCTGGCGTTGAGTGCGATCACCTGGTTGCCGGCCTGGGACTACCAAGCCAAGACGCTGCGCGGGGCCACGCCGGATTCAGTTGATTTTGCCAACCAACACGCCGTTCCCCTGGAGCAACTGAGTACATTGTTTGTGCCCAATCTATTCGGGATGCCCCTGGCCGATACTGGCTACTGGGGAAAACCATTCTACGAGGAGATGACCGCATATTCTGGCATTCTGGCCTGGCTGGCGCTTGCCTTGTTGTGGCGCTTGCAGCGACGGCTATTCTGGTTTTTCGGGGGAATAGTTCTCTTTAGCGTCGTTGTCAGTCTGGGTGCAGATGCAGTCTTATACAGACTGCTCTATTGGCTGGTCCCTCCTGCGCGTGACTTCCGGGCACCCGGGCGGATATTGGTATTGGGCAGCGTTGCCCTGTCGATCGCCACCGCCATCGCCCTGACTAGCCTTATGCGCTGCAGCGCCCTTGAACGACGGGCGCACGTTCACGCTATCATCAAGTGGATCGGGCTGCCTGGCGTGACGGTTTTGTTATTCGCCACGGGAGTGTATTCGCTGTTTCCGGAGAGCGTCCATGCTGATGGAGGTCAGGCCGAGTATATAGCGGATCAGTTGTTGTATAGCACCGTTATTCTGGGCGCTATGGTGATCATCCTGTGGTTGTGGACAAGCCGGCGGAACGATCTGGGCAACCTGATGATCTTTGTGCTGATCTTGATCACCCTTGGCGACCTCTGGCGTATCGCTGGGCCATTGCGTAACACCGACGCCATCTCGCTGTCGGCTATCTGGCAACACTCAGATGAGTTTATCCCCAGCCTCGACAATGGGGAATATGGACGTACTATGCAAATGTCGGCCCCGCCTGGGATTGTCAACGGCGCCAGTTGGACGAGACATCTCAGTGCCCAGGGTTATGATCCGGTGGTTCCCGCCGGCTGGGCGCGTTTGCGAGAGGCTACCGGGCAGTTCATTCTGGACCCGGGGAGTGCTGTCAACCGGGTATTTGGCGTGCACTTCGCGCTATCGGGCCAGCCACTGGGGAATTATGGTTTCTACAGCGCGCGTTTCTACAAGGAAATTGGCAGCCACGGCCCCTACCGGTACTATCAGAACACCGATCCCTTGCCACGTGCCTATATCGCACAGGGTTATGCTGTTGAGCCTGATCTTGACGCAGGCCGCACTCGCATTACCAACAACGAATTCGTGTCCGTTAGAGCCGTACTACTATCTGAGGCTCCCAATTGTGTGGTTTCTGGGGAGGGAGGTACTGCTGAGATAACCACGTATCGCCCCAACGATGTCACCATTACTGTGCAGGCAGACGGCCCGGGCCTCCTGGTGTTGACCGATCAATACGACGATGACTGGGTGGCAAGCGTTGATGGGCAGGAAACCCGGATTCTCCGCGCAAACACAACGGTACGTGCGGTGTGTGTCCCCGCAGGAGAGCATCAGGTGGTGTTTTCCTATCGCCCGTGGAGTTTGCGGATGGGGGCAGTTTTCTCTAGTATCACCTGGCTATTTTTTGCGTGTACAGGTGCCGGTATAATAGTGAACAAGGGGAGGTCTGGACTTGGCCCGGATAGCTAGAAACCTCTCCATATCGTACACTGAGTAAATTAAGAATAAATCAGGCATTTAGGCGGTGCGGTTCAATGGCATCCGATTCGGATATCATCCATGTTATCTGTATAGAAGACGAGCCGGAAATGATCGATCTTGTTCGGCTCATTCTGTCACGCAAAACTGGTGATTACAGCTACCAGGTGCATGGCGCCAATGGTGGACGTGCCGGACTTGAGATGATCCAGGAACTTAAGCCGGACCTGGTCTTGCTGGATCTGATGATGCCGGATATGGACGGGTGGGAAGTCTATCAGCAGATGAAGAGCGATGAATCGATCAGTGATATCCCCGTTATCATCATTACAGCCAAGGCGCAGAGTATCGACAAAGTCCTGGGGCTGCATATCGCCAAAGTCAACGACTATGTAACCAAACCCTTTGGTCCCACGGATTTACTGGAAAGCATCGAGCGCGTTCTACGCGAGCATGGGCGTTTACCGGCCTGAAAACTTGCGCAGATTGAAATTTGTACCACAATAGGTAGAAATAAGCCTGCTCTTCAACAGTTAAGGGGTCTCTCATGCCGAGACAGGTCATCACGCGCCTAATTGTCAGTATTATGCTCATCATTACCCTTATTGGACTATCTTCACCGATTGGCCAACCTGCAGCCGTTGCCCAGGAAGGTGAGAACTTATTACAGAATCCCGGTTTTGAAGGCGAATTTGTTGCAATTGACGGGGATAGTACGTTGCGAGTTGCCTCTGGCTGGCAGCCCTGGAGCCTGCCCCCGCCACCGGGTGCAGGGGGGTCCGTTAACTTACGCCCAGATTACCAGCCTGCCCCAGCTAATCGTGTCAATAGTGGGTCAGCCGCCCAGCAATACGATACATTCTTCGCCACCCATGTAGGTGGTGTTTATCAGCGCGTTCCTGTTGATACTGGCGATATTGTCCAGTTTTCGGTCTTCCTTTATCCGTATTCATCGTCCTCTTTTGAGGATATAAACGAATCGGTGGATCCCCAGGGGCTACGCGTCAGCCTCGGGATAGATCCCAACGGTGGCACGGATGGGGATAGCAACAGCATCATCTGGTCTAATCCGACCGAATACTATGATGAATACCGGGAATTGACCGTTTCCACCACGGCGCTCGGTCCGTCAGTGACAGTGTTTGTGCGGAGTTCGGTTGAAAATGCACCGGGCTTACATCAGGTTTTTGTTGATGATGCCAGTTTGATTGTCGTCGGTGAGGAGCCGGTAACGCCCACTGAGGAAACCAAGACTCCGACTGAGGAAACCCCCACTGAGGAGCCGACTGAGGAAACTGAAACCCCGACTGAAGAGCCGCCGACTGAGGAGCCGACTGAAGAACCAACTGAAACGCCAACACCTGAGACAGTAACCCCGGTCACCGAAACGCCTACCCCCGAACGTACTCCCTATTCGGATGAGTTCCCCAATGAAGTCGTGCATACCGTTACGTTTGGGGATACTGTCATCGACCTGGCAGCACGCTACAATAGCACGGTCGATGCTGTTGTTGAATACAATGGTCTGGGGCCAAATGGCTTGATCTTCGTCAACCAAACACTGCTCATTCCCGTTCCAGAGGGGCAGGGGACGCCGGTGATCCCCCCAACCGCAACCCCAACGCCCGAGTTTGGCCAGGGTGGTGCAGAGGTGCCAGTTACCGGGGTCCATATCGTGCAGCCCGGCGAGAACCTCTTCCGCATCGCGTTGCGGTATAATACCACCGTCGATACGCTGGCCCAGTACAATGGCATTGTTAATCCAAGCCGGGTTTTCATCGGCCAGCAGATCCGGATCCCCACTGAGACGACGACACCGGTAGAACCAGCCCCGGCCCAGCCGATTGACCCCGCGCCGGCCCAGCCCATTCCGGATTACACCTCTCCCGTCTGGACGGGGCAATACATCATTCACACCGTCCAGCCTGGGGAGAACGTTTTCCGCATTGGCTTGAAGTACAACGTCACAGTTGATGTGGTGGCGCGCGCCAACGGGTTGATAAACCCGAATCTGATCTTCGTTGGCCAGCAATTGGTGATTCCGCAATAGAAACTCCTGTACTCGCGTGAGACCCCAGGGCAAGGCACTCGCTGCCTTGCCCTGTTGTGTGTATACGATATTTCGGCAAGGGAGATCCGCATGGCCCAATATCAGCGAATCCGGAACAAAGCTCGGGAGAACCTGATCGTTCTGGAAAAGGGGAAGTGGTGTGCTAGTCCGTGGTGTCACTTCAAAGGACTGATGCTCCGCACGAGCTTGCCTGCAGATGAAGGCTTGATCTTCGTACGCCGGAGTATGAGCGTCACCAATACCACCATCCACATGCTGTTCTGCTTCTTTGCAATTGGTGTTGTCTGGCTAGATGCTGACCTTTGTGTTGTGGATTGTAAGCTAGCCAAACCCTGGCGACCCTTATATGCTCCCAAAGCGCCTGCTCAGTACTACCTGGAAGCTAATCCTCCCATACTGGATGTGGTTGCTGAAGGTGAACAGCTTATCTTTGAACCTCATTAGTTGTTCAACTTCCCATATCTCATCACAGTCCATTCTGCTACAATCATACTGGTCAACCAATAAGCCCAAAGAGGAATAATCCAGTGCAGACACCAGAAATGCTGCGCAATATTGCCATTATCGCGCATGTAGATCATGGTAAGACGACCCTTGTCGATGGCATGTTGAAGCAGGCCAAGGTCTTTCGCGAATCGCAGGCCGTCGAGGTGCGCGTGCTCGACTCGAACGCCCTCGAGCGTGAGCGCGGCATTACGATCCTTGCCAAGAACACTGCGATCACCTGGAAAGACGTCAAAATCAACATTGTGGACACCCCTGGCCATGCTGATTTCGGCGGGGAGGTCGAGCGCGTCTTAAATATGGTCGATGGCGCTCTACTATTGATCGACGCGGTTGAGGGACCAATGCCCCAAACGCGATTTGTCCTGCGTAAGGCGCTAGAACTCGGGCTGCGCATCATTGTGGTCATCAACAAGATCGATCGCCAGAACGCCCGTGCCGAACATGTACTCAATGCCACGTTTGATCTTTTCATCGAGCTGGGTGCCAGCGACGAACAGGCTGACTTCCCGGTAATCTATTCGATTGGATTGCAGGGCAAAGCAGGTCTGGAGCCAGATGCTCTCCAAAACGATTTGACACCACTTTTCGAGATGATCCTGGCGGAAATCCCACAGCCGCATGTCGATCACGAATTGCCGGCTCGCATGCTGGTCACAACCCTTGAGTACGACCAATACAAGGGGCACATTGGGGTGGGCCGTCTGCAATCCGGCACGCTGAAGAAGGGCATGCCGATCGTTCAGATCACGCGTGATGGTGAGCG
>JAADYW010000150.1 GCA_010092845.1 Chloroflexota bacterium
CCGACGAACGCGCTCACGAAATCCTGACCGAGATGATACGCAGTAAGCAGGATTTCATTCGGGAAGGTGCACGGCAGATAAGCAAGGTCCTGGCCGGTAGCATCGTCCTGCCGGGACAGTCTTCAGCAGTTGTCGAGCAGAATAGGAGAAATCTCATGCTATCCACCCTGGAGCGAATGCTGTCACTGCGCTACGTTTCGTTTTTCCAGAGCCTGGGCCTGGATCAACTCAGGGCTTTGGCACGCGGTTGTGAGGAATTTGCCGCGACTGAAGGCCAGGCGATCATCAAGCAGGGCGAAATCAGCTACGGTCTCTACATCATTGTCGAAGGCACCGTCCGCGTTGAACGGGCGTCTGAAAACGACCAGAAAGTGGTCCTGGGCCGGTTAGGGCCATCGGAAGTCTTCGGCGAGATCAGCTTGTTGGATGAAGGGGTGCGCACGGCCTCGGTGATTGCCGAGTCCCCGGTCTTGTTGCTCAGTATCCAACGGGATGCCTTGCTCCTGGCACTAGAAGACGATCCCCAGATCGCCATGACGATGCTGCGTACCATGGCGCAACGCCTACGCCAGAATAACGAACTCCTGCAACGCAAGCTCAGCGATCAGTCGGACAATTTCGCCGACCACTTGTCCTAATCTCGTGCGCGCTCCCCCGTCGTCACGGCTGATGCGGTTCAATCACCCCGATAGGTCACACTAGCGTTGAAAACGTCAACAGGCAGCACCCCTGGTACCGCCTGTCATGATGCCGACTGAACCGCGTTGGGCTTAGCCGAAAGGTGAAGCTGTTGGAGGCTCGTTGACATTCATGATTGCCGCAAGGATCTTGCTGGTGTCCTTTTCTTCGATCATGCCAAGGTCCTGCAATGTCCATATTGTGGTTACACGGTCACTGAGATTCGGCCACTGATCCTTGGCCCAGCGATACCGCTCGCGACAGAATTGCCAGATCTCCTCCGGTTGTTTGATCCATTGGTAGCGGCGCAGGTCAGCCCATATCTCATCCATGGGCGTATTCGGGAACAACGCCCGGACCATAACCTTTTCGACCTCCTCTTTGGAGCGGTTCTGGTTCACCCAATTGATATGGTATTTCTCGATGAATGTGAAGATCCCATAGTGCGAGTAATCCTCGATCTCTTTGAGCAGTTCCTTGCGACGGCCCCGCGCGTCATCGTAGGCCTGTTGCAAAGCGACGCTTGGTTCAGCACTGTCATTATCATCATGAGGCAGAGATAGAGGCCCGTTGTGCTGGTTCCAGAATTGTGGCGAGATATGGTGTGTATAACCAACAAGGCGCCGGATACGATGAGGCTCGACGTTGAATTTCACCAGTGCGCCCTCATGTATTAACTCCTCGACAAGGTCGGCGATACCGCGCTGCCGGGCCTCATCGAAGGAGCGTTCCAGGCCGTTGCCGTACTGAGGTGGTTGACCCGGCAACAAGTCTGGGCGGGGCAGAGCTTCACCCGGCTTCTGCATGCCACCCCAGGCGATATAAAGTTGCAACAAGGTGATAATAGCGGCTGCACTCACAATCACCACCAGCGCATCCGTTTTCTGTGTCACCAGCACGATCAACATGATATAGCTCGCGATCATTCCCCGGAGCCCGGCAAACTTCAGCGACCGGATCTCCGGCGATCCGGGCTCAATACCGCTCTTGCGAACCACATCGTCGCGCACAAAGAACACGGTGGTACTAGTAATGACAAAAGCACTGACAAAGCCAAATGCGTAATATGCCTCGACGACGATAACCTCTCGGATGATGGGTATCAGAATAGCTGCAAACCCCCAGATAACCGCAATGCCCATCCGGTCGTCGGAGAAAAAGCCCGGCAAGCGCCCCAATCGGGATGCATTGGCTGCCACCGCCGCACCACCAACATAGCCCCCCCCTTGAGCGAGCAGGAGGATAATCGCCAGCAATACGCCCGCAATCGTGAGGATCGCCGCGCCTTCGCCAAATACCAGCTCATATTCGATCAATAACGTGCTGTATCCCTCGGTGGAAGGGATATCCCACGCGCTGGCAGCATAAAGCTGAAGGATACCCGTACCAATCAGGAAAATTGCCGCCAGGGTGAGCGCAGTGTTGATGACCTTCCACTTCGGACGCGCGGCGTGTTTTCCGCTGGCCGGAATCACTTCATAGCCAGAGAAACCCAGCATTGCACTACTCATTGAGCGCAAGAACAACTGGAAGAACAAGACGGTTCCAATAGCCTTCCCATCGTCCTCAATTACATGTAAGACGACCTCATTTTCCTCCAGGCGTTCGATAATTGAAGGGGTGACTTCCGCCAGTGACGGATCGACCGCGGCCTTTACACCGACGAATCCCAGAGCGAAGAGCGTAAAGATCGTGAATGCGCCACCCCCCAGCAAAAACAACGGCACCGCGCGACGTGGCCCCAGCGAGACCAGCACCACCATAATGAAAAAGGCATATATCTCTGCCAGGAAGATGCGATAGGGTGCTCCCTCAGGAATGATGAGCATCGTAACATCAGCCGCTGAGATCGAACTGATGATGATCGTCAGGATGGCATCGAGGAAGAACAGGCTGGTCCCTACCCACGAGGCCCAGCGCAGCCATTCCGGACCAATGGCCTCAACTAACGGACCGCTGCCGCCGGTATTCGGGCTAAGGTAGGCACCGGCTTTATAGGCTGGCACCACGCCCAGAAATAGCATAGCAGACAGGGTGGCGAAAGCCAGCATAGCAATATCATGGTTTCCCTCGGCACCGTGAATGGCCAACAGGGTCTGATACGCCGCAACACTAAATGCATCGGCCGCAATTTCGAAGATCAAAGCCAGGACGCCCAGACCTGTCCCGCCAAGCAGCAGGCCCTCAAACATAAGCTTAGGCAACTGCTCATCGGCCGTCTGGCGATCTTCTTTGCTAATGAAGTTACGCATACGTAGCGATCGGAACATAACGCAATACGATCTCCAGGCTCCATGTAACGCGGCATGGAAAGCTATAGACAGGATTGATAACCAAAGAAAGGTAACACTAGCTGGCGGGTTACGCCATAGCCATTCAATATATCCCAAAAGAATGAGGCAGAAAAATCAGGGCCAAGCCAGGAAACGCACACCGGCCTTTGGTGCGCGGTTCGCCTGGCTAGTAGTCGATTGTTGGGCCGTCAACCTGCGGAGGGAGATCATCAAGTGTAGGTTCGTCAAGCAAAGAAAGGGCTTCATCTTCGTGGCGAGCAGGAACTAGCACGGTGATCATGCCCAATGATCCCATAGATAGCCCCAGCACCCGTCCGACGCTCTCTTGATGAATATAGACGGGAATATCAGCCGTTCGTAGCCGCCCCGCGATGATTTCCGCCTCGACCTGTCCTGTCGCATAGGCGACAACAACCCATTCCTGCTCTTCACTGCCCCGGCGGCGCAATCCGCCCATGTAGACCACTCCAGTAACTATTCAGCTATCACAAACAATAAGCCCTGTTCCAGAAGCGTATTCTAGCGACAGAGCTATAGAGGGGTCAATGGCTAGCATTATAGAGGTCTGGCAAATATCGGTTCACTGCGGGGTTGGCGCAAGGCTCGCGACGAACTTCTGGATCTGCTTGACCTGTTGCTGCATCTGCGCCAAATGTTCCTGGACGGGTTTCGGAATGCCTGTGAGGGCCGAGAGTTGCTGTATGCTCTGCCCCAGGCTAGAGAGGGAGGGGACGAGCTTGGCAGCGATCTTACCATCGTGCTTCTGAAGCTCAGCCAGCGCGCTAGTAGCACGCTGTTCAAGGGCGGCGAAGATACGGCCGCTGACAATTGCCACCGCCGCATGGTCGGCTAAGGCACCCATCACTTGTTTCAGATTCTCGTCAAATCCTGTCCGCTTGCGGTGATTGCCAACTGTCAAAACACCAATTGTCTTATTCTGCACAATCATCGGCGCATAGATCAGCGCGTGGATATCACGTGTAACGCGAAACCGCTGCAAGCCTTCGCCTTCGACGACAAGCGTTTCCTGGCTAGTCATGACGAGACGGGCCAGATCATCGCGCACCACCTCACCGAGGTTGTCCTGCATCACCAACGTCATATTGTGCCCCGCGCGCAGAATAAGGGTATCATTGTGCTCATCATGCAGAAGCAAGGTAGCATGATCGGCCCCTGTGACCTCGATGGCTCCACGCAACACGGCCTCGAAGGTCTTCTCCAGGCTCTGCATGGCGGTGAGTGTCTTGCCGATCTTCTGCAGAATCGTGAGCTGGTTAAGGCGCGCTTGCAGGTCGGTATTGGCTTGTTTAAGCTGCTCGAACAGGTTATCGCGTTCATCCCGGAGCCGGACATCCGCCATCGCCCGATTGACAACCGACATCATCTCGGCGGCACGAATAGGTTTCGTGATGTAATCCGTTGCCCCAAAGCGAAAGGCTTCTATCGCTTGCTGTTCGTGGCCTCGCTTGACCCCCACGATGATTGGTCCTTCGTAGTGAGCGGCCCGAACCCCCACCAGAAAGTCCTTGCCTGTCAGGCCCGGCATAACAATATCGAGATAGATCAACTGGGGGCGGATCTTGGAGACCTTTTCCAGCCCTTCAGCTGCATCACTAGCTTCGAAGACTTCAAAGTCACGTGTATTGAAGATTTGCTCTGCCAGCAACTCCCTGACTTCAGGGTCATCATCAACCAGCAAGATACGGTGTTGTTGCCTGGGCATTGTTGGCCCCCCTTATTCATCAGTCTGGAACGACTAGTGGACTGACAGAGCAAAATAGGTGTCAGCTAACGCCGTGATGTCATTCAAAAATCCAGCGGTCAGTATCACGTGACCAATCCAGCAGCTCATCTTCGCTGAAGAAAAGCCCAACCTCACGCTGAGCATCCTCGGCATTCGCGGAGGCGTGCACGAGATTGCGGCCAATCTCCAGTCCGAAATCACCACGGATGGTCCCGGGCGCGGCTTCAGCCGGCTTGGTCACACCGATTGTGGTGCGGGCGATGGCGATCGCATCCTGGTTAGCTTCTAGAACCATCACAATGACGGGTGCGCTAGTAATGTACCCGACGAGGCTCTCAAAAAACGGCTTGCCCTGATGTTCGGCGTAGTGTTCTTCTGCTAACTCACGACTGACTTGCATCAGCTTCATACCGGCAAACCGGAAGCCACGCAGTTCAAAGCGTCGGATGATCTCACCCGCGAGACCACGTTGTATGCCGTCCGGCTTGATTATAATGAGTGTCCGTTCCACGTGTATTCTCCTGAATTGTGGACAGTGCTATCGGCCAAAATGCGAGACAAGCATAACACGTCCTATACCAAAAACAACAGACGGGCAATCACGCGCCCGCTGTTGTCTGGTAACACAACAGGATATTACAGTTGGTTGAGTGCGCCCCGGTATGTATCCAACGCCTCCTGCAAACGTCCCTGCCGCATATAAGTATCCCCCAGCAGGCGGCGCACACGAGGATGCTGAGGCAGGCGATCGACCATCGCGACCAGGTCTGTCGCCAGGTCATCAAGCTGCGCCGAATACTCAATCAGCGTCTCGTACTGCTCGAGGCTGGCATTCATCTGGCCTTTGGTGTTCAATTCCCGCGCCAGCTTCAAGCGGGTGGTATGATCTTCAGGATTCTGCTCCAACGTAGATCGGAATTGGGCGAACGCAGGGTCGTCTGGCAAGATGGATTGGGCCGCAGGCTGCGGCACCGGTTGCTCCGTAACCGGGGCTCGTGGTGCACGCGCCGGCGCAACAGGTGCTGGAGCCGGTTTGGGTGCCTGGGGCCGAGGCTCGGCAGCGCTGGTCTGCATACTGGGCTTGGCATAGGTAGACACGGGCTTGCCGCCGGTATACCACGGTGGGAGTTCACCATCGACACCCTGCGGCAAGGTCTCTTCTGCCGGTGAAGGCGCCACCGACGCCACCGGTTGGGCTACAGGCTCCTGTACCGGCGGAGGCGGCGCTGGTTGAGGTTTGGGTGCCTGGGGTAGCGGGGCCGGCTCTGCCTCCGCCGGGACTTCGGCAACGGTGACATCCTCGAGCCAAGCATCGACTGACGCGGTATCGAGTTCCGTCTCAGCTGGCATCCAGGGCTCCTCTTCGCCGCCAAGCTGCTGTTCACGGAGCCAATCGCTGATATCCATTGCGCTCTCGTCTCCGCCGACCCCCATCCGCAGCCACTCGGGCAGCGAGTCGTCGTCCTCGGCGGCAGTCACAAATCCTGTATCAGTTTCCACTTCTTCCAATAACCAGGCCGGCACCTCGCTGGGGGTTTCGGCCGGCGGTTCAGGCTCAGGCTCGGCTATGTCCGGCTCTGGCGCAGCAGGAGGTTCCGGTTCCATCGACTTGGCCTGCGCCAGCGCTTCCGCATACCAATCTGGCTCTTCTTTGGCAACCTTATCGTGTAGTTTGCCCTCATATTCGGCGTCAAGCGCTTCAGCCCAGTGGTCAAAGCTTGGATCGTACCCTTCCAGCAGCCGTGCGCCTTCCGGCGGCACCGCTGCAACATCCTCAGGCGGTCCGGCCGCGACTGTATCCAGATCCGCAGCTGTTGCCTGCGCAAACAGCTCATCAATCTCGAGGTCATCTGGTTCTTGTACAAGATGGTCAACCAGATCGGTGTATTGATCCTCGTCACTCTCTTCCGGCAATGCCGAGAGATCCTCAGGCATCTGGGCTTTGAGCCAATCAGGCATATCGGCGGGCAAGGCTTCGGCCTCATCATCGATGCCAACTGGTGCCTCGAGCTCATCTTCCTCGAGTATCTCGCCCATGCGATTGGCCTTATGCGTCAGCCAGGCCAACTCCTGCTCGGGGGTGATTGTTCCCTCAGCCTGCATGCGGGCAACTTCTTCATCCGTTGCCGACATTAAGAAGTCATCACTTACACCCTGGTGCTGGTCTTCAGATGGCTCCTCGGAAACAAGAACGGGACCACTCTCGATATCAGACGGCTGGAAATCCAGGTCAAGTTCAGGAATAGGCTGTCCCGGAGACAATTCCTCCAGGAAGTCGGTTGTTGCCGGTCCCTGATCAGCAGCCAGTTCCTCGAGCCAGGCCATCGGGTCCTCCGGCTCAAGATCATCGACCACGGGTTCGGGTGCCATGGGCGGTTCAGGCGGTGGCACATACTGCTCTGCCTGGCTTCCTGGCGTGGTTTCAAAAGGAGAATAGGGTTCATAGCCAGGGCCGACGTGGCTCATATCCGCGGAATCGGGATCAACTTCATCAACAGCCATATCCGCGGGCGTCATAAACTCTTCTGGGTTGGCGCCCTGGCGCGCCGCAAGACTCTCCAACCATTTCATGGGATCGGCTTCAGAAGACAGCTCGGGGTCAACCAATTCCTCGGCGGGAACGGTTTCCAGGGGTTCAGTCGCATATCCCTCTTCAGGATCCTTCTCTGAGGCCGCCGGCTGAAGGTTATCAGGCGCCAGCACCGGACCCAGATCCGGCAGCGCTTCTGAAGTACTGGCTTCAGCGAATAGATCTCCCTCAAGCTCGTCCAATGGCTCAGGTGGAGGCTCAGCCACAAAATCGGATGGTGAAGTGGCGGGTGTTTCATGTCGTGAGAAGCTAAATGTCTCGGAAGGTGTGTAACCTGGCCCCACATGGCTCATATCAGCGGTGCTCTCATCAAGCTCCGGCACCTGCATATCTGCGGCTGTTGTGAACTCCTCCGGATTCGCCCCTTGGCGCGCCGCCAGTGCCTCCAGAAACGCCATCGGATCGGAAGAGGCCAGGTCTTCTAGGCTGGGCGCCCCGGTGGGTTCAGGCGTTGCCGGCGCGGCCGGAGGTTCAGCGGGCGGTTCTGATTGCAATTGGGGTGCTTCAACGGCCGGCTCCTGGCGTGAAAAGCTGAATGTCTCAGACGGCGTGTAGCCTGGCCCCACATGGCTCATATCGGCGGTGCTCTCGTCGATCTCCGGCACCTGCATATCCGCAGCAGTTGTGAACTCCTCCGGGTTGGCCCCCTGCCGCGCCGCCAGCGCCTCCAGGAACGCCATCGGATCGGAAGTCGCGAGATCGTCGGCTGAAGGCGTCGGTGCTGCCATTTCTGGTGCTGGCTCAACCGGCGGTACTTCTGGTGGAGCAGGCTTTGCTTCAGAAACGGGTTCTTCAGGTGGGGCTTCCGGATGTGACGAAAAACTAAACGTTTCTGACGGCGTATAGCCCGGCCCAACATGACTCATATCCGCCGTATCGGGGTCAACTTCATTGACCTGCATATCGGCAGATGTCACGAACTCTTCATTCTTGGCCCCCTGACGGGCGGCTAGGCTTTCGAGCCATCGCATCTGCTCTTCTTCACTCATGCTGGCGAAATCTGGGAAGTCATTACCCATCGCCGCGTCTCCTTCTTACAGATCAGTCTGCCAGGCGGAGCCTGCCCGGCATAACAAACAGTATTGTCCGCGTCCTGATTGTAGCCAAAAGGCTAGTCACGATCGTCAGTGTGGCCAGTTCCAGACCGGCGCAGTCTGCGCATCCACGGCGGCGTTTTGTCGAAGGTGAACGCTTCCCCCGATGCAGCCGTATCAGGTTCCTCAAAATCTCTAGTATCGGCGAAATCAAATTCAGAAGCAACTGGCTCGCCAGGTCCTGTCGTTTCAGAAACTTGAGTCATATCGAACTCGGCATCAAGATCATCAAAGGCAGCCAACTCTTCGAGGTCGGCAGGTGTCTCAATCTCTGGCAACTCTGGCAGATCCAGGTCATCCAGGTTGAGATCCAACTCAGCAGGCGATAGGGATTCTTGTTCGCCCGGTTCGTCATCCAGTTCAAACTCAAGCTCCAGATCATCGGCCTGCTCAGCAGCATCAATATCGGAGAAGAGCTCATCAATGCTGTCAAAGCCATCAATATCGCCGATTTCTTCAGCCGCCGCCATCTCAGGGAAATCAAGGTCCAGTCCGAGGTCCGCCATCTCAATTGCAGGTTCGCCTTCGTCCTCAGCAAAGAGATCCAGATCGTCCATGCTCTCGTCCGCTGGCGAGGGTAGGATATCAGCAAAGAGATCATCCGGCACACCGGGCACGTCTGAGGCTTCAGCCGCTTCTGGTTCACCAAACAGGTCGCCCCTATATTCGAATGCGTCTTCGGCACCTTCCGCGTCGACTTCAGGCAAGCCAATGTCCAGCAAGACATCGTCAAGCTCAGCAACCGATTCGGCTTCTGGTGACGGCTCAGCTTGAAGGTCATCAAACAGATCAGGTGCCAGACTGGATTCAGGCGTTGCTTCGGCTTCCGGCTCAGGTTCGTCACTGAAAGCGTTGATCCACTCAAACTCGGGAGTCAGTTCCGCTTCAGCAATAAGATTCTTGGTGTCGCTCCCTGTGGTCATCGCACGGAACAGCTCGTCCATCTCCGGCTCATCAGGCGATTGCTGTTCTTGCTCCAGTTCATCCTGAGAGTCCTGACGAAGCCATTCTGGTACATCTGTGTCCTCAGCTGTGTCTACAGCGCCCTGCGGCAGCCCGGTCAATTCTGCATCCGCCTCGACATCCGACGCTTGGCCCATCCAATCTGGCAATTCACCGGCCTCGGCGGTTGCCTCATCCTTAGAGGCAACAGAGGCTTCCATCGCAGACATGTCGGGAAACGCTTCATCCTCATCTGTTGCCTGCGTCTCAAATTCAAGCAGCCAATCCGGAGGGTTCTCGGTTTGGATTTCACTGACCAACGCGTCAGTTTCCTCTTCCGGTTCACCAACCACTTCCAGTGTTAACTCTTCATCGGCCAGCCAGTCATCGGTTTCTTCAGTTATGGCTTCAAAGCCGACAGCTTGCTCAACGCCTTCAGGGATTACTGGCTCAAACTCACGGCTGTCTACGAAAAGCGGCCCTGAAGAATCGCTGGGCGTTTCAAGCCAGTCGGGCACGGCTTCAGGCTCAACCTCTTCGGTTGTTTGAGTATCCTCAGTTGGCAGCAAACCAATGTCCTCTATCGAGGCGGTTGGTTCGCTTTCTACCAGCCAATCGGGTAAGCCTTCTTCCGCCTCAGGTTCGTCCTGCGCCGCGAACATGTCCCCAAAGTCCGGCATTTCACCTGCGGTCGCTGGCTCTTCCGCGCCTTCACCGAAGAGATCGCCGAAGTCCGCAGCGTCATCTTCTGCCAGCGCCGGTGCTTCTTCACCTACGCCGCCCAGCCAATCGGGCAGGCCTTCTTCGGCCTCGGGTTCGTCCTGCGCCGCGAACATGTCCCCAAAGTCCGGCATTTCTCCTGCGGTCGATGGCTCTTCCGCGCCTTCACCGAAGAGATCGCCGAAGTCCGC
>JAADYW010000151.1 GCA_010092845.1 Chloroflexota bacterium
AGCGTTGTAGGCAGCGGAGTTGGCCTCAACAACTGCTTTCTCCGCTAGCCACTGTTGAAACCTGTGCAAGATTTCCGGTTGAGCGACCACCCAGAACCCGTCCCCGGCAATAGCGGGAACCCGAATCACGAGCGCAGCATCTTCTGTTGTGTCAGACTCCGGTGACTTTTCGAGGAAATGGTAAATCGGCAGATCAGCCGAACCCGGCAGCCATTCCTCCAGCAATTCGGCGCTTTTGGCCCCGAAGATGCCCATTTGCCCGAGTGCGTCGCCGGGCACGTTGACTTGAAAACGGTCATTGAAGAAGATGTTGCGTTGCAGCCAACCCTGAACCAATTCCTGGCGTCCGTTCCCGGTCACGAGCAAGGATGTTTCGCCTCGATTCAGCACGATAACCTGGTCAATAATCCGTCCAACGGCGGTCGCAAAGACGGTCGAGCATCCCTGGCCGGGCTTCAGGTGATTGACATCGTTGGTAGATAGCCGGTGTATCAAATCCAGGCGGTCACGGTCAGAGCAGACCAATCGTCCCATTGACGAGAGGTCTGTCCAGATGGCGTGTTCGTGGGCAGCTTGATAGGCGGTTTTCAGGGTGTCATCTATTGAGGGGCGTTGTGTGTCTACCATGGGGGGGCCTCGTTGTCCGAATCCTTTCTTTCACGCCAGGCCAGAATCTCATCAGCGTGCTCTTCTTCATGCCAGATCGCGTTTTCGTATACCAGGTAGGATAGGGGTTCTCCCTCCATCCAGGCGAAAACGCGGTTGTCGTCAAGTGTTCGGTTATTCAGGGCTTCCAGTGCGGCCTTTAGATGTTTGCCAACACCATGAAAATCGTCCAGGATTATGGCAAGCTGGCGAGCGGCGTTGTTGTGATATTGGCCTTCATTCCAGTCATCAATGTCGTCAATGGCGACGATGTTGGGTGCATCCTTCTTCCCCTGTTCTATACGAACCAGGGCTGTGACAAGTTCCGATTCCCAGGCGGTCAGGTGGGCCAGGACATCTTTGACCGACCAGTAACCAACCGCGCCCGGTTGCAAAAGCTCATCTTCAGAGAGTCCGTCGATAGATTTCAGGAATTTGTTGCGGGCCTCTTCAAATGCTGCGAGTAGCTCTTGCTTTGCCAACCTCTGGTACACTCCTGAAAATAGGTCGCCGACTGTCAGGAATAAGCAACTGGCTAGCAGCCTTATTGGCGCTGCTAGCTGTATTATATCCCATCTCATCAATCAGAATTGTCTTTGAAATGCGGTTATTTTGTCCGCGTCCCAGCCCAATACTGTCTTAGTTTGAGCCGACCGTGATATAGGGACGCAGGTTCTCGATGGTTCTGGAGCCAATTCCGGCAACGTTTTCCAGGTCTTCGATGGTTGCAAAAGGCCCGTTTGCCTCGCGATAGTCGAGGATACGTCCGGCCAGCGATGGCCCGATTCCGGGCAGGGTTTCCAGTTCAGCCTGATCTGCCAGGTTGATATTGACCAGGCGGGGAGCATTGGGAGTAGGCGTAGAAATTTCGACTGTTGGCGACGGAGTGCTATCGCCTGTTTCGTCATCGTCTTGATCTTGAACCGGCAACGTCGGCACGAAGATCATATCGCCATCCTGTAGACGCTGCGCCAGGTTCACGGCATCCAGATTGGCGTTTTCGGCGGCTCCCCCGGCGGCCTCGATAGCATCTTCTACACGCGTGCCCGGTGCAAGACTCAGCCGCTCCTGGGGTCGTAGCACCGCGCCGGTGACGTAAACTTCCAGCGGAGACGGTGTGGCGGTCGGCAGGTCGGTGGCGGTGGGAAGCGGCGGCAGGATTTCGACAGTGGTGGCTTCGGGTTCGTACAGGAGTAACGCGCCTCCGGCTACCAGAAGCGCGCCGATTAGCGCGAAAATCATCACCCAGAAATACCAGGGACGTTTGTTTGTTTCCGTTGACTTATCTGACATGTTGCCCTCCCCTCATGGTTAAGAAGGTAGCTTCTCGGTTACAACGAGTATTATGTCCGAGAAACTACCTTTGTGCAACATGTACGCGGCGGTGGGTCTAGCCTTTCACCGCGCCGGCGGTCAGACCTTCAATGATCCGACGCTGGAAGATCAACACCAGCACCAGCAGCGGGATCGTCACCACGACAGCCGCAGCGATTCTCTCGGCAACAGGAATCTCGAAGCCAAAACCACTGAACTGCGCGATAGCAACCGGCACGGTCTGCGCGCCGGGGTCTACCAGGGTGAACGTCAACGCGAACAAATACTCGTTCCAGGCGGCGATAAACGCCAGTAGGCCGGTGGTCACCAGGGCCGGGGCCGTCAGCGGGACAAGGATGCGCCAGAAGGTCTGGAACGCGGTTGCCCCGTCAACCAGAGCCGCCTGCTCAATCTCTCGGGGCAACCCCTGAAAGAAGCTGGTCAAGACCCACACCGTAAACGGCAGGGTGAAGATGGGATAGGTGAAGATCAGCGAGGAGATTGAGCCGTAGAGTTCCAGGTCGTTGACGATGCCAAACAGGCCCGACAGAATCGAGATTTGCGGGAACATCGTCATCGCCAATACCAGATAGAGAACGACCATTCTTCCGCGGAACTGCACCCGTCCCAACGCATACGCGGCAAACGAGCCGACGACCAGCGACAACACCACCGTAACACTGGCGACAATTGACGAGTTGACGAGCGTGTTCAGAAAATCGTCGTCATCCAGCAGATTCTGGAAATTGGTGAGTGCCGGGTCTTCGGGCAGATAACGCGCTTCTACTAACACCTGGGCGTTTGTGCGGAAGGAGATGCTGATGGCGTAGAAGAAGGGCGTCATCGTATAC
>JAADYW010000152.1 GCA_010092845.1 Chloroflexota bacterium
CTCCCCCCGCTATCCTGCCACTTCCGTGCGCGCCAGGTCCCACGCTCCACCCTTCCCGCATCATCCCCCACCACTGTCTATGTTTTTTTACGTTCTTCATTTTTGTGGTCCCTCTGTAACCTGTTGAGATCCATAAGCAGATGTCATCGGCGGGGATGTTCTGGTTTTAAGCTGCTCCCCAGCTCCGTGTTGGTGATAGGTTAGTTTTAGGTGTTTCTTCGGATTTGGATGATATGCCAGGATGTGGTTGCCTCACTGGGGGTCCTGTGATATGCTGAGCGCAGCTTTGGCTTACCGAGAATTGGACGATGCAGTAGATGTACCTCGAAATGTGTCAAGCGACTCCGACTATGCAAGCCACCTCCCCGTGTTGGGAGAAGAGTTTCGCGTCGCTTGATGGGTAAGCCCCACAAGACAATCAAGAAGCCAATCAGATCGCGACGTGAAGCCTAATCCACGTCGCGATTTTGTTTATATTATCGTCTAGGAGCGCAGGCCAAAATGTCGGTTCTCATCATGAAGTTCGGAGGCACGTCGGTCGGTAGTCGGGACGCAATTGAGCAGGTTATCAGCATTATTGCTGCCCAACGAGAGCAGTGGGATAGTCTAGTGATTGTGACCTCGGCGATGGGCGGCGTGACTAATACGCTGGTTCAGCTTGTTGATGAGGCTGGCGCTGGGTGGCCTACTGAGGACCAACTGCTGGAACTACGACATCGTCATGAGCGCATGCTGGAACATCTCGTCGATTCTGGTAAACATGCGGGGCTTGTGGCGGATACCTTAGCATCTATTGACGCACTATTGGACATTCTTCGTGAAACCTGTCATGAAATTGCCATTGCGGGAGGCGCCAGTCCGGCACAGCAAGATATCGTGTTGTCAATGGGAGAACGCCTGATGGCGCGCATTTTGGCGTGCATCGTTCATATCCGCCTTGGCCCTGCCCATGCGATCGATGCGAGTGAAGTCCTAGTAACCAATACCCGCCACCAGAATGCCGAGCCACTTTATGACCAATCTATAGAACGCGCCCAGGTGGTGCTGGTTCCCTTGTTGCGTGAGGGCGTGATGCCTGTAGTCACCGGCTATATCGGCGCAACACGTGAAGGGAAGATCACCACTTTGGGGCGGGGGGGCTCAGACTATTCGGCAGCGTATATCGCCAGGCTCCTCAACGCTGATGAGGTCTGGATCTGGACCGATGTTGATGGGGTAATGTCGGCTGATCCACGCCGGATCAAAGAAGCGCGTGTGATCAAGACGATTTCCTTTGGGGAGGTCAGCGAATTTGCCCACTTTGGTGCAAAGGTATTGCATCCCCGAACCGTTGAACCTCTGATCTCTGCGCAGATTAGTTTACGTGTACGGAATACATTCGCCCCACTCGAACCGGGGACACTCATTGGCCAACAAGATGGGGATACCCCGCGACATTTGAGCGCAGTTACGGCGATTGGAGGCGTGCTGGTGTTTGTTCCGGCCAGGGATCTCGATCTGTTGGATGCGATTCAATCGTTGCTTAGCGAGTTTTTCTATGTGCCGGCGCGGGCTGTAATCAGCGTAGACTCGCATGCGGGACGGCTCCTGTGCTATATCGTGCCTACCACGGCACACCATGACACACGTGAACGGGCAGTGGCAGCGGCAACAGAAATGCTGAACGAGGCCGATGTTTTGCCCGGCTGGCGTGTCGAACCTATTGACATCGTCGCTGCTATCGGGGTGGTGTCGATCCAACAGACGGTCCAGGTCCTAAATGCAGTGAAGTCAGTCAAAGCAGAGCTGCTTGCAATGGGCCAGGGATCTCCCCAATGCAGCTTGCTGGCCGTCCGGCCGAATCACGTCCTGCGGGTGATACGCCGTCTTCACCGAATGGTCTTAGCGGTGCAGGCGAATCTGGATTATGCCGAAACCGATCCCTATGCGCCGCCATCACTAAGTGTGCCAGCCAACCGCCGCCGGCGCCAAGGACGACAGCGAAACAATCGCTTGAATCCGCCTGATCGTGCGATTCCGCTTTGAGGTGGATACCTCAGTGCCGTGGTGGAAAATGCGGAATGTTAATGCTTCGCGGTCAAAAATGGTTTAGAATCTTCAGTAAAAGGTGTACACCAAAGGGCAATATTTTAGTCTCATCGCTGTAAGACCAATGATACCTAAGGAGTGTGAACTGTGGCTTTGTCCCCCAAGAACCGTTTTGCTTTCTTCGAAGGCGAGATCGTGCCGATCGAAGAAGCGAAAGTCAGCATCATGACGCATGCGCTCAACTATGGTACCGGCGCATTTGGTGGCATCCGTGCCTACTGGAATGATAAAGATGAGGAACTGTATATCTTCCGTGTATTGGAGCATTTTGAACGGCTTCTGGCTTCAGCCAAGATGATGTTGATGGACCTCCCCTATACCAAGGAAGATATGGCTTCGATCTTGCTGCGGCTTTTGCAGGCAGAAGGCTATCGATCTGACACCTATATTCGTCCGCTTATCTACAAATCAGATCCGATTATCGGTGTGAAGCTCAACGATCTGGCCGGTGACTTCGCGATGTTTGCGATTCCGTTTGGTAGTTATGTCGATGCCGAGGAAGGCACCCGGGTTGCAGTAAGCAGTTGGCGGCGCATCAACGACAACTCAATACCCGCCCGCGGGAAATTCACGGGCGCGTATATCAACTCGGCCTTCATCAAGACGGAAGCCTTATTGAACGGTTACGATGAGGCACTCGTCATCGACGAATCCGGTCATGTCTCAGAGGGTAGCGCGGAGAATGTCTTCATCGTGCGTAAAGATAAGCTGATTACCCCCCCCGTGAACGCTGATATTCTCGAAGGTATTACCCGCCGCACGATCATGCATCTGGTCAGCGAAGAAATGGGCCTCGAAGTGATTGAGCGCCCAATTGATCGCACCGAGTTTTATGTCGCTGATGAGGCCTTTTTCTGTGGTACCGGTGTCCAGGTTGCGGCCATCATTGAGGTCGATCAGCGACCGGTTGGTAATGGCAAGATGGGTCCTATGGTTGAGGCGCTACGCAACCTTTACTTCCGCGTTGTCCGCGGGCAGCACCCGGCCTACAAACATTGGTCGACGCCCGTATATGCCTCGCAAACGGCGCCAACCCCGGCGACAGATTAGCTCCCCACTCGCCAGCAGAAACAGCGAGCTCTGGGCAATGACCTGGGGCTCGCTGATGAGATAGGTAATCCCGGTACCTGACTCACGCTGCTCAAAGTACCAGCGGCCAAATGAATAGACAAGCCCGGCCAATGCTAGAATCCCCGTCAGGATTCGGACTCGTCCGGTCTCTGTCATAGCAGCGGCCATTAATGGGGCGACTACAAGGGCTAATCGCATCACATAGGTTGCGAAATGGGTTATGTGCTCTTCAACGCGTTGTTCGCGGGTTGGGTTCGGAATACCTTCAAGATCAGTCATGTAGCCCATGGCATAGACTTTGTCCAGCACACAGATAAAGACAAAAAGCGCCACCATGCTGGTCTCACCCTGGGTGCTCTTTGAACCCATCAAGAAAAGCGTGACAAGCCCCAGGAAGAGCAATCCATAGACGAAATAATCCCAGGTCTCATGTCCTTCAGCCGGACCGAGGGCTTCCTGTAGTGTCAAGTCCATAATGATAGACTCCTGAACGGTATCAATGCGGTTGAGATGATAGTAAGTACAGTTTTATGCGAAATGGATTTGAGGGCAAGTGACCTATTCACTGCTCTCTGCAAGAGGGTTCGCAATCATGATCGAGCGCGTTACCGTCTGGCTGAGCACGTAACGTTCATCCTCAACCTCAATATGAGTCAGGCCATCGTACGGCTCGCGCTCGACAACCTCAACGATTGACCCCGGCGTTATCCCTTTCTGCTCGAGATAGCGCAGCTTTTCGGTGGTCTGGTCGAGCAGCCGGGCAACCACACCCTTGACGCCCATCGGCCAGTCATCCAGGGGGGTTAGATGGTGTTGCGAAGGCATCTTCCCTTCAAGTGAAGGGATTGGGTCGCCATGGGGGTCAATTTCCGGATGGCCGAGGAATTCAGCGATGCGTTCCTCAAAACGTTCTGAGATAACGTGCTCCAGGCGCTCGGCTTCTTCATGTACCTCATCCCATGTATAGCCAAGCACCCGGACGAGGTACAACTCGATCAAGCGATGGTGCCGCAGAACTTCTAGGGCGATTCTCTCGCCGAGTGCCGTGAGGCGAACGCCACGGTACTTTTGGTGAGTAAGAAGTGGCTCTTTGAGCCGTTTGGTGTCGGCCAGTTTCTTCGCCATATCGGTGGCAGATGGGGGAGTGATATTGAGGCGCTGGGCAAGCACGGTTGTTGGCACCAATTCATATCGCTGCTGTAGCATGAACACAGCTTTCAAGAAATCCTCGACTGCTTCGGTGCGCAACTCGGAGAGTTCTGGGTCTTCAACCATCAACGCTACTCTTATTGGTTACTCCGAGGACAGATAGTTCAAGTCTAGCGAGATCGCATAACACCGTCAAGCACAGTACATGACCACGGTTCCCCGCGAAGACTTAGTTTCAGGCGCCCTGTTTCAAGCCTGGTTCAAAGGCTTGGATGCGCTCACGCCACGCTGTCGGTATGGCGATGGTCTGATCTTGTTGGTAAGCGTAGGCAACCAACCGAGTCACGCCTGTTGCCGCTATTTCTATTTGCGGCGAGGTGTCGCTGCGCTGGATAAGATACGCCATATCGAAGCTCTTGTTGCCAAGGCGGGTACAGCGGGTCATGACGGCAAACTTGTCCCCAAAACCCAGGGGCAGCAGATAATCCACCGTCGCGCTGGCCAGGATCATGCCGATGGCCTTGAGATCGCCTTCCCATCCCAGGATGTCACGTGCATAGCTGATGCGACCCTGTTCCATATACGTCAGGTACTTGGTATGGTTGACGTGGCCCAGCGCATCCAGGTCACCAAACCGAACGACGAGGTTGATCTGGTGGAAAAACAGTTCTGGATTGAACAATGTCGGATCTACTTGCCCTGCCATTTCGCCTCTCGCTTGTTCACGAAAGCATTCATGCCTTCTTTCTGGTCGTCTGTACTAAAGAGAAAATAGAAGGCGCGACGCTCGAAGCGAAGCCCTTCCGCCAGTGGCAGCTCAAAAGCGGCGTTGACAGCTTCCTTGGCCATACGCAGCGCGACCGGCGCCCGTGCCGCGATTTCGCTCGCAATGCGCAGTGTTTCCTCCAGGTGGAGCTCGTTGCTGAATATCCGGCTGACCAGGCCGAAGCGATAGGCTTCCTCTGCGCTCAGCCACCGGTTGTTGAGTACCATCTCCATGGCAAGCGCTTTGCCGACGGCGCGTGTCAGGCGTTGGGTACCGCCGGCTCCTGGGATCACACCCAGGTTGATCTCTGGCTGGCCGAAGCGCGCATTCTCGGCGGCGATGATCATGTCACAGGCCATTGCCAGCTCACAACCACCGCCGAGCGCTACCCCCGCCACCGCGGCTATCACCGGCTTCTTAATGTCCCGCACGCGATCCCACAGGCTAATGCGGTCGCTGTACAACATATCGACGGCGGTTGAGGTCTCCATTTCCTTGATATCAGCGCCAGCCGCGAAGGCCCGCTCATTGCCAGTAACGACCATGCAGCCAATTTCGGGGTCGGCATCCAACACCCCGAGTGCATCGACGAGTTCAGTCATCAGCGCACCATTGAGGGCATTCATCGCTTTCGGACGGTTCAAGCGGATCAGGCCAACCCGATCATCACGCTTTTCAACCAGAATATTCTCATAATCTGCCATAATCTTTCACCTCCTCAATATTCAGCAAGAAAGTCTACGCGAAAGTAACCATCGCACTGAGCACCAAAAACAGACCAAACATGACATGGGACCCAACCGCTGCCCAGGTTGACTTGGTATGGGCGCGTGCCAGACTAGCGGTGAGCCCCAGCGTGAGCGGATAGATAAATCCCCAATAGATCGTTGTCCACCCCAGATCAGCATTGAGGACCTGGAGTAGATAAAAGATTGTGAACAGAGCCGCCGTCGCCAGTGCTGCCAGCAAGTTGTTGTCTAGCCACCGTGCCAGGGCTGGATAGAGTATACCGCGGAAAATGAGTTCTTCAGTGATTGGGCGAACCCCCGCAAATAGGATCAATGCCAGGAACCATGTTTCCCAGGCCGCGCTATCAATGCGGTCCAGGCCAATCGGGAGATTACTGGCCGGCTTACCAGCGACCAATGCGAGCGCATCGATCAAAATGATGGTCGCCAGCGCCATCAGCCACACGATCCACAAGGGCCGGGTTCGGCTTTCTTCGAGAGCCAGCAACCGGGAGACAGTGAGGTCGTCTTGGCGTTGTTTTGAGGTGGTTTCAGCATCGATAAGGGCCGCCTGGATATTGCGTATGGCAAGCCAGAGCGCTAATAATCCCCCAATAATGCCCGCTAGCAGAATTGATGTGGCATCCGGGTTCATGAGGTCGTCTTCGCGCCAGGTGGTAACCATCAATAGCGCAGTGAGCATCGCCACGAGGTAGCTCACAGTGATCCAGAACGGTAAGGGCCAGCGCCACAGGACAGGTCGGGCTTCGCCCTGCCGAATGCGAAGGATTGCGGATCTCAGCAACTGCTCTGCTCCTGCGTGGAAACTAATGCCTTGCTTTAATATAAGCGGCAATCATATAAGCAACTGACATGATACTCAACATGGGATTAACCCCCGTTGCAGATGGCAGGGCACTGCCATCCGCAACATAAAGGCCCTGGATTTCGTAGGTCTCGCCAGTTGGGTTAAGTGCCCCCTGGGCTGGGCTCCCTCCCATACGGCAACTTGACATCTGGTGCGCGCTGAACAGGCTGAGGCTGTTGGGCAGAAGTGGCCTGGTCTCAAGTGTGTTGATATACGTTTCCAGGTCGCTATGTTCAGGGTCCCAGGATAATGGCACAGTAAATGGGCCATGGATCTCGCGAGCACCCGCCGCAGCGTGAATACGTACGCTTGCCAACAAACCACGCTGCATATGACGGGCATCACTCACGGCCATCGCGTAGCGAATGCGCGGCTGGCCTTTGCGATTTAGCTTGATCTGGCCACCCTCCTCATCGCGGGTGATGATAATCGTATTGGCCATGTACGCCAGTTGTGCCATTTGTTGCTTGTGTTGCAACCCACTGGACCATGGGATAGCCGACGCGCCGATGCCTGGATGGACGGGGGCAGTTTCTAGTCGCACGCCATAGCCGTATCCATCCAGGTTGTGGAACTGGTCAACATAGCGCGTCAGGATTGGGCCTTCCCAGCCGCGTACAGGCTCTTCATAGGTGGCGAAAACAACGGTTGTCGGATGGAGGTGGAGGTTGCGCCCGATGTGTATATTGCCCAGGCCGGAGCGCCGCAGTATCGCCGGGGTATGAATCGATCCTGCGGCGACAACGATGGTGTCTGCATGGACGATTAGCTGGTGCTGATGTTCGTCGTGGCTGGTGACGCATGCCTGGACACCCGTGGCACGTCCATAGGCTATGTGGATGTGTTCGACCTCGGCCTGAGTGATGATACGGGCACCCTTTTTGGCAGCATCGCTCAGATAAGTGGCGACAGTGCCCTGCTTACCGCCACTCAGGCAGCCAAAATTGCAGAAGCCGCACTCCGGGCGAGCACAGTTGTCAACATTGCGCGGAATAGTCTTGACCTGATACCCGAGTCGATGCGCCCCCTCTTCGAGCATCTCGTTTTGCCGGTTGGGGATGCTGTATTCAGTACCGGCCTGGATCCGTTGCGAAACCGCATCCATCGCTTGCTGGTAGGTTTCACCCGTGAAGCCGGTGACACCATACTGTTCTTCCCATTCAGCCAGGACGGAATCGGGCGTGCGGAAGGTGGCCGACCAATTCACGGTTGTACCGCCCCCCAGGGTGCTGCCGGCGAGAATGGTCATGCTGAGGTCGTCGGTGGTCAGCAGGCCCCGTTTCTCGAACATGCGCGCTGTGCTGGGCAGTTCGAGGCTATCGTACTCCCTGCGGCGATAGAAACTACCCTTCTCCAGTACAATGACATCCAGGCCTGCCGCACTCAGCTCGCCGGCGACTACACCGCCACCAGCGCCGCTGCCGATCACGACCACATCCGCCGATAAGGTGGTGTCCTCAGTAATCTCCAGCGGATTAATTACTGGTTCGGGATTATCGGTGGCCGGCTGGCTCGGAACCTGGTAATCCAACTCTGCCCAATTGGGATTCTGATTATTCTCGTCGGTCAAGCTATAAAAATAGAACAGAGCCAGGCGCTTGATGGCTTGAACGGCCTTGCGCCGCAGATTCAGGCGGCTGGTTGCCCAGGACTGGAGGAGACTTGTGCGCTCAGCCATGGACATCGCCGCGAAGGGCCGGTTAATCCGTGACAAGAGGCTATTGAGGAGGGGTTGCTCGATGACGTTGAGGAACAGCCGGAGTTCGCGCAACTGCCCTGCTTCTACTTGCGTGCTCAAGGTGTCGGCCAGATAGTGGGCAATGCCCAGGTCATGCGCACGGCGTTGGAAAAAAGCCTGTTGATCGCCATCAACAGCCAGGCTGGGGATGAGCGTATCACAGACCAGCGCCAGAGTCGCCAACTCGCTGGCGGATAGTCCCCCTGGTGGGTCAATCGCTGAGTCAGCCGGCATCTTATTCGCCTGGCGCGAAGCGTTTTCATACGTCATGGCACAAATGCCCCTTCTGCGTACTCGTATATGCTGTAGCTACAACGTGTTGAGCGTCAAGTTACGGCGCCGAAATCGCGTGATTTTGCGCAGAGGCCTCTGTGGGCCTGGTGTTTTCAGGGCTGAAACACACCATCCTGATACGCCAGCTGGGTGCAAGCCACGGCCTCCGCTTCCTCAAGGTTTTCAGCATAATAGCAATGGACAATCCGGTCCGGAAACTCAAGCTCGATATAGGCAACCGGCGCATCGACCGGCAAGCGGGGCCAATCGGCAAGATTGCCGTCACCGTGTAGCATCACAATCCCCTGCTGGTTGCGATATAGAATAATCCAGGCTTCATCCATACGGCTAGAGATCATTCGTCGGGTCTGTCGGAGCGGTTTGGTCCTCGTCCCTCGGTGGTAGCTCCGGAAGCTGTGGCGGTGGTGATGCGGGCGGCGGGGCGGAACGGCCTTGATCACGTTGCATGACCTGCGTTTTCCCCAGCCCCGGCTCCCATTCGTCACCCAAAGCCCCAACAGCCCGCGTCAGCTCAAGTCCACCGAGATTGCGAGCGATCACTTCAACCATGCCAGGATTGACCCAGGTCAATGAGTCGATCTGAACTGCCCGAGCACCGGCCCCAATATAGTCTCGTGCATCGTCGGGGGTGTGAATCCCTCCACAGGCAATGACCGGAATCGTCGCCAACTCAGCGATCTGGCCGACAATTCGCAGTACTTGGGGTTTCAACCACGGACCATAGAGGCGGCCGCCAACAAGCTGCCCTGAAATTGGATCACGATCGGTGCCCCGTGGCGGCGCAGCGACTACCAGGGCGTCGGCGCCGCTTTGCTCGGCGATTTCCCACAAATCCACCGCACTGTGCAGCGGCAGCTTCAGCAATATTGGTAGCTGCGAGCCTTCGCGCACGGCATCGAGCGAGGCGGTGAGTTCATCTGGCAGGACGTCATCACGAAGCCCCAGCTCAATACCAACGACGCCACCACTGCCTTCGAGGGCCTCAGCGCAACGGACGACGTCCTCGTAAGTGGTTGATATGACGTGCGCGATCATGGGCATGGAGCTTTTTGACCACTGCCGGCTGTATTTCTTGATGACATTTCGTGCGCCTGGATTGGGTAAGCCCGTATGGAGCAGGAAGCCCCCACCGATGGGCACTACCCGTGGCCCATAGGCAGGACCGCGTGCACGCCAACTGATCCCCGCTGTAACGACTGCCCCCAGTTTCTCCAGGTCGATTAAGTCTCGGTAAGCTGTGGCATCGAAGCCGGCCATCCCGGTTGCGATCATCACGGGATTATCAATAATCAGCGAGTATTTTCCGGCGCGTGTGATCTCAATCATGTATTTCCCTTTGCGTTGCCCCTGTGTGATCGGGTCGCCACGCACCGGCTTCCAGCATAAGCGCGGCGAAAACATCATTGGGCGCTGTGTCAGGGGGAGGCCAGTGCCGGTAGAAGCCCTCCACTAAACGTAGGGCGTCCCGGATGCTGGTGAGCTTACGACGCCGTTTGAATAAGGCGTGCTGGGATAGATGACAGGTGGCGGCTGCCAGCTTGATCTCGGCCCAGGAGGTAATATCAATTGCCAGATGGGCCGGATCACTCTGGTTCCACAATCGATCTTCGATGCCGGGCACCTGAGCCGCAACGCTGTACAGCAGTGGACTTGAGGGGGCTGATTGAACAGTTTGAAGCGTCACCTGATGTAATAACCGGTGGGCTGGATGCCCGTATTCACCGTCTGAGCCATGCGACAAAACGAGCAATGGCTGGTAACGCATCAGAATATCCTGAACTTGAGCGAGTAAGGTGTCGAGATCGTGTTCAAACGCATAGAGTTCCTCGCCCGGGCCAATGACCGGATCTTGATAGGGCAGAAATATCACCTCGTCCACGCCAAGGGCCTGACAAGCGCAGCGGAGTTCTGTCTCCCGGATCACGCCTAACTGGTGGCGGTTATCGGTCACGGGCGGCTCACCAACTTCACCACCCTCGCCCCGGGTGGCGCAGACAACTACCACGCGAAAACCGCGCTGGGCGAGCAGCGCCAGGGTTCCGCCGGTCAGAATCGTTTCATCATCAGGATGTGCGCCAAAGAAGATGACTGTTTGCGTTGTCATAGGTCAGGACCGTTTGAGTTTGGCGAGATCAAAAGCGGGGCCACTCAGACAAACCAGACCATCATTCTGGCGGGTGCGTACCATACACGCCTGGCAGGCACCGGTGCCACACGGTATGGTCAGGTCAAAAATGCCTGATAAGAAGCGGTCTGGCAATGCCTGGCGCGCATCACGGGCCAGCTCCTGAACGGCGCGGTACCGCTCCTCAGCGAAAACGGGCGAGGTGATAACAAATACCTGGTGCGCCCATTGCAGCATTTCTTTGTTGCCGGGCCAGGCGACGATTTCTTCGCTGTGGACAACCTCTACTACCGGGGGCAATGCTGCTATCGGATAGCGGCTCGCGATACCTGTCAGCACCAGGGTTACGGCCAATCCGTTTTCGATGGCTTGCATCATCAAGAAAATCAAGCGTGTGGGGGGATAATCCTGGGCAATCAGCAGCAAGTGATTGGCGCCCGGCATGATCTCGAAGCCAAGCCCGATCGGTCCGATGACACTGACGGCATCCCCCGCACCATAGTGACGGTTAATGGGATGCTCAATCTGGAGCACGTTGACTTCAGGATCGAAACCAACAGGGACCCAGTTCTCACGAAGATATGGGTCCCGGGAATCGGTCGCGCGGACCAAGAGGCTCTGCCCGGGAGCGATCTGTGCCAGGGCAGTATCCTCAACTGCCAATGCGAGGTGTTGCCAATTCGGCCCAATGCGCCTGGTGCGTTCGATAATCGCCTTGCTCTCGCGCATCAGTTACAAACCGAGAAGACCACCCAGGCCACCGGGTAGCGCACCCCCCAGGTTACCAGTGACACCTTCCATGCGTTCAGCCGCCATCGTCTGGGATTGCTCAATTGCCTGGTTGATGGCCGCCACGAGAAGATCTTGCAGGTCCGACAGCCATTCCTCATCTTCCAGATCGATCAGATCCTTGTCGATGGCAATGCTCTGGACACGCTGGTGACCAGTAATAGTTATGGTGATGGCACCCCCGCCGGCGGTCACATCGATCGTCTCTTGCTCCAGAGCTTCCTGAGCGGCGGCCATATCCTGTTGCATCTTCTGGATTTGCTGCATCATAGCGCCCTGGTTCATCCCGCCTGGGGCACCGCCCTTGGGTCGACGTCCTCCACTGCTTCGCTTTGTCATTACCGTTACTCCTTAACAAAATATCCTTCTGAATCCCGTTTTCAGGATTCTTCGTCCAGGTCGTTAAATGTAATCTCTGCGCCAAGGCTTTTAGCATATGAGAGTAGCGGGTCGCCAGAGACCCGGTCTGTTGCTCCACCTGTAGCCGACGCAGAATCTTGCACCAATTCTATTCGAACATCAACGCCTTCGCCAAATAGCTTCTGCAATAAGGGCACGATCTGGGTACGTGTCTTGGCGTTGTCCAATTTGAGGTGATGTGTCTCATTATCTATGCCAATCACGACGGTCAGGCCGTCGGTGCCCAATGGCTGGGTCTTCTTCAGAATACTGGCCAGCGATTTATGCTCCGCGCGCACCATTTCGAGGAAGCGGGGCCAGTAATCCAAGACCTGGTTGATGTCCAGGCCGGGTGCTTCGTCCGCTGACGCGGAATCCAGCGTTTCTTCGGCCCGGCTGGGTGGCAGGTCAGCCTCACCCAGAGAAGCGGATTGCGACGATGGCACTTGGGACGAGTGCGGGTTGGTTGGTGCGTCCTCGACGGGTGGTGCCGGGATTGGCCGGCGGCGTTCCGGTGCGGGACGAGGTGGCGGTGGTGGTTCGTCGCCCGGCGGCAAGATCGTTTCTATCAGCGCGATTTCCAGGGGGAGTTGAGGCTGCCATCCACCGCGCATATCATCAATGGCGGCATTAAACGCGCGTATCGCTTTCAGCAGTATTGTGCGCGAGAAATATTCGGTTTGCTCCATCATTAAGTTGCGTATCTCATCGGATGCATCGACCATGTGTCCGCTGCCCATTTGAATGAGCAGTAGTTTACGTAGGTGCTCAACCAGTTGACGCCCAAACTGACGTGGATCAGCACCCGTATCAATAGCCTCGTTGATCTGGTCCAGGCCATAGGCCGGGTCCATCTCAGCAATGGCCTGGGCGACTTCCCACACATAGCGCGTACCGGCCGCGCCGAGCATCGCCTGGGCGAGCGCGAAGCTGATATGCTCGGTTGGATCGGATACGATCTGATCCAGTAAGCTGATGCTGTCGCGGACACTGCCGGTACCTTGACGGGCAATAAGCTCCAGTGCGGCGTCATCGACACTGAAGCCCTCGCTATCGACGATCAGGCGCAAACGATCAACGACCTCGCGGAGCGATACGCGGCGGAACTCGAAGATCAGGCAGCGGCTCTTGATCGTGTCGGGGACTTTATGGATTTCGGTCGTGGCCAGGATAAACAGGGCATGCCGCGGCGGTTCTTCCAGGGTCTTGAGAAGGGCATCAAAGGCCGCGCCTGAGAACCGGTGGACCTCGTCGATAATATAGACTTTGTAGCGTCCCTCACTGGGCGCGAAGCTGATCTTGTCACGCAGGTCGCGGACATCATCAACACCGGTATGGGATGCGGCATCAATCTCGATGATATCGAGAAACCGGCCGGTACTGATTGCCTGGCAGTGCGCACAGGCATTGCAAGGGCGAGCCGCGATATCTGTATGAAGACAATTGACGGCTTTGGCCAATAAACGTGCTGTTGTGGTCTTGCCGGTTCCGCGCGGCCCACTGAACAGATAGGCGTGACGAATGCGTTCCTGGTAGATGGCGCCCTGGAGGGTTCGGGTGATGTGTTGCTGACCAATCACGTCATCGAACCGCTGGGGACGCCATTTCAAATAGAGGGCTTTGGTTGCCACGACAATTTCATCCTTAATTGGTTCATCGGGATCCTATCCGAGCCGCGATGGGTCGCGAACTTGGTAGAATATGCCAGGCACCGGCCGAAAGTAACGCCGCGTGAGCCTCTTGTGGTGTGTTGATCCGGAATAATTGTGCAAGACTTTCGTTCGCCATTTTATCACCAATTGCCCTCAGATGGGACAGCGAGTTCATCGTCACGCTGTATATAGGCCAGTTCTTTTCTGTGACTAAGAGCTAGATGTGGCAAGGGCTAGCTACACTTCAGTAACAGGAATTATTCCCCACCTGCAACCCATGCTACAATACTTGCTGTTAGCTTAGCGAAGAGGACGTTCTGCCCAAGGAATAGTCCAACACGTGGGCCGGAAGAAGCGGGAGAGAATGCCGCTGCCTCTTACTCACCGTCGTGCAGGTCTATGGTGATGCTTGAGTAGCCGTCTAAGTGACATTGACGGTTGACTGTAAACGCATATACACTTAGTCAAAATAGGTATTGTCTGAAAAATCTAACCTAGCCGAACGGTTGAAGACGACGTATGGAATCCTGGTCAAAGCCAAACACAAACCGCATTCTAGTTATTGGCGATGACGAGCATCTTGTCACCTTGCTCAAGAATATCCTCTCCGGAGCTGGGCACTACGTGCAACAAGCCTACACTGTTAGTGAGGCTTGTGAGATGGCCGACCAGTCTCACTATGATCTGGCCCTGGTAGATCTCAGAGTCTCGGGGAATGATGTCCAGGCAATTCTAGAAGAGCTGCGCGAAGACACGGCTTTCGGGCGCTTTCCGTGGATTGCTCTGATGGACCATGATCTTAATCCGGCGGTACCGGATGGTGCCTCGGGCGTGGTCCTCTTGCCTGTGCGGGCTCACGAGATGCTCAACACTGTGGCTAAGACCCTACAGTACGTCCGGGTGCAAAGCCCCTCTCAGCCCTTGGCCTCAGATACTGCGGTCGAGGATGATGTCTATCAACTCCTGGCGCGAAATCTCCTTGAGCAGAAAACCCTCTCCGATATTGCCCGGACATTGAATTCTAATCTTGATCTGAATACGGTGCTTACCAAGGTCGTGGATGCCGCTACGTTGCTCACGCACGCCGAAGAAGCGCTGCTCCTGCTGCCGGATGAAGATGGCCGGACGCTCTACATCCGTGCGGAAAAGGGTATCGATAACCAGACCGCGCGGCAGTTTCGTATCAAAACACGTGATACGCTGGCGGGTCAGGTGTTTGAGACCGGCAAGCCAATAATTAGTGGTGATGGTGGTTGGCGCAAGCTCAAGACGGCTTATTTCGTGCGTTCGGTGCTCTATGTGCCGCTCAAGGTGAAGGAACAGGTCATTGGTGTGCTGGGTGTCAATAACCGGGCTTCGGACCGAACATTCAATAATCAGGATTTGACCCTTCTTGAGGATCTGGCATCTCATGCAGCGATCGCGATTGAGAACGCCCGGCTCTATGGCGAAACGGTCACACGAACACGCGAATTGACTACGCTTTTCAAGACCAGCGAAGCCGTTAACTCCACATTGGCCCTGGATGGCGTCTTGCCAATCATTACACAGCAACTCTTAGGGGCGCTGGATGTGCGTGGCGTTGAGATCGCCACCTGGGATGAGAATCTTGACGAACTCCAGGTGCTGGCCAGTTCACGGCAGCTGTTCTGGACAGAAGATACCGGTCCGGTACTGTATCCAGAGCAGCATGCCACCTTTGAGAAAGTGCTCCAGGAGTCCCTGGCTATTCCGGCTGATCTGGCTTATGCCCAGGCCCAACACGCCCATCAGGTTTGGTTGGTCCCATTAGCCGTGGATACCAAGCCCATTGGTATTCTTGAGGTACATTATTTGAAAGATCATAGCGATACGCTGGTTGAACACCTGTCATTTGTCAAAGAGACCGGGCTAACTCTAATTCGCGAGGTAGATCCGAGCAAAGAGGAAGATCAAGCCCGTGCCCGCGATATCAGCCAGGATCTACTTGAGAAACTCTATGCAGATTTCTGCCGGCTCTGGGTCCGTGGTACCGATGGCAAAGTCTTTCACCAACGGATGAATGTTGGTCTGGGTGTGTGGTTGTCTGACCCGCAACCCAAATTTGCCCTGCAACACCTCGCCGCGCTGGAGAAACCACTGCGCGATTGTGTTCCGCTGGAATTCGTGTCGCCGACTTCTTTGTCACCAGAAGCGGTCGAACTGCTCAACTACTATCATGCGCAGAGCATTCAGGTGCTGCCGCTGACCATTTCCGGGCGCAGCCTGGGATTGGTTATCCTGGAGAATACGCTCGAGCCACGCTCGTTCTCAGAGCGTGAGATCAATCTGGCGCAGGCATTAGCGATTCAGGCGGCCAATGCCTTGCAGAATGCGCGCTTATTTCATGATCTACAGAAAAGCCTGGAGGAGCTGCGTCGTACCCAGGGCAAACTGGTTCAATCGGCACGGATGTCAGCCATTGGCGAGCTATCGGCCGCGGTGGCACACCAGATTAACAATCCTCTGACGACGGTTCTGGGCGATACCGAAATCCTAATGCAGGACAAAGAGGCCGAGGACCCCGACATGATCTCGTTGGAAGCAATCCATCGTGCCGGTCAGCGGGCCCACGAAGTTGTGCGGCGGCTCTTGAGTGTGGCCCAGAACAACAAAGAGGAAGCATTCCCCGAGCCAATGGACATTAATGCCACAATCGAAAACACGCTATCATTGGTGACTAGCCATATTCGCCGTAAGCAGGTTAACCTGAAGATTGAGCTGGCGAGCGAGCTCCCCAAAGCCCAGGGTCTACGGGGCCAGCTTGAAGATGTGTGGCTTAACCTTTTGCTCAATGCTCGGGACGCGGTCAAAGAAAGCGAGAACCCCACCATTGGCATACGCTCGTCGCTGAGCGAGGATGGCTCGCATGTTCAGGTGGAGGTATGGGATAATGGCGAAGGTATCCCCGAAGAGCAACGATCTGCGGTCTTCGATGCTTTCTTCACCACCAAAGCCTCGGGCGAGGGAACAGGTCTGGGATTGCATATTTGCAAGCAGGTCGTTAATCAGTGCCATGGCACCATTCAGATCCAGGCCGACCGGCAAGAAGGGGTGTCCTTCCTGGTTTCACTACCTGTAAAATAGTATCCGTGGCAACCGAGCTACAAGACAAGAAAGGAGAAAAGGTGCGTCTGCCCGAGACCGTAGCCAAGGGCCTGGGCACCTGACATTAATTATGAGTGATAGTGAATATATCCTGGTTGTTGATGATGATCCTGATGTCTTGGGAACGCTAATGCGGGCGCTCAAACGTCAGGGATTTGATGTTGGGACAGCTTCATCGGGTGATGAGGCCCTCAGGATATTGCCTGGGCGCATCCCGGATCTGATTATCCTGGATGTTATTATGCCGGGACTGACTGGATTTGAGGTTTGTGAGCGGATTCGTGGCGAACCACAATATGACCAGGTTCCGATACTGTTTTTAACGGCTCGTGGCCAGACCGATGACATCGTTACGGGCCTGGATGCTGGCGGGGATGATTATGTGGTTAAACCGTTTGAATTGGCTGAGCTTCAGGCGCGTGTTCGTGCCCTGCTGCGCCGTAGCGAACGTGATACATTGCGCTCTAATGCGCAGATTCAGGTGGGCAGCTTGACGCTTGATTCGGATACCTGCCAGGTTCAGGCTGGTGATAGCGAAAGCATCCAACTCACATCGACTGAGCATCGTCTGCTCCGCTACCTGATGGAGCACATCAATCAAGCCCTTTCGCCGGGGCATCTTCTGGAAGCCGTCTGGGGCTACCCACCCAGCACCGGCGATCCGGATCTGGTGCGTGCGCACATCCGGAACCTGCGCTCGAAGCTTGACCGGTTACAGCAGAACGCCAAGTTCATTAAGACCATCCACGGGGTGGGCTATATGATCAATGCCGATACCTGATATTTACGAGCCACCCTGGCCGTAGTTTTTCAGAGGGGCGAGTGGAGCACGGATGGTTGTTGAGGCGTTGTGCCCGGATGTTGTAGGCTACACATCTACGTACCACCTTGGTTGGGGTGCCGCTAACTTAAGCCACACCGCAAGCCAGGCCCCTTAGAAAATTCATATAACCTTCACAAGGCAAACGAGACGTTGGTGTTACAATAGGTGTAATTCAACACAACATTAATTCCTCGACAATAAACCTGTGTCGCTCAACGGATGACCAAGTGGGGTATTATGCAAACCGTACTCGTTGCTGACCATAATGTGAAGATACTCAGCCAGATCGAAGAGGTCCTCGAAACGGAAGGCCTTCAGGTTATCATCGTTCAGGAAGCGTACCAAATCATCCCCACAGCGCGCGAGTATCGCCCTGACATCATTATCCTGGACCTCGAAATGCCAAACAGCAATGGGCTGATTATGTGCCATGAATTGCGCAATCTGCCGCATCTCACTCATGTGCCGGTTCTATTCATTAGTTCCAATCGCGAAGACATGATCCGCACATTGGATGCCGGTGGCGACGATTTCATTGCTAAACCCTTTGCTATGCCCGAATTGGCAGCTCGGGTGCGGGCTTTGCTGCGGCGCTTCTCTCAGAAGTTCCATGTGCACGACCTCAAGATCGACTACTTGCAACGCCTGGCCTGGGTAGACAATGCGCGTGTCGACCTGACACCAACCGAGTTCGATCTCCTTGAATACCTGTGCCAACGCCATGACGAATACCACTCGGCTGGCGATCTTCTGCAAGCTGTCTGGAATTATCCCCCTGGCATTGGTGATACAGCGCTCGTGCGTAACCATATCCACAATCTGCGTTGCAAGCTGGAATCAAATCCGAATCGTCCCCAGATCATTGTCTCGTTGCATGGTCGTGGCTATCGCATCTACGCCAATATCGAATATGCTGGCCAGGACTCCCGGATGGTATCCTCAGTTCGGTCGTGAAATCTTGCGGAGCCAAGCGCCGACAACCCCATGCTCCTTGGCTTGCCAAACCGTCATCCAGAATCTGCCGGATGGCGGTTATTTGATGCCTGTTTCGATAATCTATGACAATTTACCGACAAGTTCTCACAAATAGAGTCACGGGATACCTGAGAGCTATGGTATTATGTCAATAGGTGGCATATGATAGGAATCAAGCCCTAACTAGCCACCAAAACTATTAACAAATCATATGGGTAGGATACCCCCACAACGTAGCCAAAGCATCAAATTGTTGAATGGGATAGCCGAGGGCGAGCCATGAAGAATCCTTTCAAGGGAACAGTAAAAACGCTAATTGCCGTCCTGGATCGCACCCCGGGGCAGACAAGAGGCCAGAGCCTGGTCGAGCTAACCATCACGCTTCCTATCTTCATGGTTATGCTATTGGGGTTGGTTGAGATTGGCTGGCTGGCCAATAACTATTTGACCCTGGTGGATGTTAGCCGCGAAGCAGGACGCTATGGTTCTGTTCGCGACCCGGTGGAAAACTGGGTGCCCGGTAACGAACTGACGTATCAGCGCATGGACTGCGACGATGAACAAGGTTCGTACAACAAATACCGGGGTGAATTTGAACCCTCGTATCCGGGGCCAACTGTCGCTGGCTTCAGCGATGGTGTGGATGGACCGCTGGACTTCTATGACGGCGTCGCCTGTGCTGTCGTTACCAATATGCTCCCAATGGAGTTCGACGACAGCGTAGATGATATCGCGGTCTCAGTGATTTCATACGCGATTGTTGACACCGGCGGAGGTCCAAGGGCCAGCGTGACTGGCCGTTTCCCCGCCCGCAGCAACGAATGTGCGGATGATGGGCGCGACCCGTTTAATCCCCCCTGGTTGGCAACGGGGCGGGACCCGGATCGTTTTGATGCTGCAGTTGATGGACGTCGGGGTTATGTCTTCCGGGGCAACCATGAAGAAGATGGCTGCATCGGATCAACGTTCTCGATCAGTGAGATCGAGGACTTGATCAATCGTACCATGCTGGACGAAACTGGGGACCCCATCACGGGGCTGGAAGCCAGCCACTTACCCAACAATGCGATCGTCCTGGTGGAGATCTTCTGGGAACACGAGCAACTGCTGGACTTGCCGTTCTTCACATGGATCGGAAATCCGATCGATCTCCATGTTTGGTCTTTCTTCCCGGTATCATCCGTAGAACCCACTGCGACGCCAGAATAAGCTGAAGAGGTGAGCACGATGAAATGGTTATTGAAGAAACTTACCTCGCGTTTCAATAAGGACCAGGTTGGCCAGTCAATTGTGCTGCTGGCGTTTGCCTTTATTGCATTGGCTGCCTTTGTCGGATTGGTAACCGACATCTCCGTCCTTTTCGTGCGGTATAGTAATCTGCGACGCACAATTGACGCGGCGGCGATCGCAGCGGCTGGCCAGATCCGTGAGGGCACGGACTACGGTACAGTGGCCCTCACCGCCCGCGAGTTCATCCAGCTTCACGGTCTAGAACCCCATCGCGTATGGGTTGAAACGTGCGAGACGGATATCAAAAACTGGCGCGAAGGAAAGGACCAGTGGGAAGGTAATCCACATCCCGAAGGCAGCTTCCCCGATCCTTCTGCAATGGGCAATACTGAGCTATGTAAATGGGATAATCCGCGCAAGTTGGTTCGTGTCCGGGCCCAGATCGAATCCGAGACGTTCTTCTTACGCTTACTGGGTTTTGATACCATCACGCTTGAAGCGAGCTCGGTCTCCGAGACCGCGGTGTTGGACGTGGCGCTGGTGTTGGACACCTCGCAATCGATGTCCGGTGCCACTCAATTGAGCCATTACGATGCCATCGGCTACGATATCTATGGCACACAACCAACGAAGCCGCAATTCCGCGCCAGTTGTCAAAACGATCAGTTTGATGGCGCCACCGATGTCGGCCCCTTCGAAGAAGTCCAATACTACCAACCATTTGGGCAAACCTCGACCCTATCCCCGCCGACGATCAATGTAGACCGGAGTATGTATCAATGGGGGCCCTGTTGTAATGACCCTGGGAATGGCAGTATCTACCAGGACATCGATGGCACCTGGAAGATCTTCGTTGACTACAATGGGAATGGGACCCGGGATGGCGGCGAACCTCTGGGGGTCACCTCGAGTGTGGCCGACAACGACTACTCGGACCTGATCTGCCACCCCTTCCGGGACGTCAAGGACTCCGCACGTAACTTCATCAAGCGGCTGGACTATGTACGCGGTGACCGTGTCGCGATTATCACTTTCGACACCGATGCGGACATCAAACTGCCCAACACGATGCCTGAATGGCCCGAAGATGATGTCATGCTAACTGACGAGACACTGGCGCTGGATGTGCTTAATGGGCAGGTGGGGGTGAATGAAAACGCCTACGAAGACATTGATGGCGGTGGATGGGGCAAATGC
>JAADYW010000003.1 GCA_010092845.1 Chloroflexota bacterium
CGTCAGGCTCGCCGCCGCCGCCGTGTTGGTGAACGTGCAGGTCACATCATCCCCCGGCGCCAGTTCGAGCGTCACACTCGCCGCGCCACTGCTGCCGTCAGTACAGCTCACGCTCGCCACGTAGCCCGTCTGCGTCTCTTCCGCCAGCGTGTACTGGCCGATAATAAGTACTGCGGTCTCAGTCCCGCCCGCCGCCGGCAACGTCACAAATGGGTCGTCGTCCAGCGTGAAATCCCAGGACGCAGCCGGTATGGGGCCATCCAAGACCTTCTCGACAGTGAGCGACGCTGTTTGCAGGGTATTGGTAACGGTTGTTGTCGCGGTCGAACCGGCAGTAACGGTGACAGTCTGATCAGCAATCGTCACATCCCACTCGTCACCCGGAGGCGTCTCAGTGACTGCGTAGTCACCGATAATCAGATCCGTCCAATCAACCGTATCACCGGCGTAGCCGACAGTTTCGCATTGCTGAACGGGGGTGGGCTCAGACAACGGGCCCTCAATGCATATTTCAAATGTCTGCGTTTGATCAGGGTCAATCGTCGACCAGTCCACAATCTTGGTGACGGAGAGATTACCGCGCGAAAGCTCGTAGTTTCCGAAAGTTACAACGTTCTCAATAACGAGAGATACCGTAACGTTGTCGATCCCCCAGCTCTCATCGCCCACACCCAGAAGTCCAATACTCCGGAACAGCACCTCGATATCGGCACTCGTGTGGGGAATGCTGAACGCGAGATTGTAGGTGGTATCGCCGCCTATTCCAACGAAACCGAGGGTATCAAAGGCGTCGCCCCCCGTTCGCGCCGGATTGTTGCCACCGGGATAGGCATCAGGATAAGCCTGGTTGAATTGGCCCTGGTTTGAGAAAGTGGTTGATAGCACGGTTGAGCCCGCGATTGCCAATTCCCAACGATCTGGATCCGAATTGCCATCCCAACTCTCAATAATGTACAGATCAAGCGCAACGGCAATCCCCTCGTGCTCTGGCAACCCGTCTAGCGAAAGCGTGACGGAATTGTCCCTGGCAAAACGGCCAAGGAATCGTTCACCCGAGGCGGGCGCAATATCAACATTGTCCGAAGACCACTCGGCGCCGACATCCCCCTCGAAATCGATCGTGTAGTACGGTTCTTGGATCCCTCCTTCGGGAACCTCCACTTCCTTGCAAGGCGTATCGCCGCCAGGATCGGAGCTTCCCCATCCAGACTGGAGTGTCTCACAGACAGTGTACTGCCCAAAGGGTACCGAGAACTCCACGCGACCGTCAGGGCCGGTTACACCTGACGCGACAGGCCCCGCGATCGGGTCAATAACAGTGAATTCCCAGTCGGGCAGAACATCTTCGCCGCTATCGCGGGCACCATTCTGGTTAATGTCGTTATATTTGAGAACCGTGAATTGGCCTTGCGGAAGCTGCGTACTCGTAAGCGTGCAAATCACGGTCTCATCCAGATCGAGATCAATGCGCGCCGTTGTGTCGGTGACCGTCGTGGTGTCGCCAAGATCGTCTGACTGGCAAGTAAATGCGTCAAGGCTCCAGCCAAACGGAATGTCCGCGGTTACATCATATTCGCCCGGGGCTTGTGTGACCGTGTAGCTAGCCGAGTAATCATCACCATCGTCCGGTTGGGCGTCGTCGAGTGTGAACTCGCCCAGACCACCTGTGAAGGGGAAATCCGCGCCGTCTTGAGGTGTTGTTGCGAGTACAATCTCGATGGTACCGGTCTCGCCCGCCTGTACTGTATGGCTACCATCCAGGACGATGTCCTGAGCGTGGCCATCACCTGAAATGCCGAAGAACACGCCGATCACGACAACCAGCGTTAGGCTTGCAACCCAAAGCCGACGTAATAGAGAATGACTCAACATCATTTTTATCCAGGGTATATTCACAATAAAGCTTCCCCTCAGCCTTCGGTTAATAGCGTTATTACAACGAGGTGGTTTAACACAAGATTATTGCAGCAAAGAAGAGAGAGTCAATCTAATTTTACAAACTTCATGAAACCGTATCTGTAAACAGAAGGTGCGGATTCGCCTAGGGATAGCCACATTATTCAACAACCGTCCCCACCCAATAAGCATAATATTACCATGCTCTTACTTCTTAACTTGGGACTTCAACAATCGCACCAGCAAAGCGTGAAAGCGAAACCGGCTATCGCAATCGACGTTTTCAGACAGTACAATGGGCCAGGAAACGTCGACAAGGTTTGTCTTCATAAATTTTTCAATTTCCTGGGCAGATATTTATCCAGATCTTGGTTACCTCTATTATAGCAAACTATTTAGAAACGTGATTTTAACCCAGAATACACAATACATAAGGAGTAACAGGATGTCTGATACCCCAATAGGTCTGATCGCGTGGGGGACCTATTTTCCCCAAAAAATTGAGACCGCTACCGATATTGCGAGCGCAACAGGTATTCCCGAAGAAGTTGTGAGCCAGAAGATGGGCCTTGTGGAGAAACACATCGCAGGTCCAGACGATCACTGTGCAACGATGGCTGCTCATGCAGGGCGTCAGGCGCTCGAACGGGCAGGGCTCGATGCCAACGACCTCGATCTGATCATCTATCACGGCAGCGAGTATAAAGATCATTACGTCTGGTCAGCGGCAACACGGGTCCAACAACTCCTGGGGGCAGAGAATGCGGGTGCGTTTGAGCTGTACGCCCTGTGCGCGGGGGCGCCCATCGCCTTCAAGACTGCACGCGGAATGATGCGCGATGATGAGTCCTTGAAACATGTGCTGCTGGTGACCGCTTCCCGTGAAAACGACCTGGTCAGCTACGATAATCCTCGGGCGCGGTTCATGTACAATTTTGGCGCCGGCGCAGCGGCAGCCTTGCTCAAGCGCGATGAGGCGACGAATGAAGTCATGGGCGCGTCCGTGATCAGCGATGGCACCCTCAGCAAGACCGTGGTCATGGAAGCTGGCGGCAGTTACCGGCCGCCAAGTGAAGAGACAATCGCCGAAGAGCTGCACCAGCTTGATGTGCCAGATCTTGAATATATGGGCGAACGTCTGGGACAGGTTTCGCAGTCCAATTTCCTGAAAGTGATCCATGGCGCCGTGGAGAAAAGCGGCTACAAACCTGAGGACATCCGCTTCCTGGGGCTGGTTCACATGAAGCGGTCAGCCTATAACGGTATCCTGGCTGATCTAGGGCTCAGCCAGGATCAGGCCATCTATCTGGATCACTACGGGCATATGCAATCAGTGGACCAGGTCGTCGCTCTGGATATCGCCCATCGCCAAAGCAAACTCAAGGACGGTGACATTGTGGTCCTGGCCGGGGCAGGCACCGGCTATACCTGGAGTGCGGTGGCACTGCGCTGGGGCACACCGGACTAATCGAGTTGCATTTCTAGCTCAATTTCGTCGCGTAGCGGAATGTCGTCATGGCCGAGCAATGGAATCTGCGGCTTGAGACGCCGTGATTCCATGACGGCATTCCGGTGGACCGCAACCAGACAGAACCCACGCTTCTGGTAGAAACGCAGTGCGTTGAGATTGTCATTGGTAGTGATCAACCATAACCGTGTGCAACCCTCCCGCTGAACCACTTCCCGGACAGCGGCAATTAGCGCGGCCCCGATACCTATCCGCTCGGCCAGACTATCAATTGTGACAATCTCACAGGCGCTGCCCTCAATCCGATAGGTGATTAGACCGAGGAGTTTCCCAGCATGGATGGCGACAAAGCCTGGCAGTTCGGCGGGATAGTGCGTCTTTCCGCGTGAAACGACCATGGGCACCCCCCACTGCTGCGTCAGGAAACGCTCGACCTCAGGTCTGTCAGCAGCCTGTACGGGCCGGATGATATAGCTCGCGGCATCGTTGCTCATGGCTTAACCTCTTGACTTTTCAGCATGCACCGGCATACAATATATAGTGTCGTGGCGGGTGAAGTCAATTTGATGCACCTCCCAGACATCGCACAACTGAGTAGAGGGGTCCTTAATGCGCACACTGGTCAACAATGCCTAGTCTCAAAGATTGGTGGCATCCTATGACCATGTTGCGCGTCTAGCTCAGTCACGATTCCCGACTCATAAGACCGGCAACTCACCCGTCGTCTGGATGTTCCCAGACGGCGTTTTTGCTTTCATGGAGGTGACTCATGTTAACCGTCTCGAATATCACCAAGCGCTTTCGCGACATAGATGAACCCGTACTCGACAGTGTCTCCTTTTCAATCAATGCGGGCGAACGTGTCGGCTTGGTTGGCAGTAATGGCAGCGGCAAGACAACGCTGCTGCAGATCATCATGGGCGAATTGGAACCCGATCAAGGTAGCGTGCTATTTACCCCGTCAGATTTGCGCGTGGGCTACTTGCCACAAGGATTCGGTGCGGATAGCCGGCACAGTATCGGCGAGATTTTGATGCCAGATCTGGCCGCCCTTGAAGCCACTGAAGCCGAGGTTAGCCGCCTGGCGGAGGCGATCTCCCAAAGCGTCGGCGACCAACTTGATCGCCTTCTGGCGACCTATGACCGCGCTCTGGAGAAACTCGAAATGCTGTCCTGCCGTGTCGACATGGCCCGGGGCGAAATGATGCTCGATGCATTTGCCTTGAACGACTTCTCCCTGGAGACACCTGTCGCCGCGCTATCGGGAGGGCTGAAAACCCGTCTGGGGCTGGCCGCCATTGTGATAAGCGCGCCCCAGCTTCTGATCCTGGATGAACCGACCAACCATCTCGATATCATGGCTCTAGAGTGGCTCGAGGACTGGTTGATGAAATTCGAAGGCGGGGCCTTGATCGTCTCGCACGATCGCACCTTCCTGGACCGTACCGTGACCCAGATCGTGGCGCTGGATGAGCTTACGCATACTGCCACGGTTTATCCTGGCGCCTACCGCGACTACGTACATACCGTCCGCTCCACGCTGGACAAGCAATGGGCCCAATGGCGTGATCAGCAAACTGAAATCGCCCGCCTACAAGCCGATGCCAGCCGCACGATGGCCCGTGCCGTGCGCAAAGAAAACGCGACCAAGAACGATCAGCAACGCCGCTACGCTAAGAAGGTCGCTAAACGTGCCAAAGCCAAAGAAACACGCCTGCAACGCTACCTGGCCTCTGAAGACCGGGTTGAGAAACCGCCCCAGACCTGGCACCTCAAGCTTGATCTGGGTGACCTGCCCGCCACCGGCCAGGACGTTATCTTCCTGGACAGGTTAACCATTGGCTACGATACGCCGCTTCTGTCGGATCTCGATCTGACCGTCCGGGCTGGAGAGCGAGTGGTCGTTCTGGGGCCAAACGGGCATGGCAAGAGCACCCTGCTCAAGACGATTGTGGGCCAGTTGCCGCCTCTTAGCGGCAGTGTGCGCTATGGCGCCAGCATCAAGATCGGCTACCTGGCCCAGGAGCAGGATATTCTGGATCCCACGGCAACCGTCCTCGATACACTACTGGCCGAGGTCCAGATGAACACGACCGAAGCCCGTTCATTCCTGCACTACTTCTTGTTCACTGGCGACGAAGTTTTCCGCAAAAACGCCCTGCTCAGTTATGGCGAACGCGCGCGCTTGATGCTAGCTATCCTCGTAGGGCGCGGCGCCAATCTATTGATCCTGGATGAACCCATCAACCACCTCGATGTCCCTTCTCGAGAACACTTCGAGGAAGCGCTATCGGCCTTCCCCGGCAGTGTCATGGCCGTCGTTCACGATCGCTACTTTGTGGACAAGTTCGCGACGACCATCTGGCACATTGAAGGTGGCCAGTTGACAATCAATATTCACGAAGCCCTTCTGGAGGAACGCTAATCATGCTCGATCCTGGTTTAGAGAACAAAGTTGTCCTCGTTACCGGCGCCAATCATGGCATTGGCGCCGCTACAGCACACGCCTTCGCTGCTCAGGGTGCCAGAGTATTCCTGACATATCTACGTCTGTCACCCGAGCAGTTCGGTATTTCAACCGAAGTGGCACTAGCCGCCACCGAAAAGGGACTGCCTTACTACCATGCCCGCCAGATGCAGACTGCAGATCAAGTTGTCGCTAGCATCCGGGAGGCAGGCGGCGAGGCGGCTGCCTGGGAAGCGGACCTGACTGTGGCGGACAATATCCCCACGCTATTCGATCGCGCTGAGGGTCAGTTTGGGCCGGTGGAAATCCTGGTAAACAACGCCGCCATCTACCAGAATGATGACACGATTACAGCCATCACGCCTCCGGCCTTAGCCACGATGTTCGATGTCAACGCCGAGAGCACCGTACTGATGACCGCCGAATACATCCGGCGCTACCAACAACGGCAGGCAATCTGGGGCCGCATCATCAACCTGAGCACCAGTGCTGCCCAGGTTTTCGCCGGCCAGATTGGCTACGGGGCGAGCAAAGCGGCGGTCGAGGCCCTCACGCGGAGCATCGCCATTGAGGTGGGGCCGCTGGGGATCACGGTTAACGCTATCGCGCCGGGTCCAACACAAACCGACTACATCGATGCTGAGCTGGAAGCCCAGCTGGTGCCAGATATTCCGCTGCGACGCCTGGGTCAGCCCGAGGATATTGCGAACAGCATCATCTTCCTGGCCTCGCAACAGGCGGACTGGCTCACAGGGACGGTTATCAAAGTCTCGGGGGGTTACAATCTTTGACCCCGGCGTAAGAATCGGCTGAGGCC
>JAADYW010000022.1 GCA_010092845.1 Chloroflexota bacterium
GCGAATCGAAAGCGCCGGGCCTGTCAAGACCCGGCGCAATATGGTTGGCTGGTGACCAGCCTAGGTACTGCGGAGACGGCGCTCAGCGAAGTTCATGATATCCCGTTGCGATAGAAAGCCAATCGGGCGCCGATCATCCGTAATCAGCAGATAGGGCTGCTGGCGCAGATCCTCGTCCTGTAAGGCTTCATAGAGATCACGCTGGGCTTCTACGGCACGCACGCGATCAATCGGCACCATGACGTTCTCAACCCGTGTCCCGCCCCACTGCAATCTTGGCAAGACCTGTAACGTCTCAAGGGCCAAAACGCCAACTAACTGACCATTGCGAACCACCGGCGCTGCCGAAGCCACGCCTCCGCTCCCGACGGCCATCATGTCAATGGCATAGGGCAGCGGCCAACTTGCATCCACCGGCATACGGTTACGGACCAGCTCACCAAGGGAGATTCCGCTAAGGCCAACGCGCACGTGAGCGCTCTGCAAATGCCCCTTGGCGGCATTCAGCAGGAACACACCCAGAATCAGCAGCCACAATGCACTCCCGATCAGCAGGGTGTTCACAAAGAGCGAGACGATCCCGCTCAGGATCAGGAAGTAAGCGAATCCCTGGCCAATATAGCTGGCCCACCGTGTAGCCCGCAGATAGCTGCCTGATATCCACCAGATAGCAGCTCGCAGGACGCGTCCTCCATCGAGCGGAAAACCGGGAATCATGTTGAAGATCGCCAGCAGGATGTTGATGAGCCCCAACCAGAAGAACACCTCGGCCATAACAGTGGCGCCGCCAATCAGCGAGCCGGCGCCAAGAAATAGCCCGCCGAGCACCACACTGCTGATCGGCCCCAGGATAGCAATCCAGAATTCTTGATGTGCCTTACGCGGCTCTTGCTCGATCTCAGCGACACCCCCCAGGAAAAAGAGGACGATCCGCCGGACTCGGATTTTGTAGAAACGCGCCATCAGGGAGTGAGCCAGCTCATGCCACAGGATCGAGGCGAAGAACAACAGCGCCCCAAACACCCCATAGACAAGATAACTACTCTCGGAAAACCCGGGAGCGCGCTGGGGGAGCTCAAAGGCATAGAGCTGGTAGGTTACCAGAGCCGCAATGAGTAGCAAGCTGTAGTTAACGCCGATTTCAATGCCGGCGATCTTGCCCAATCGTATCGACGAAGCTATCATCCTTCTTCACCTTTTCTATTCGTTCTGATTCCTATCGCCAAAAAACGTGTACCAGATTTCCTTCAAAATCCCGGTCTCCTGGTCGTCGGATAGCCCGCCGGCAATAATGAGCACAACAATAATGCAGAAAACGAAGATCAAGAACACAGTCAGGTAAAACAAACCCATAGGAAAATCGCCAATCAAAACTCTGATTTCCCTTTCACTACAGCCCGTAACTTGAGGAAGCTAATCTGACTGCACCGTCATAGTGAGGCAAAAACAATCCGGTGCTAGAGAATCATCAGGCCAAAGACAATGAAGACCAGCGCCGTTACCAATAATGCCAGCACCAGCACGCCGATCCCCGCCAGCCACGGCTCTTCTGGTTCATCGACGCTGTCATCAACCGCGAGTTTGCGCTTGGGCTTGGAAAACCACGCCAGCACCGAGCGGGACGTCGTATAGGGAAATGGTGGTTCACCCAAGTTCTGCAGAACTTCATAAGCGCGCTGGTTCGTGGGGCGCAAACTCAGAACATGGCGGGCTGCCGTAGCGGCTTCATCAGCATCAGGCGAATACTCGGCCAGCCACAACCATGCGTAAATATCCCTGGGATTAGCCTCAACAAGATCGCGGAGGATGGCACAGGCCTTATCTGCATGACCGGAGCGCGCCAGTGAAATTGCCCGTTGTAGCGTGGACATGAGAATACCACCAGCCTTTCGTCCTAATCATCTTACCACAGATTATATGTACCAATCCCATCCAAATAATTAGGGGGTGCTAAAAATCAGCTAAGCCTCCATCCAGGCGCGTTTCTTGTTAATCGCCGCCTGGTATAGCTCTGCATAACGCTGAGCACTCTGGGCCCAGCTCCAATCAATCCGCATGGCACGCTCCTGCATGCGTTGCCAGGCATGAGGCCGGTGGCGGTACGTATCAACCGCCCACCGCAGGGTACCGACAATCGCATCAGGTGCTTCCCATAGGAAGGTGAAGCCCGTTCCCACATCGGCCGGGCCATTGTCATAGTTGTCAACTGTATCAACCAACCCCCCAGTCTCGCGCACCAGGGGCAAGGCACCATAACGTTGCGCAATCATCTGGGCCATGCCGCACGGCTCGTAGCGGCTGGGCATCATGATGATATCGCTGCCCGCGTAGATGCGCTGGGCTAGAATCGGGTCGAAATAAGTGTGCGTTCGGGCTTTCCACCAGAAGTCATGGCCGATACCCCACAAGGCATGTTCCAGGTCAGGCTCACCCGTCCCCAAGCTCACAATTTGGACATCCGTGTCTGCGCAGATGGAGCGCAGTGCCGCGGCTAGCAGATCGATACCCTTTTGGCCAACCAGCCGCGATACAACACCTATCAGCGGTACATCGTCGCGCACGTCAAGATTAAGGAGTTCCTGGAGAGCGCGCTTATTCTGGATGCGCTCGGTGCGGAAGTTATCGGCATCGAAGTTATGGAAAAGCGCCGGATCTGTGGCTGGATCAAAGTGTTCCATATCGATACCGTTCAAAACGCCTGAGAAATCATGGTCACGCGCCCAGATTAGGGGTTCCAGCCCCTCGCCAAAACGCGGATAGTGCATCTCCACGGCATGATTGGGGCTGACGGTGTTGATCTTATCGGCGTAGGCGATGCCAATCGGGAGGAGATCGCCCTGGCGGTTGATCGAGGTGAGAACTGGATGTTCGCGTGGCGGAATGTGGACCTGATCCAGGAAGGCGCCCGCCATCTTGCCTTGATAGCCCATGTTGTGGATCGACATCACTGAAGCTGTCTGATTCCAACCAGGCTCAAAGCGTGACAGGTAAATCAAGAATGGCAAAAGGCCCGTGTGCCAGTCATGCACGTGCACCACATCGGGCCACCATTCCCCAGCCTCATGATCAGCGCCGTTGGCAAGCTGCCAGATCGCTCCCATTGCGGCCTGGGAAAAAAAGATGAAGCGCTGGATATCCCAGTCAAAATCAGTGTAGTGATAGGGTTGGTCGAAAAATGGCCAGCTTCGCAAGAAATAGAAGGGTACCTCCCGAAGAACGGTTTTGCTCACAAAGACATCTGCGACACCCACTACCCGTGCTTCCTGGTACTGGAAAAGGTGGGTCAATCCAAAAGCCGCGCTGTTGATCGTGCCATAATGGGGCATCAAGACACGGGCATCAATCCCGATCCGCCGCAATGCTCGCGGTAAACTCCCCACAACATCCCCCAGGCCGCCCGCTTTGGCAAACGGATCCGCCTCCGCTGCAACAAATAGAACTTTCAACATAGCTTCCATTCCCCAGACCATCTCGAACACCAGCGGACGATTGTAACGAAGTTTCAACTTAAGTCACACCGAAGATTGTGCTAGAATCCGGGGCCGCACAGCATCCACCGAGGAGAAAAGTGACGGCTCACCCCGCTTCAGCGGGGCGCTTCTCAGGCTACGCTTGCGGCAACCCGCTACGTTAGCACCTGACGGTCGCGTCCCGACCGACTTACAC
>JAADYW010000023.1 GCA_010092845.1 Chloroflexota bacterium
CGAGGGTTTTCAGTAAGCGAATACGGACCCAATACACCCGCCAGTCCTTAATTTGCCCTTCAACCATCTTGGGAATGTGCAGGCGGATCAGCCCTGGGACATTGAAAGCGCGACTTGCGTCACTATCAATCTCACAGCGTGCCCATTCCACAGGCGAAATGCTGGCGAGGGCCTCCCAGATGTAAGGTGGATTTGTTGGATCGATGCCAGCGCCTGCGGCACGGTCAACAACCACATCCAGGCCGAGGATATGATGGGTTAGATTATTTTTGAATCCAAAATAAACGGCGTCGCCCGGCTGGGGTTTTTCTTGAAAGATCGCAAACCCTTTGCCAGAAAAGCCGGCCTGGGCCTGACGAAGATTTTGTTCTTTATACTCACGCTCACCGCCACCATCTGGACGATAGCTGGTCAGAATATGCCCGAGCCGCGCCACCTGGATGGTAAAGGGCTCGTTGGAAGAAAAAACGATGGCCGGGTCGTTCTCGGTCCGGGTTGTCGCGATCTCGGTGCCTTGCTGGATGGTTATATCCGTCGGCTGGGGGGCTGAAAGCCAGAATGTGACACGAGTCGTTGCGGCTTCTGGCTCGCGTAACTTCATCCCGATAAGTTCCATAAGCTTGATGTAGTGGCGATCGGGAACTCGGTTAAGCCGATAGAGGATAATGTCTGTCATCCAGGCGAAAAGCTCTATCAGTGTGATTCCCGGGTCGCTCAGATTATGGTCAGTCCATTCGGGCGTATACAGCGGGATACGCCGCAGGGCTTCCTGTACGATATCTTCAAAGCTGCGATCATCGAGGCGAGGGCTATCTAACGGCATAGGGACTCCTCAATTCCAGGATTCCGATTCTAAGCCTGGTCGGGCAATAAATAAAATGGAAATACAAGGCTGCGTGGATCCTGTTTACCTTTTACAACATATTCTATCCGGATGTGCAGGACCCCATGATTATTTTCATCCGCCGCTGCAGTGACCTTCTTCAGCGAAATCCGTGGCTCCCAGCGTAGCAAAGCGTCACGGACATAGCGTTCTGCAGTAGCGTGTGTCGTCAGGTTGTTGGGTGCAAACACCAACTCATGGATCCGGCAGCCAAAGTCCGGGCGCATCACACGCTCACCCAGGGCCGTGCTCAGGATGATTTGAATGGCTTGCTGGATCTCGGAGTCACTACCTGTTAGGGCGATTTGCCCCCGATTATCGATCTGGGGAGGGAAAGCCCAGCCGCGGCCAATCAGGTCTGCCATAAGCGTTTGTCTCAATCTATAAACTAGTTTATCCGTATAATCGCACCGCTGAGTGTCAGATTTGCCCCACCTTTGACCTCAGTACTGGCTGAACCTTGAGCCGACAGTGTGGCGCCCTGGATCGACATGCTGCTGTTGGCTTTGAGGGAAGCACTGGTCTTGGCGGAGAGGTCAACGTTCTGACCCTGTAGGATCAAGCCGCGCGTGGCCGCGATGCTGATTTGGCCATCGGCATTCAAGCTGATATCAGTCCCGGCCTTGATATTGATGTTCGACTGCGCCTCAATAGCAATATCCTTACTGCTCTTGACGGTTATCGTCTCGTTGGCCGTGTCCATCTTGATTGATGTTTTTTGCTTGGCATCGATAATCTCGATATGCTCCTGGCCGCTGTCTTCATCCACGAAGCGGATGACATGCCCGGTACGTGTCCGGATAGTGCGTGTCTTGACCTTTCCACTGGCCACAACGGCGCTGAGCGGGTCGGCAGGTTTGTCTTTGCCGTTATAGAGGCCACCGATGATATAGGGCCGGTTGAAATCGCCGTGCTCGAACGCAACCAGTACTTCGTCGTTGACCTCTGGCATGAAGTAGATCCCTCGTTCAGCACCCATGCCGGGTCCGGTCAGCCGTGCCCAGAAGCTCTCTTTGCTATCGTCTAGCCAGGGATATTTTACCTTGATATGGCCCCAGTCATTTTCCTGGTCTTCATTGTTGGTGACGATAGCTGGAACAACGCCGCTCCAGGCCGATGTTCGCTGATCAGCCAACAGGCGTGAGAGCACCTGGGGACGGGCGCCCTCAACGGTGAAATGGCTGGTGAAGCCGTCGGCTGTATACACATGGCGGACTGCGGTGAGTTTGTACTTTCCGCTGAATTTGCTGCCGATGCTGGTGACCTTCACCAGCATGCCAGCTTTGAGATCGGGAACGCCCAGTGCTTCGCCTTCGGCCTCAATGAAGCCACTATTGATGTCATTGAGAATCGCTTTGGCGACATTGTCGGCATCGGCCTGGCTTTGGACCGGGTGTCGCACCTGGAGTTTCTTCGCCGCACTCAGCGCTGATTGTGCGCTTGAGCCGCCCCATTCGCCCAGGCCGATCTCCGGGGAGGTTTTGCTGCTGGTTGCCTTACCCACAATGGCTTCCTTTTTCAGCGGATCCCAGCCCTTCACCGTGACCTCGTTGACCTGATTGGCTACTGTCAGCCGCGGACGGAAACTGATCAGATTCTCACCCCATTCGAGTTCAACTGCGTTCCCCGAGGGATCGGGCTTGCGGAAATAGAGTTTCTCATCTTGCACGAAGACCTCGTAGCCTATGCGCTCAGCCCGTTGTTGCAGAAAAGCCATATCCGTCTGGGCATCTTGAAAAACGTGCTTGTAGACTTCGGTGGTGGTATCGACCTGAGCCGAGAGGCCGGCATTTCCAGCGATTGTACTGGCGATATCCGAGTCTTTGGTCTCTGTCCACACCTTGGTTTGCGTTTCGCGGTGCAGACGATGGCTCTTGTCATAACCGCGCACAACCAGCACGGCCCGCATTCCTTCCAGGAACTCTGGCTCGATGGCAACAATCTCGCCCTTGAAAACGGGCTTCGTTTGCCGCGGATCCTCTCGGCTGGAAAGCTCGATCTCGATCTTACCACCCAGGGGAAAGCTGTCCCCATTGATGAGCTCCAGCCGCTCATCGTCAAACGTCACCACGACCATATCTGGCATGTTCATGCTGCTGTCAATGACCAGATCCAGCATGCGATCCATCATGCTCGTTTCCAGATTGGCACCATTGATTTTGACAACTGGAAAGGTGATCGTTGTTTCGTTATGGGCAGTTGGTGACGGCATGGGTAGCTCTCCTCATGACCAGGTCGAGATTACGACGGGATCGTTAAATTGGTGCCGGGTGGTACTTTTTTGGGATTATCAATGTCGTTGGCTTCAGCGATCTTGCGATAGTCTGAAGGGTCGCCAGTTGTCTCCGCGGCGATGGTGTCCAGCCGGTCGCTGAGAGATGTGGTTACGCTTTGCTGCTCAGAAGCTGGCTGGGCGTTGATCGGTTGGGCGGGTTGTTCTTCATCATCAACGACCTGCTGGAGCGTAATATCGACGGTAGTACGGACGGGAACACCCTTATCAGTAAACATCGTGAACTTCTGGGACAGGCTTTTGATCACGCCCAGAAAGGTTACTGTTCCCCAGCGGAACTCCACCTTGGGCGGCGAACTCTTGCCGCTCTCCTGGTGTTTCTTGGTCTCATCGACCATCATCATCTTCCAAATGAGGTCGGTATAGGAGCGCACGTCAACAGGTTGATCGCTCTGGGTGTAGGTATCAAAGAAGAGCTGCAATTTGAGTGACTGCGCACCACCTTTCTCAAACTCGATCAGGGGGACGTTTTTACCCTTGGCGGGTTTTGGTGTCCATTCGTTTGATTTATCCAGCGAATACTCATGGGGATTAAACATGAACGGTACTTCTTCGCCGGTAGAACGGTTCACCAGAACGGCAGCTTCAAGTCCTCCACGTGTTGTGGCCATTCAAACCTCCAGAAATCACTGACTACCTGCGACCGCGTTCGCGCTCGACCTCAATACGCAGGCGACGCTTGAGGATATGGTAGACTTTTTGAGCCATTTTTTCGATAGCATCCGCCTCGTCGGTTGCGTCTTCTTCTTCGCCGAGCGTAGCGCTATCCGTAGCTGTACGAGTTGGTGCGCCAGTTTCTTCGGCTGGTGCCCGCTGAATCGATTGTAGCAGAGATGCATCAACATCTCGTTGAATGGTGCCATCGATCGTTTCTGGCATGGCCGGCCCATCGCGTTGGACAGGGGTGTCGCTGGGTAGCCCAAGCAGGGTCAGCAACGCTGCATCATCTGCTGGTGGACGCTGCATGTGGCTATCAGTATTCAGGTTGCTGTCTGGCGCGGGTTCCGATGCGGGTGTGCGCTGAACAGGGGGCGCCAGGGGCGGGGAACCAGGGCGCACCTTGGTTTGCCCGATTGGCGGCATCAAGACGAGCTGGGGTGAGTCTTCCTGGACACCTTCACTCGACGGCACCATGAGATCGGCTTGTTGTAATGCCTGCCCTAGATCTAGCTCTTGACGAGGCAGGGGGGACTCCATGGAATATTCTGGCACCAGTGTGCCGGATGTATGCGTAGATGGCACTGGTGGTTGCCAGGTAAGTGGTTCTTCTGGCGACGGGGCGTCATCCATGGCGCGCTGGAGCGTATCCACTGGCGGGGCGTGCACACTACCGGCCTCAGAGCTTTCACCCCCGAAATCGGGCCAAACACCTGTCGACATGACCGGCCAGTCTTCATCGTGATCTAGCGGTTGTGATGATGCTGTAGAGACTTCGGGCTGATCGGGTAGACGTTGTATCGAAGGGGGCTTCGGCTGTGAAACCGTTATGCGACGCGCGGCTCGTGATCCACGCGTCGATGTTGGCGGCACATCAGTGGATCTGGTACCCGGCAGGCGTTGCACAACGATAGGATTACCGTGAGGGTCAAGTGCCGACTTGGCAACACGAGATGCGTCTGATCCGGTGGGTAGGTATGGCTTGTAGCTTGTGGTATCTGTCGCGTTGCTCTGCTCTGCTCTTTGGATCGCGGCCGTGATATCATCCGTGATCGCTGGCGTGGCTGGCAAAGATCGCGCGTTTTCAATGTTTGCCGCGGTATCCTCATCGTGTGTGCCGCCCCTGGAGGGCACATCTGTGGTTTCTGGTTCATTGCGAGGGGGAATTGATGACTCCCCGTCGGAGCTGCGTTGGATCTCGTCTTCAGAGTGTGCCCGTAAGGGTTCCTGGATAATCGGGTTCCCATTGGCATCTGTTTGCCCACTTGTCTCAGATGAGTCTACCTGAGAAGAGGGGGGCCGCTGGATAGCGTCTCTCGGTGATGACGGCGCTGAATCTCGAGGCTCGATCCGCTCGGCCCGCTGGATCGCGGCTGCGATATCTGCATTGCTGTGCTTCGGTGGTTCAGTAGGGCTTGGCGCCTCATTGGACGAAGCGGTTGTTGTTTTTGGGGCATCGAGGCGGAAATCGATGAGGGTGTCTGCGTTTTCGAGATCTGCCGGCTGGTCTGAGCCTGCATCGTGAGAGGTTCCGCTCCACTCCGCCCGCTGAATAGCGGCCGCACTATCCATATCCGTCTGTGCGGCGGGGGTAGCGGGCTGCTCATGAGGTGGAGCGGTTGTCGCTTTTGGGTCGTCTGGAAGTGAGTCTTGATATTCGGCTCCATAATCTGGGTCGGTCTGCTGCCATGCGGCGTCATCACCGCTTGGTTCTATCTGTTCGGCGCGTTGAATGGCAGCCGAAAGGTCCGGATTGGTTATCCCGCTGTACGGGTCAGTCGGTTGATCATACGTCTCATCATCCATGGTATAGGTTCCAGGAAGCGCATCCGGGAGGTCTTCCTCAGAATCGGCGGAGGTGTACTCCTGGGCGCTCTGGTCGGATTGAGATTGGCGATCAGGGGATGACACATTGACGTATTCAAAGCTTGTGCGGACCCGATTTGATTTGGGCGGTGGCATTTCTGGAAGCTCAACCCCACTAGAGACTGTCTCGCTGGTGGGTGGCTTCTGGCTTGATGAAGCCGAGCGTTGTACTTCTGGCTCGTAGCGAACATTTTTCGGGCGCGGCTGGATCGTGCGGGAGCGCAGCAGCTCCTCTTTTTCGCGCTGGTGTTTCAGGCGTTGTTGTTCAACATAGTCACTGTAACTTGAATCCTCGCGCACATCGCCTCGTGCTTTGTGGCGATCAATGATCGATTGCAGGTCCTTGGGCATATGGGGCGAGCTGGTAATGTCCGAGGTGTCGCCAGACGAACCTGAGATAACGGGTGGGACGGGGTAGCGCCGGATATCGCCGATATCACTGGGCAAACGCTGCAATGAGGACGCTTGCGGCGTTGAAGGCGCGGGAAAACCCGCCGTGGGCCCCCCAGGAGCGGAAAAGTTCTGAAAAGCGTCCTGGGGCTGGTCCAGGGATGCCCCAGCTTCAGATATGGCGCCAAGTGATTGAGGGAGGCGCGAGATCACCATGCGCTGCACATGTTTTAGATTGGTATGCATAGCGCGCAGCCCAATTCTGCCCGGGGTGTTCCGGCGAGCAGCGATGCGGGGCATTCTACGGCGGATAATCATATGGTTCTTCTCCTGAACTTGCAGTTCAGACCTTGATCTGTTCGTAGTCGTGCACAAGCAGCTCCAGCGTCTCAACAGCGACGGCAGATTGGTCTGATTTCAACTGTGGCCCGGTCCACTTCACCGGCATGGCTTTGTCGAAAAACCACCAGGATATAATATTGTTCATCGAGTCGAACATGATAATGGAAACCTGACGGGTCGCATTTTCCATCTTGCCGTCAAGTAAATCCTGGTACCATTCCAGTAGAATGGAGCTTTTCGCCAGTCCACGCTTCAAGGTGACACGCCCACTCTTGCGGCGGCCTGGCAACATATGAACGTACTCATTGAGGCCGCCTTCGGGTTGCTCTTGCACATCGAATTCTAGCGTCGGCAGCGTGCATTCGGTAAATGCTGCGACCAGTTCCGTTCCAATCGCGATGACAAAGCGATGACCTGAGTGGAGCTCGGCAACTTCAAGAGACATGGTAGACCACCTTTACTTACCTGGGAAACGGTTGTTGCCGCGTCGTTCACGTTCACGCCGGACGTCGGCCAGAAATAGTGCATACACACGCTCGGCGACCTTCTTGGCATCTGGTTCGCCCCCGCCCGAGTCTGGTGGCGCATCTGCAGTAGCGCTGCCTCCATCAATCAGTCGATGGATAACGCCTGGCATGGTCGTTTCTATATCACCCTCTGGCATCCCTGACGCATACCCATCTCCTGAATCTGAATCGGGCTGGAGGGTCGAAGCATAGCCATCTTCCGCAGCCTGGAGTGGTGTGCGATCCACTTCGCCATAGCGCAGGGTATAACGCTGTTGGTGTGTATGTCCGAACTGCCGTGCTCGTCTGCCGGCGTTGCCTATGCTGCTCATCTAGATTCCCTCTTATCCCCAACGCCGCTGGTTGATCTGGTTAACATGGTGTACCCAGCGTAAACGTTCTTGGTGGCCCATGTTCAGAATCTCTGCCCGCGACCAGTGAAGATGCATTGCCAGATAGGCTACCTCCTCATGCAGGCGGTCTAAGGGGTAGCCTACAATTCCCCCCCCAACAAGGACACCTCCTCAGTGAAGTGGTGGCCACAATTGGGGCAGGTGATGTCCAGTTGGCGCGGCTCTGCGCCATTGATTTCCTGATAGAAATCCTGCAGATAAGCCAGATCGGCGGCAAATAGTTTCTCAATAACGCCGACCGGAACTTCCCGGAAGGTCCCCAGACGGGTTATCACCCGGGCAAGCAGAAGAATAGTTAGATAAGCTTCATTATTGCGGACACGGGGATCACGCAGCGGCTCGATTTCATCCAGCGCCGTTGCCAGACGCATCGTTCCTTCTTTATGCAGATTGCCGTATTCGTCGACAAACCCGCGGGGTAATGCAAAATCGAACTCTGTCTGCAGCATATGGGCCTCGAAAAATAATGCATCTCGAAAAATCAGGATTCGAATGACGAGCCGAGGCCTTGAGTAAGTGCCCCGGCTTCGTTAGGTGCCACTTCTAAAGGCAGTTACTGAACTCGCTTGATGAACTCGTGAACGATGGTAAGTTCCTCGATTGCGATTTCATTACTGTCGGATTTGACACTCGGGCCAGAGACCTTGGAAGGCCAGCCCTTCTCAAATTCCCACTTGGCTACGGCTGTGCCTTCTTGATCGAACATAGTAATGGTACCGTTAGCGCGCGCGCCCCCTACATTCCCATCTTCGACCTGCTTACGCCATACCCAGATATCCATGTTGGTGGTGATGCCCCGCTTGAGCGTGATGTCACCCCATTTCAGACGGCCAGGGATCTTGCGGACGATTTCTTGATTTCCTTCGCCCATGACTTTCATCTCGACGATTTCGGTTTCGGACCCAAGCCCAGATACCTCAGTGAAGTAGCCGCTAATCGGGCCGACATCAACACTGAAGTAACAACTGACAAGGGGATCACCATCGCGGGCATTATTTCCTGCTGGCATGTTGTATTCTACTCCTTTAACGGATACTCATAGACCAGATCATATAGACGAAATTACTCGCCACCTTCGGGCGACCACTGGCTGATGCGAATAATCAGGAACTCAGCCGGCTTCACCGGGGCAACGCCAACTTCTACGATTAACTGGCCCAGATCCCGGACTTCTGGGGGATTGAGTTCCTCATCGACCTTCACATAGAAGGCATCGTCTTCTGTCCGTCCGAACAGTGCGCCGCTGCGCCAGGTATTCTTCAGGAAGGCGCGGATATCGCGGCTGAGACGGCCCCAGAGCATGTAGTCATTGGGTTCAAATACGGCCCATTGCGTCCCCTTCTCGATACTGGCTTCAATGTAGCTGAACAGACGCCGTACACTAATGTAGCGCCAGGCGGGGTCACTGGTAAGCGTGCGTGCGCCCCAGACCCGGATACCTCGGCCGGGGAAGCTGCGGATGCAATTCACGCCAACCGGATTGAGCATGTCCTGCTCGCCCTTAGTTACGTTGATTTCAAGGCCCAGGGCACCACGCACCAGTTCATTAGCGGGCGCTTTGTGCACACCACGCGTCTCATCAACGCGGGTGTACAGGCCAGCCATCATGCCGCTGGGTGGTACGAACTTGGTCTTGCCGGGCCGCATCATATCAGCGACTTCTATCCACGGATAATACAGTCCGGCGCGGGTGGTGTCGTAGTTGACTTCCATACGCCAGTCATAGACTTCCTGCGGGCTGAGGTTGGGGGGGCAGTCCAGAATCGAGAAGACATAGCGCGTGTTCTCGCTGAAATCGATCATTGCCTGTTGAACTGACTGCACACCCTTCTTGTCCAGCTCGCCGGCCTCGAAGGCGCTCATGAGATCCGGAGCAACCAGCATGGTGAGGTCCGGGATAGCTTCCAGGCCACCCAACCCAGTGCGCTTGGCAGCGTCGCCCTGATAGTCGTTGAGGCTGATGGGCTTGGTGTCGAGTTTGCCGCCTTCAAGCTGGCTGGTGCCGACTGGAACGAGCTTGGTATCTTTAGCAACAACCTTTACATCGATCAGCTTCGACTGCTGCTTGACAACAGTCTCAACAAAATTCGACCCCTTCTTCAACGATAGGCCAGGGAAATTCTCGGTTTCGCTGCCGTCAGTAACTGACAGGGTAAAGGTGGGATCCTCACCTTCCTTGACCGGGTCGGGCTTCGCCGTGACTTTGATGTTGTTGCCGCTAGGTCCGCCGGTTTTGGCACTGATCTCCAGGACTTCGGCGGGGCTTTTCTCATCGCCACTCTGAAGCTTGGCAGCGGCTGGGGTGGCCTTGCCGTCATCGGAGGGAACGCCGAGGGTTTTGACCGATACGATATAAGCGCGGGTGCCGCCGTTGTTGAAGAAACCATAGACAGCGTCGGGCATGTATGCGCCCTCGACGAAATCGCCAAAGGCTTCTGAGTACTGGGTCCAATTGGTGACCAGTGTAGGTTTCGCTAGCAGGTCTTTGCCATTCCGTGGATCCTGTGCCTTTTCGGTGTAACCCACAAAGGCGGCGATAGCTGTACCGACACCCTCAATGGGCTTGGGACCACGATCGACCTCTTCTACATATACACCTGGTGATAGGTAGGAAGGTGCCATTTAATACTCCTGAGAAAACACTGACGTTACTTTATATAAGTGGGGTCTAGACGGTTGCCCAAAAGGGCTACTCAACTGGATCTGGGTATGGATATCGCCTCCTCTTCCTGATTACGAACTGGCTCAATAGCGTCGATTAGAGCGGTAGATCATAGTTATCGGATGGCACAGTGATACTGTGTCGTTTGGCTTTGCGGCCTTCGGCAATGATTTCTACATCATATTCGCCTGGCTGCAAATACGCAAACACGAACTGACCGGCTGCATCGGTTTCCACCGTATCACCGCGATTCAGTAGTGTAACTTGGACTCCAGCGCCGGCCGGTGTGTCTTCAGATATCACTCGACCGCCGATGTGGTAGATTTCAACATCAACATGTGTGAGCTGCTGTGTTTCGGGGAGCCCCTGCCCAACTCTGAATGTGGATGTCAGCACCAATGGCGCTTCGATCGCCAAATCTGTCTCGAGGGCAACTGTTATGGTCATGTTTACACTGGGCTTGAGTTGGTTTTCCATAACGCCCCAGAGGTCCGGCATATTACGCACGGCATCCGAGGGCAGGGCAATCTGGACCGGTAGTTTGAAGGGTTGCTCAACCACAGCCCCAACCCCGTCTTCCGGATTAATGCCGCCAAACTGCATCAGCGTACGTAGAACCCGCCACAAGAGTTGGTGTTCATCTTCGGGGTTGCGGGCCCATACTGTAATCAAGTAGTTGAGATCGATGCGGCGTGGCGCAAACGTAGAGCGCCCGGAGCCGTTTACACGCTCGACGGTACGCTGTAAATTGCGCCGCAGCTCGGTGTTCTCCCGGATGTCGTAAAGATAGATATTGATCGTTGGGCGCGTTAAACCGGCAGCCCACTCGCCCGTCGGTTGGTCGAACAGGATATCGATATCACCGGCGTTGAGCTTGCCCTGCTGGGTCAATATCTGCTTGATAGTCTCATCCAGGTCGTGAATCATCGCGCTACATCATTTCTTGGTCATTAGTTACCTGGCGCTGGAGATCGGGGTCGCGTTTCATCTGCAACGCTTCTTCTTCCTCAGGTATCTCCTGGCGCTGGAGGTCAGGATCACGCTTCATCATGAGTTCTTCCTCTTCC
>JAADYW010000153.1 GCA_010092845.1 Chloroflexota bacterium
AGATGTGTATAAGAGACAGGTCCCGTACAGTACAACCTCAGGGACAGGTGGATAGACAACCCGCGTACTCTGTACAACATGGCTTACGACCCGACCGTTTTCACGCCGCACCAGTATCCGGGTTTCTGATTGCCCTTCCTGGCCAGCCTGGACAAGTTGTCGCACGCCTTCGGGGAGGTCAGGATCAGGATATGTAAGCGTTTGGTAGGGAATTGGGTCTTGTTGAAGTTCCAAGGTCTCGACAACGCGCACAATCTGAATGGTTAACTCTGGGGTAAACGGCGTATTCTCGGCAGGTATTGTGTAATCCTGACCGGTCAGCGGGAAGCCCAGCATATTGAGTACATCGGCGACTGTTGAGCCTATGGCGCGGGTCGCGATCTTCTGGCCGTCCACCTCAACAAACACTGGTTGCGAGCGGACAATGTTTATCGTCAGTCCGTCAGTTAGTGGAGTGGCGGGTGCTGGCGAGATATGGTCTGCCAGGTAGAGGGGCAATTGATGCTCATCCAGGAGTTCAGCCACCGTGGCCGCCGTGGTTCTCCCTTCTGCCACCAGGGTGCCGTTATCAAACAGGGTGAAGTGCTGGGCACGCACAATCCGCAGATGATCTGGTGGTGCGTTATAACTACTGGCTGTCTCGTGCGAGAAAGGTCGGTGGTTTGCATACAACTGATCCTCGGCATGAAGTGTGATGTTCTGTTCGGCTAGGATCGCGAGTGGATCAGTCTCATGAGTATAGATGCGCTCAACGACCCCTTCGATTTCCAGGACCAACTGGTGCGCTTTGATGACTCGGATGGCCATATTGGGTTCTAGCGGGGTATCGACAGGAGGTGCTACGCTATCGGCAGGATCCAGGTGGATATCGGCGTCCTCAAGAGCGCCGGCGACGGTTTCCGCCTCGGTGTGAACAGTGTAGTTGTTTCCATTGACTTCAATTGTAATGGTTGGCCGCTGCAGGTAGGTTTTCAGCTCCCAGCCACCGATGCCAAGCACCAGCATCATTATCCCGATGAGAGCGAATCGGCTGATTATTGTGGTAGGCCGTAATTGCGCAGGAGGTTGGAGGTGCATTGTGTTGGGCTAATGATGAATTGGGGCTCAGACCAGGCTAACCTACGACACCCAGGGGATGCTCCTTATGGCTGCTACCTCTCGGTCCTGACCAGGTTCAGAGGCCCTGCCGCGCAGGACCCAGCCTGAGCCTAGTCATCGTAGCTAAAACTAGCCGACTTGTCAATTGCAAGCTAGCGCTGGCGCCGGCGCCATTCATCTTTCATCTCCAGTTGGTTGACATCGGCTGCTTCCAGAAATTCGCGTACAAGGCGGGTGAACCGGGTTGTGTCCTCGAGCATCGGGAAATGGCGTGTGTTCGGCAAGACGATAAGTTTGAACTTGTCACGCTCTGCGAGCTGGGACAGAATGGTCTCTTCAGGGATTGTGATGAAACTATCCGAGTCACCCATCACGACGAGGGTAGGTGCTGTCGCGGCCAATAGGTTACCGAGAGGGTTCCGCTTACTCAATGAGGCGGTGCTCTCTTTTAATGCCGCTTCATCAGCTTTCTCAACCTCGACCTTGAGCTTGTCATAGTCAGTCGACGACGTATCAACATGCCGGCTCAAAAGGCTTATTGGCGTTACTCTAGATACTGCGTCGGCCAGGGGGTTAGAGGCTGAGACGGTATTGGGGTCAACGTTATAGCCGTACTGCATCGCGGCCTGAAGTATCCGCTGTCGATCAGCCGTTGAGACGCTCAACACGGTGGCCGCATCTGGATTCTGCTCATCCGGCACGGTTTCTGGTGGGGCGTCTGCTACATTTTGCTTGCGGAAACCCGTGCTGAACAGTGGCGGCGCAATGACCATTTGTCGGTGGACGATACCGCGTGATTCAGGACGAACCGCGAAGAATGCAGTCACCGCTGCGCCGAGGCCATGCCCGATGAAGACGGCTTTCGGAATACCCATCCGCTCAAGGAATTTGTGCAGTAACTCGACTTGACCGTCGATATCATAGTAGTAGGTATTGTGTCCGGAGTCGCCAAAACCCCAGAAATCAACGGCATAAGTGCGATACTTCACGCTGAGCTGTTGCATAGCTGGTATCCAGTATCGCCAGGATCCTAACCAACTATGCAATAGGATGATCGGTTTGCCGCGGCCCAGTACCTCATAATGAACCAGGTCGCCGTTAATTGTAATGGCACTCATGGGTTAATGGTCGCCGCCTTCGTGTTTGTCCAAGATCATTAGCAGTGCGCAGGGTGCGTCTGCACGCTTAGCCGATGCTGAATTTTGCCAGGATTTCGTTGATGCGGTTGGTGAGTTGATCGGGCGCAAAGGGTTTCAAGATGTACTCGTAGGCTCCCGCTTCCAGGCCGGTATCGATCTCAGCTTCTTGGCCCTTCGCCGACAGGAATACGACAGGGATATGCTTGATCGCATCGGTCTCCTTAATGACCCGACAGGCCTCATATCCCGTCATGCGTGGCATGCGCACATCCATCATGATCAGGTCTGGCATTACCTTGGGTGCCATCTCCACTGCTTCGGCACCATTAGCGGCTTTGAAGACCTCGTGTCCGGCAAATTGCAAGGTGATTTCGATGAGATCCCGAATATCACGCTCGTCTTCAGCTATCAATATCTTTGCCATATGTTTCTCCAACCTCAGATGACGAATAAACTATCCACACGCCCTATTCTTCTTGGGGCTCGGCAGCCTGCGCTTCGCGTTCACCCTCCGTCGCCACAGGCATCTGGACATAGAAGGTAGTTCCCTCGCCGGGCTCGGTTTTGAACCAAATACTGCCGCCATGCATGCTTACTAGCTCTTTGACGATGGCCAACCCCAGCCCGGTGCCGGGGGTGTCCATGACGACTTCGCTGTGTTCATCACCCCGGAAAAAGCGCTCAAATACCCGGTGTTGCACTGCTTCCGGAATACCAATGCCGGTGTCGCTAATGAATAGCTGGACACTGTCGGTCGCTGCGTCGTGATGGCCGCCGAGGGTTATGGTCCCACCTGCATCTGTGTAGTTAAAGGCGTTGTCAGCGATATTCTGCATGATCTGGACAAGTTTGTCGAAATCAGCACGGATTAGCGGCAGGCTTTCGTCGACTTCGGCGTTAATGGTCATCGACTTTCCGGTATCCTTTATCCGGCCAGAAAGATGTGCGGATACCGTCTGGACCACTTCGTTGACATCCACGGGTATGAACCGCAGCGGCATGCGCCCCTGGTCAATGCGAGACACCTCGAGCAGGTCGTTGACCAGGATGCTGAGGCGGTCCGCGTTCTGCTTGATCGTCTGCAAGAAGCGTTGTTGGGCTTCAGACATTTCGCCAGCGGCGCCGAGGAGCAACAAGTCCGCGTAGCCCTTGATGCTGGTCATCGGTGTGCGCAGTTCGTGCGATACCGTCGCGACAAACTCGCTCTTCAGGCGGTCAACCTCGACCTCGCGGGTGATATCACGGAAGACGGATACTGTACCGAGGAACTGATCGCCCATCATCACCGGTGACAAACGGACACTGATGACGCGCTCATCTTCAAGGGTTAGCCGTTCTTCGATAAATGCCTCAGAACGGTGCTGGGTAGGATCGGCCATCCAGCTTTCGACAGCCTCCATCCAGCCACTGGCACGCCCGCCGTAAATGCCGGTGATTTCGCGGATGGGGCGATTGAGTACCTGGTCACCGGAAAGCCCCATGATACGCTCGGCCGTGTTATTGAAGACGCGGATGATTCCCTTCTCGTTGGCATACATCACGCCGTCAGCGACCGAGTTCAGGATGGCGGTGTTCTTCGTCGACTCTACTTGCTCCTGGCGCAGGATTGCTCCCAGCCTTTCCGCCTGGTCGCGGATGAGGCTATACAGCTCAGCGTTGTTCATCGAATTGGCAAGCTGGCTGGCCGCAGCGGTGACAAGCCGCAAGTGGTCGTCGTTAAATTTGTTGGGGAATTCGCTGTAGAACATGATGACGCCACGGACATCGTCACCACTTTCCAACAGGGTGGCCACCGCCGAACGCGGTTGCCGGTCGCGGTCTGAGATAGTGATCCACCGCGGATCCTTCTGAACATCGCGAATAACCAACCCCTGGCGATTCTGGATAATCCAGCCGGCCAGTCCCTCGTTCTGGCGTAGCTGAAGTCTTTCCGCTTCGTCCTCGACATCCAAGCCGCGCTGGGCAATTACGTAGAGATGGTCAGATATGTCGTCAATTGCCAGGACAATCGCGCTGGATGCACCGATTGCCGCTGAGATTGCCTCAAGGGTGCGGCTCAGGACACGATCGAGGTCCAGTGTTGCGGCTGCGATCTCGGAGGCGATCTCGTACAAGGTAGTTAGCCGCTGCCGTTCCTGTTCGAGCTGGCGGGTGCGGTCGGCAACGCGATCTTCGAGCTCTTGCGCAAATTCGCGGATCTGGCTGAACAGGTTCGCGTTCTGGATGGCCACGGCTAGCTGCGCACTCACGGTGGTCAGGATGCGCTGGTCGTTGAAGGCAAATTTGCGTGGATTCGTATCGTCCCGCAACGCCAGTACGCCGATAAACTCGTCACCGGCGATCATGGGCACCCCCAAGAAGCACCTGGCTTCGGGGAACATCGGCTTCGTGATGCCGAGCTGGTTTCGAACATCGTCCAGGCCGCTGCCAGCAAGCAGCAAGGGAGCGTGTTTATCCAGTATGTAGCCGAACTCATCGGTTCGTTCCGGCTTATAAGTGGAGAGCGTGAATTCGGTGTCTTGCTGATCCATCGCGACCGGGAATGACATCTGCTCGCTCGCCGCTTCGTAAAGGGCGACATAAAGATATTGCGCATCCGTTAGCATTGGTAACTGGAGCTTCACCTGATCGAGCAGCTCGTCCAGTTCTACAGTACTGGACACTGCCTTAGAGAGGTCGTTAATCAGGTACAGCTCTTCGATCTGAGTGCGGGTTTCGCTTTGCAGGCGCGCATTTTCGATCGCAATCGCTGCCTGGTTGGCCAGCGTATGGATCAGGCGGATTTGCCCTTTCTCAAAATAGCGCCGCCGCTCACGCACGTCAATCTGAGCCAAACCGATGGCGACTTCGTTGACGACCAACGGCACCAGCAGACGGTTGCTCACATCGTGCTCTTCCATGTGCGCGCGTTCTGCGGGGTCAATATTCTCGTCATCAATGCGGATCGGTTCCACCCGGTGATCGCGCAAGACACGCTGTCGCAGCGGGTATTGGCGAAGATCATAGACGATGCCACGCTCGGTGCCTGGGATCTCTTCCTCGAACCAGGAGGTCTTGGTCTCCTCGACAATAAGCCGGTTCTCCACCTGATCCCAATGCATAACCTCGGTCGCGTCGGCACGCAGGGCGATCAGCATCTGAGTGGCGACGCGCCGCATAACATCGGCCACGTCCAGAGCGCCTGCCGTAACCTGACCGGCCTCAAACAGAGTTTCGAGCTGGTATGTACGCTGGACTGATTGTTCGTAGAGGCTGGCATTCTGTGCGGCGATCGCAGCCTGGCTAGAGAGTGTTTGGGCCAGGTCTAGCTGATCATTGGTGAAGCGATGCGGGGTATCCAGGACATCGAAGCGCATCAGGCCAATAACGGCGCCGCTCATAACCATCGGTACAAACAATGTGCTGGCGACATTGCCGTAGCGCATCATCCGTTGCAGTTCTTCCTGGAATGGATACGTCGAAACGTCCTCAATGGCCAGGGGGAGTAAGGTATCACGTATGCGTTGGATAATCTGGGACTCGGCCAGCGGAAATGCGAGCGACGGTTCTTCATTGCCGCGTGGATATTCGATCACAACACGGCACATATTGTCATCCGGGTTGATCTGGAGGGCCGCAGCCTCTTTGATGCCGAGCGCTACCGCCGTTTCGCGCAGGGTGATTTCCAAGATGTTCTCGATATCGAGCGATTGTGAGAGGGCGGCTGATACGCGGTTCAGGAGTGTCAAGCGTTCGGCCTGGCGGTTGAGCTGTTCCGCACGCTCCTGGGTCTCAGCAAAGAGCTTCGCATTGTTCAGCGCAACGGCGGCTTGATTTGCGAACGCCTGCACCAGCTGTTCGTGGTGCTCGCCGTAGAAGTTAGGTTGCTGTTTCTCGAGCTGCAATACCCCGATGATTTCGCCCTTGGAGATCAGAGGGGCAGCCAGGAAGCTCTTATAGGGCCGGCCCTCACCATATGGGAACCGCGGATCTTCGCCAGTGTGGCTGACATTGACGACTTCCATCTCCTCGGCCATCTCGCCAAAGATGACGCTATCCTCGATCTCGATATGGAGGTTGATCAGTTCCTCTGGCGGCGCGCTGCGCGGATCGTCGAAGCCGCGGGCGGCAACAATCTGCAGAGTACGGGCCTCGTTGGGGTCCAGCAGCCACAGCAATACGCCGTCGTAGGGGATGACCGTGTCCAGCGCGTCCAATACCACCTCAACCACCTGATCGGGTTGCAGTGTTTCCGTCATCTGGCTGGAAACGGATGTCAGCGCCGACAACTGCTCCGCGCGATTACTAAGGTCAGCCTCCAGGAGAGCGCGTTGCGTGATATCTTCGACCAGCAACACGGCGCCGGTAACGCGATCACCCTGACGCAGCGGATAGGTATAGAAATTCCGGATCAGGAGCTTGCCATCCGAGTCGACATCCTGGACGTCGTGCTGGTGCAATTCTTCGCCGGTCTCGATGACATGGTGAAGTGAGTGTTCCAGGAAGTCACGGAACTCTGGGCGGTAGGCGAAGAGGTTGCGACCGACGGCGTTTTCATCCCAGCGGTAATGTTCAACCATGTAGGCATTGATAAGCCGGATGTTAATCTGGCTATCCAGCACGATAATACCTTGCTGGATGGATTGTACGACCGCCTGGTTGAACGATCGGCTTTCGTCGAGCGAGGTGAACAGACGCGAGTTCTGGATGGATACAGCCGAGAGGTTGGCCATACGTTGGATCAGCGTCAGGCTTTGATCCTCGACAACGCTGAACGAGCGATCCATCTTACTCCCGAGCCGGAGGACACCAAGCGTATCACCACCAGCGATCATGGGCACCATTAGCACCGAACGCTCGCCCTCTTCACTCCAGGTCTCCAGGTCCGGATAGATGTCGGCCATCTCGTACTCGGTGAGGTCGTATATCTTGGCTTCTGTGCCGTGATATACCTCATCGAGAGACGAGTTCTCACGCGGGATAGGATTGTCCGGGAAGATGTGGACCTTGCCATCGGGCGTAAGTTCGACGCGGGTCATCTCGAAGTAGGTCGCCTGGGTATCAGTGAGCATGGCCAGGTGCATACGGGTGAAGATCACAAAGGGCTGGAGACCGGTCGCCAGCGCCCGCAGAATCTCCATCTGGTCCAGGGTCGAGGCCATTGCCTCCATCAGCTCGTTTAGCCGTTGCTCAATCTCAGCCTGGCGAACGGTTTCGCTGTAGAGACGGGTGTTCTCAATAGCTGCTGCTGCCTGCAGGGCGAAAAGCTCAATTGGCTGCAAACTGTCTTCGGTGGGGCGCTTGCCATCGAGTGGACTCTCCATGCGGATAAGCCCAATGATGCGTTTCTGGTCGTGTCCCATCAGCGGTAAATAGAGTACGTCCTGGGGATGCCATTCATCCTTGCCTACCGCGCGTGGACGCGGCGGCTCTCCGCGCAGGATGTGTTTCTGTACCCACGGCGTATCGTAGCGTAGGTAGTATGCGCTTCCCAGCTTCAAATCATGGAATTCGAGGTCATTGAAGCGGTCCTGCCAGATCTTACCGGGCAGTAGTTTGGTGTGAAGACGTTGGGCCTCGTCATCGCTGTAGCCGGAGCTGATCAAGAGACTGGGCTCGAGATACTCATCGCGCAGGGTGATCTGCACGCGTTCCCAACCGGCAGCGACAATGCCTTCCGCGACTGCCTGAAGGCGCGACGACATATCGACCGCGCGCTGGATTTCGCTGGAGACCAGGTGCAACTGTGCTAAACGGTCGCGCTCGCTGCGGGCTGCTTCGGCCTCTTGCTGGACGTTTTCAACAAGCCGGAAGTTCTCCAGGATGAAAGCCGCCTGAGAGGCGAACACCTCCAGCAATTCAATGGTCTCTTCGTCGGGGCGCAGGCCGTCATAGGGGTCGTCAACCGAGATCGTGCCGACAATATGATCCTCCGAACTGAGGATAGGAACCACCAGTAGATCGTCTGGACGCCAGTTACGTGGACCCGCGCCTTTCACATAGAGGACATTACCGTGGTCGATCAGGTCATGTTCTTCAGCGAAACTCTCACCTTGCCGCTCGGCCGGGAAGAAGTAGGAATTGCTGATCTTCCAGCGATCGTCCAACAGCCCAACGACATCGTCGTAGGTGCGGACATGCTTCGAGATTTCCTCGAAAACATTCAGCGGTAGCCCTGCCTGGGCGACCAAACGGAAAACACGCTTCTGCTCATCCAGGTTACGGATGGTAACTTTGTCGAAGCCTACCGTTTCGCTAACCGAGTGGGCGATCTCTTGCATTAGGTCTTCCAGGTCGGCGCCCTCACGTAGCATCTGACTGAGGGTGAAGATCTGTTGGACTTGATGGGCACGGCGGCGCAACCGCACGTTGGCCCGCAGTTGATCCTGATAGCGGCGTGCGTTACTCACAGCCAGCGAAGCCTGTTGCCCCAGCCGGCTGATAAACGAAATCGTGCCTTCATCGAAGCTATTTGCCTCATTGGTGAACAGATGGATCAGCCCAACGACTTCATCGCCGAAGCGGATGGGTTGAACAATCGCCGACCGCGCCTCAGCCGGAACCGGCGCTAGCGAGGTGTCCAGATAGTCGCCAATAACAACCGCTTCGTTGGTCTCAAATACCTGGAATTCAACCGGGATCAATTGCTTTTGGTCGGTATCACTTTGAGCGGAATCACCAAGCAGCACCTGGCCCCCCAAACGGGTCTCGATCTCAGGTTGGCTTACATCGCCCCATTGGTCACTCGGCGTGAAGAGCGCCACGCTGATGTCTTCGGCCTGGGTGGTGCGCATTGCCTCAGCGCGGATCACGTCGAGAATACGGTCGAGTAGCAGGGTTTCGTTTAAAGCCCGACTGACGCGGTCCAGGGCGTCTTGTTCTTCGACGCGGGCCCGCAGGTCAGCATCGGTGCTGGCATAGAGGCGGGTTCGCTCGATAGCCGCAGCAATCTGAGCGCCGAGTGCGTAGAGGAGTTGCTCGTCGCGGTCATCGTAGGTTCCGTATGGCCGGTTCGCGACCATCAACTCGCCCATCGCACGCTGGTTCAGAACCAGCGGGATAATCATCGTGTTATGGATTTCGAGTTGCTGGGCCATGTTGCGATAGGGTATTAGAACCCGGTCGTCGTTGCTGACGTCCATCGAGGTGTAGGTGCGCCGCGCCATGACCGGGCTTTGGTTGAATTCCCCCGTGTAAATATCGATGACGAACGGCTTTTCAAGCGAGGTGCCATAGAGGCTCTCGTTGCGATAGATTAGATTGCCCGTCTTGGGATCGAGCAGGCCCACCGCAACGATTTCCGACTCGACCAGCGTGGCAATTTCCGGCAGGACGGCGCTCAGCACGTCGTCAGCCGTTTGCTGGGTCGCGGCCTTCTCAGCAATCCGTCGCAAGCCATCTGCTTCGCGCCCCAACCGTTGGACATCGTGATACAAGCGGGTGTTGTCGATGAGTACGGCCGCCTGCCCAGCTGAGATGCTCAGTACGCGGCCATCGTCCCGGGTGAAATCATGGTTGTCTAGTTTGTTGGCAACCTGAATGACGCCGAGTTGATCGTTGCCGACCTTCAGTGGGGCCAGCAGTACCTTCTACATGCCGACCAAGGTGGCTGTTTGCGCAAAGCTCGACACCTCGACCCGTGTATCAATCGCCAGGTCATTGCTGAACCAGTAATCGTCGTCCGCTTGCAACCGCTCAAATAGTGACCCGCGCATGACTGGGATCTGGTAGAAACGAATACTCTCCTCATCCACGCCATGAAATGGGGATTGGGCAATCAAAACACCCAGCCGATCCTCGTCGGGGCTGGTATCTTGATCGTAGAGGAGAATGCCGCACATCTCTACCTGAAGCAGGCTGGCGATTCTCTCTGTGATTTGTGCGATCAAGTTCTGCACGGCGCTGCCATGCGCAACCTGGGTCATTTCCTGAAGGCTCGCGAGTTCGGCGATATAGCGACGTTCGCGCTCGTAGAGATTGGCGTTTTCCACAACAATCGTTGCCTGGGCCGCGAAAATGCTCAGCAAGCGGATATCATCATCATTGAAGCTGCCGCCGTCGCGTTTGTTGGCGACAAACAGCATGCCAATCCGCGAATTACCAATACTCATCGGGACCAGGGCTGCTGTCCGGATACCGATGGCTTCGGCCAGGCCTCGCATGTTCAAGGGGCCAACCATTTCATCCTTGAGCACGTCATTGCTATACCACCACTCCCGTTCTAGCCAGAGATGGTGCGTGATGCTGCCTGCCGGTACCTGAATGTTGAATAACGAGATGACGGAGTCAGGAGCCCCAAAGAAGGGGAGTTGGCTCGCCAGCACTTCGTTTTCTGGCTCAAAGAGCAGCAAGCCGCAGACCTCAACATTCATCAACCGTGCGATGCGGTCGTGGAGTTGCTGATATAGCTCGCGGCTGTCATCCTGGTCGCCCATCGTTTGGGCAATACTCTGGAGACCGGTGAGTTGCAGGAGGCGATTTGCCTGTTCCGTTGCGAGGCGTGCGTTCTCGATGGCGATTGCGGCCTGGCCGGCAACGGATTCAAGCAATGCCAGGTCTTCATGGTCGAAGGCGTAGCTGTGACTGCTGACAAGCTCCAACGTGCCGATGAAGCGGTCGCTGATCACCAGTGGTAGGCCGATATAGCTCTCGTACGGAAAATACTCCATTTGAGGCTGGACATCAGTCCGCACACGTACATTACCCAGCAGCAGCGGTTGACGATAGCGTGCGATCCAACCGGTATAGCCGTCGCCAGCAACATATTTGCCGTTGCCCCCGTTCGACGCATGGCGCTTGAGGTAATGGGTGTCCCCCACACGGCCAATCGGGCGCAGCCCATTGCTATGCGGATCCCAGAGGGTGATCTCTCCGGCGTCATAGCTGATAACACGTCCAATACTATTGAGGATCGTGTTCAACGTATGGTCCAGATCCACTCCCTGGGTGATGGTCTGGCTGATCTCCTGTACAACGATCAGTGCACTGGAGGTGTCAAACTCATCGGCCTCGCCCTGGCTAGCGATCTCCTGCATGAAGACCACCATACGCCGGCCTTCGGTCGTGGGAATGATGTGTGAGGAGGCCTCGAAGCGTGACAGCCCGACACGGAGCGTCGCCCGGCCTTCTTCAGCGAAGAGGTCGTGAAAAATATCAGCCGGTTGTACTCGGGAAGCAAGCACAGACAGTGTGGCGTCAACCTCGTTAAGATTAAACCACTGGCGTATGCGATCATTCATATAGACCACATGACCCCGGCCTTCAGCAACAATCACACCGTCCGTGTTGTTCAGAAGGTTGACCGGCACCACACGCCGTGTATCAACCGATCGTGATCGTGACCGGCTATTTAAGACTTGATTGGTGAAGGCCCACAACCAGATGATGAAGGCCAACCCCACACCGACGAGAAGCAGCTCAAGATTCATTGCCAAGCACAGGGCATCGCCACATTAGCGTTGTATTTGGCGGGAACGCCCTTCTCCTTCCTGCCGTCCTAATACTACAGTGTCGATTGCGACTATCGCAGGACATACAAAGCCGTCGCCGGTATCCATAAAAGACGCAAAGCTACCAGGACGTATCAATGGGTTCAATATCTTCGCCCTGGCCATCACGCCCGCGCCGGCGGTCTTCTGCGGCCAGTTCGGTGATCTCCCGGATGTCGGCAAATTGGTTCTTCGCATTTGATACAGAGCCCAATGACAGTGCCATCAGTGGGACTTCACGGTCATCACGCATCATATGCCCACGTTCGCGATCAATGAACGAATAGTGCTGTTGAACTTCTTCATTGAAGCGGGTTTCGAGCCGTTGGACGAATGTCTCAGCGCGGTCACTATAGGTGACGATGATGAAGTTGTCACTGCCGGGATGGCCCAAAAAGTCATTGGGGGTCCCAAGTTCGTCAACGATTTCGCCCATGATCAAAGCGGTAAACCGTTGCACTTCGGTGCCAGCCACAAAACCATAGACTTCCTTGAAATCCTCGAAGTTCTCAATCTTGGCGTCGATATATGTCCAGGTTTCTTTAGCCCGCATCAGTTCGCGCAGGCGTTCTTCGATAATCGCGCTACTGGGCAGGCCACTATTGGGGTCTGTGTAATTCTCACGCTCTGCGCGTTCGATCTGGTTCTTAACGCGCAGCTTCAGTTCCTCGATATCAAATGGCTTGGTGATGTAGTCATCCGCGCCAAGCTCAAGCCCAGCGATTTTGTCTGATCGTTCATCTTTTTGAGTGAGGAAGATGATTGGAATGTGGCTAGTACGGGTTGTTTGTCGCAGTTCGCGACAGACATCATAGCCATTCATATCGGGCAGCATGATGTCGAGAACGATCAATTGTGGCAATTGCTTACGCGTCATTGCCAGGGCGTCACCACCGCGCGGTGCGACTTGGACTTCATAGCCTTGTCCGCGAAAGTAGATGCGGAGCATATTCGAGATATCGAAATCATCTTCCACAACGAGAATACGGCCCTTACTCATCTATGAACCGGCGCATACCCTGACCATTTTGTCGCTATGATGGGTTTCTGCGCCATCCTCCTTTCCATGGACTTACAAGCAGATGAATAATCAGAGAGTCTGGTCTGGTTTTGGTTATTCCTCGGCCATTCCAGTTTACAAGCTGTTGCGCTGAGCGTCACCAATCACCGTTATCGGGGTTAGTGGACCGTTCGAATCATTTGCCAGGTCGGAGGATCCGCCCGGGGGTTGGTGAAAGCTATCGCCCTGCCTATGACAACGTTATTATAGCATAGACTAAGGTGGCAACGATAAGCGGAACAACCCCTTTGCGCATCCTGCAAACCAAAATTGAATACTATACAAACAACACTCAAAGCTTTAAGGACTTAAGGTCGCTGTGCGAGTGGGGGTGACCACACTCGCTGGTTGGCGATCGCTAGCTCCTTTACATGTGCGATTTGCTCGGCAGTAACCGCATACTCAAAACTTCGGAAACCGCTGAGCTTGAAGCCGTGCCGTTGGGCCATTGCACTGATCTCGCGGACTTTCTCGATCGCAATATGTTTGCCAATGCTATAGTCCTCGTAGCGACCTTCGAGTGCAAGGATCATTGTCTCGGCCATGCAGGCAAAAGCCTTCCCCGGTGGAAACCCAAAATCGAAGCCAAAATCGACCGGGCCTGGGATCTCGACCATTCCGCCTTCGATGACCAGGACATCATTGCGTTCTCGGTATAAACGCCAACTGACATCACGCGGTCGCGCCACATCGCAGATAACGGCACCAGGTTTGATATGCTGCGGCTCGATGATGCTTGTCGTTGCGTTGGTTACAGTCAGAATCAGGTCAGCGGTATAGATATCGTTCATTGTGATGCTGGTTGTGATATGAGCACGTTTGCCCTCACAGCGCTCCCGGACTTGTTCCAATGCTTCTGCTCGGCGTCCTACCAGGATCAAATCGGCAACTGACTCGGCTAGCAGTTCGGCGCAAGTAGCGCCAATCGCGCCGGTAGCCCCGACGACAGCGGCCTTTGCTGTGCCAATCGGGATATCCATCTCGCGCGCAGCTTTCAGCACGGCCTCGACAGCAATATACACGGTATAGCTATCCCCGGTTGTGACAGGAGTATCCAGCCGTTGCGCAATTGTGGTACCCGCATCGCCGACTACGGAGGTGTAGGCCCCCAGGCCAACGATCTTCGCCCCCAGCCCTGCCGCCTTCTCGCCACACGCCACCAACTTCTTGTAAACCCGCTCGACAGGAAGGCGGAGCATCGTCGCCGGCGTATAGGGGCAAGCGATAAACCAGCCAGTGAGTTCACGCTGGTTGTCTTCGGAGACGATACCCGTGATCTCGCTGATGTAGACAGGCGGGAAGAACTGCGAGAAGAAGTTGATTTGCCGCTCTGAAAGAATTTTCCCTAGCAGGGGGTATTTGCGGGCGACATCAGCTTTGATGTTGATGGGGTGGATGATAAAGGCAAAGGTGTCATCAGTCATGTAGTGAGTTGTCCGTTTCCAGGCAAGGGCGCTTCTCAAGGGAACGTCATCAGCCTGATCTAGGTGACTGCTACGTCCATTCTTCCAATAGTTGGCTTTCGTCCATAAGCTCGCCGCGCATATACAAGCGCCGGTGTAGCGCCGAGATTCGTGGTGCGAAGAGCAAATGGTCGCTCTGTTCATAGTCGATGTTCTTCATAATAATGCGGCGCTCCGGGGAGGCCGATATAATGACATCGGACTCAATTGTACGCGCAGGGAAGACCAACATGCCAGCCCCGATCCGGCAATTGTGCCCGACACAGCCGCCCATTACAGGTTGCTGGATGTCATCGAGTTTGCCTGCATGGTTGAGCGCCTTTATTGATGACGGAAGCAGGTTGAAGTCAGTAAATGTTGTGCCAGCCCCGATGAAGCTGTTACGACCAATAATGCACATCTGCAAACATGTATTCTGGGCGATGATGGTATTTTCCATGACCAGAGTCATGAACAGCGCCGCACGAAATGGCAGAAAGGTATTATGACCAACAACACTGAGCATTAGCTGACAGCCCTGGGCGATATTAACATTGTCGCCAATGACGCAGTTGTCGATCACGACGCCTGGCCCAATGCTGCAATTGCGCCCGATAGTGGTCGGCCCCAGGATAATTGCTGAGGGATGTATATCACTTCCGGACCCCACCTTGACAACATCGGAACAGGATAATACTTGTTTCTGTTCCAGTATAGCTCTCAGGAGTAGCCGGATCGTGAACAGATTGTGGTCACTGGTGTGCTCTTCGAACCGGCTGCCGATCGAGAAGACGCCCAACGGTATAGTGGCGTTGAAGAGATGGACCCAACTCTCAATCACAACACAGGTCCGTTCTGATAACCAATGCGTCAGATCCTGATCTGGCCGGGTTCCACTAGCGCGGAGGCGACCACGGTGGTCCGTCACCATATCGAGCTTGCGATTGGTCATGGTGTCAGGGATATTGTAGTATCCCTTTTCCTTGGCATCTGATGGTATAGCCAGCGGTACCCAGCTATCTTCCTCAGCCCATCCTGCTGGAAAATACCATATGTCAGCAAGATAATAATCGTGTTCGGGGCCACTGGGAGGCCGCACCCGCTTCAGACTACTGAGGGGAATGGTATACTTGCGCCAAGCCGGATCACTGGCCGGTAAGGCGACGCGACAAGGGCGTTGCAGCTTGCGCGCCGCTTGCAAAAAATAGCGCAGAAATGGCTCATCGAAGAATGCATTATCACGATAGACAAAGATCTCGTCATCAGGCCGTACTCCCTGGCGTTCCTTGGTCAGCGCAGCCTTCAGATCGTAAATCTCAGCCAGATCTTCCTCGACCGGGCAAGGCCCCAGAACGCGCGCCGTAACTTCCTTCTGGTGAATTTGCAGGCTCGTCGGAGCAGAGTCGATTCCAACTACCGTCAAGTTACGAGATGGCTCATTAAACGGTGAGATCAGACGGTTATCGGTTATAGCAAACATTCGCATAGGGGCTTTGTTCCTGGTAACACTTTTTTTCTAAGTATCTAGCAGGATCAATAGAAAGGCAATAGAGCCCGTTCAATGGCTGTGCTGCTAGAAAAACAGCCAGCATACGCTGGCCAGGAAGGTACATTCGAGATGCAGTGGGGATCAACTAGGCGCGGTCACCAAATCGCCTTTCTGTACCCGCGATAATTGCCCGGATATTGGTCCGGTGGCGATAGAAGACCATAATTGGTACCAGGACGTATACAACGTAAATGGGGTCGGCGTCTTCAACCAGAGCCGTGATGACGACGGCGATTGAGACGATGGCAACGCTGGTGAGCACTGCCAGTGACATATAACGTGTCGCGGCAACGATGGCGGCCCATATCATCAGTACGCCAGCGATGACAAAGGGTGAAACCAGCAGAATCCAGGTCCCGCTAGCGGTGGCGGCCCCTTTACCACCTCGGACACGGCCTGTGACCAGGGTTGCGAAGATCGACCAGTTGTGGCCAAAGACAGCTGCGACCGCACTGACAATCATCGCCGCCGAACTCTGATCGCCTGGGGCAAGGTGGCGCGCAATCAGCATCGCCAGTAGCCCCTTGAGGCCATCAATGAGCCAGACAAACATTCCCCACTTCACGCCAAGGGCGCGTGCGGCGTTATTGGCTCCCATGTTGCCGCTACCGATTTCGAAGATATTGATTCCATGCAACAAGCCAAGGAGGTAAGCTGTGGGAAATGATCCCAGCAGATAGCTAATCACCAGAATTGTGAGGACAGTTTGTTGCGCCATACGTAGTGATTACCTTAGCTTTTCAAGTGATCGTGATAGAAGAATCAGTATATAGATATTATGATAACACCAATCGGCGCAGAAGGATGCACCCAATCTCGGGTTACCCATTCCACAGAGCTTCGCATGCGATCCCATTGCCGGCTACGAAGTCTGTAGCACTTCGCGCGTAACCTCAAATGGAGAACACTAAGTTTGGTTCATGTGTATGAAAACAGAAAAAGCAGGCTGTGTTAGCATAGGAATTCGAAACGTTGCCTTATCGTAGTGGAATGGACCCAGTTTTACCCCCGAATAATATTGTGTGGAGCTCTTTATGTCTCAAATCTATATGTCGTTGATTTTTCACAATCATCAGCCGGTTGGCAACTTCGACTTCGTTTTTCAGGAGGCGTTTGAGAAGGCCTATCAGCCTCTAACGGATTGCCTGGACCGCCACCCCACTATTAAGGTAGCGATGCATTTTACTGGTCCGTTGATTGACTGGCTAAAGGCCAACCAGCCCGATTATCTGCGGCAGGTAGCTCAACAGGTCAAACGTGGCCAGCTCGAGATCCTCTCTGGCGCCTATTATGAGCCGATCCTCTCGATGTTGTCCGATGTCGATAAGCTGGGCCAGATACATAAGCTGAATGCGTCTGTGCAGGCTTTGTTTGGTGCTGACCCGGCAGGCATGTGGCTGGCTGAACGGATTTGGGAGCCATATCTGGCGATGCCGATTCGCCAGGCGGGCATTCAATATACGGTAATTGATGATGCGCTTTTTTTCTCTACTGGGTTCAAAGAGGAAGACTTCTTCGGATACTATGTCACTGAGGAGCAGGGGCATAGCCTGAAGATCATCCCCGCACAGACCAAGCTGCGCTACATGATTCCATGGCGCCCGGTCGAAGAGGTAATCAACTGGTTGAGGCACCAGGCTACACTCCGCCAACAGCCTGGCAAACCTCCTGTTTGGGCGGTTATGGGCGATGATGGTGAGAAGTTCGGCCTCTGGCCGCAGACATATGAGAGCGTCTGGGGTGAAGAATGGATGGACCGGTTTTTCGCAGCGCTGGAGGCCAACAGCGATTGGCTCTCGACGATTCATCCGGCTACATACATTAATGAGTACAATGCCCGCGGCATCGCCTATCTGCCAACGGCGTCTTATGTGGAAATGGGCGAATGGGCACTGCCCTCTCCGGACTCCTGGCTACTCCGTGACCTCCGCGAAAGCTACGAATTACGTCTCTCGCATATTCCGGAATGGGACCAGAATAAACGCGAAGAGATCGAGCAGATCCTGCGATTTCTCCAGGGGAGTTTCTGGCGCAACTTCCTGGTCAAGTATCCTGAGATCAACCACATGCAGAAGCGTGGGATGGCGCTGAGTAAGCGGATTCACGAATTGACGCCCAGTACGCGTCGCGATCAAGCCCTGGATGCGCTGTGGGCCTCACAGTGTAACTGCGCTTACTGGCATGGCGTCTTCGGTGGAGTCTATCTCTTCCATATCCGGTCGGCGAACTATAGCAACATTATTCGTGCCGAAACTCTGCTCGATGAGGATGAGGCAGTCTGGTGCGAAGAAACGGACTTCAATGCTGATAGCTATGATGAGATCCTGGCTGGTAATGGGCCGCTTGCCATTGTTGTCGAACCCAACCAGGGGGGGCTGATGACGGAGCTGGATTACCGCCCGGCGCACTACAATCTTTTGAACGTGATGACGCGCCATCCGGAAGGTTATCATGCTCAGATTAGAGAAGCGGCCAGTACCCATATGCTTATGACACCCGAAGATAACCCAAACCAGTTCGAGGGCGAGCCTGTGCGGGTGAAAGAACGCGGTCTCGAGAACTACATTTTTGAGGATTGGCACCGGCGAGGTATGTTCATCGAGCATTTCCTTGGCGAAGAGACAACCCTCACGGGTTTCGAAGCGGTACAGTATCCTGAACAAGGTGATTTTGTTAACCAACCTTATGTGGTCGACGTTGATGAGCAAGATACCCACGTCCGGATTTCCCTGAAGCGGGATGGCAATGTCTGGGTGGGGGAGATGCGGATGCCAGTCCGCGTCGAGAAAGTGCTTGTTATGAATATTGGCGAGCCCGCACTCCATGCTCACTATCGGCTCCAGAATCAGCATGAGAGCGTTCACTTACGGACACGCTTCGGTGTCGAGATCGCCTTCGGCTTTGATGGCGGTGATAATCGCGAGTATTGTCATATCGAGGCTGATGATCGGGTGTTCGGCATGGGGGAACGCGGTTTACTCAACGGAATTTCTGAATACTATGCGGTCAGCCAACTCCGCAATTTTGGGGCCCGTTTCACACTGAACAGACCGGCCGATCTGTGGTGGTTCCCGTTGGCACCGATTACGCTTTCTGAAGGCGGGTTCGAACGCGTGCACCAGGGGATCGTGACGATGCCTTGCTGGCGCCTGGAGTTGTCACCGGGTGAGGTCTGGGAGTTTGATCTGACCATTAGCATGGCTCCACTTGAGACTTAGGGCAGAGTGAGTAGCTACTCCCCGGCGCTTCGTTTCCGGCTATAATGACGGATAGCGTTTGCATTATTTATTGCTAATGGTTTAGGAAAACACGCTTGTCAGAAATACCACAGACATCTGCGCCGGAGCCAGTTCCTGCGCCAGCCCAGGAAGAGACCGAGGCTCTGGCGGATCTGCCGTTTTGGAAGACGGTGCTCTATGCCCTGGGGAATGCTGCTGGGCTTCTAACCTACAACACGTTCAATTCATTTATTCAGTTCTTCTATACCGATCATGTTGGGTTACCGCCGCAGTGGGTTGGGCGGGGTTGGTTTGCTTTTGGATTCTGGAACGCCGTCAACGATCCGATTGCTGGCTGGTTATCGGACAATACACAGTCTCGAATCGGGCGCCGCACGCTCTTCATTCGTCTCCTGGCGATCCCGGTAGCGGTTGCTTTTGCGCTGGTGTGGTTGCCCCCACTTGATGTTGAACAACATGGCGCCACGCCGGTGCTGGTTTATTTCCTGGTGATTATCAGCATCTACGATATGTTGCAGAGCATCATCACGCTCAATCAGGATGCTTTGTTCCCGGAGATGTTCCAGAATACAGAGGTTCGGGCCAGAGGCTCGTCGATCCGCCAATTCATTGGTTTTGGGCTGGGTGGCGGGCTGGCGATCGCGCTCTCCCCGGCGATATATGACAGTGCCCTGGGTTGGACCGGACTGGCGCTCATCTGGGGATCTGTCGCCGCGCTATTCTACTTCCTCTCACTGATTGGTATCGAAGAGAACCCCGCATACGCTCAGGACGCGCCCTCACTATCGATCGGGGAGCAGGCGCGGCTCGCACTGCGCAATCGGACCTTTCTGATTGTCCTGGGGATAAACTTCGTCTTCCGCTTCATCTTTGCCGTATTGCTGGCGGCGCTACCCTTCTATGCCGAATACGTGCTTAACCTGGATGGCGAGCAGACGTCAATTCTGTTGACAGCCCTTGTCATTGCGACCGTTGTTTCCCTGATTGTCTGGCAACGTATCTTCCAGCGTTTTGGCACCCGGCGGGCACTGATCGCTTCTTTCGCTATTGCGGCGTTCTGCGCGTTACCTATTCTTTTCACCACCAGCCTGGTCGCTACAGCCCTGGTTCTAGGCGCGCTGGGCTTGGGAGTCGGGGGCGCATTGCTCCTGGGGCCGGATATGCTATTTGCTGAGGTCATTGACGAGGACTACGTCAAGACGGGGGCACGCCGTGAAGGCTTGTATCGAGGGATATTGGGGTTCATGTTCCGCTTTCCGCCGGCGTTTGCCGGGCTTATCCTGGGTGAGGCGCTCGCAGTTAGCGGCTACGATGCTGACCTATCAGTTGCGGAGCAGCCAGTAGCGGTCGAAAACACGATCCGCGCATTCACGGCGTTCGCCCCTATTGTCGCGATTGTTTTCGGGATCGCCTTGTTGCTGCTTTACCCGCTATACGGCGAGCGCTTGCGAGCGATACAGCAGCGTGCTGCTCAGATGCGGGCTGAGCTGTTTCGGCGTACATCCCAGCAATCGTAAGGCTAGGCCTGTTGGGCCATCCGGATGGCATCTCGTGTCTGGACCACTTCACGGGAAATGCTGACCTCCATCATGCCTTGCCACCCGAAGGTTGTCATGTACTCGATTGTCAGGACACCGTGATAGTCGGCCTCTTTGAGTGCGCCCAGAAGCTTCGGGATGTCCAATATGCCTTCCTCAAAGGGGGTCTGCAATTTGCCGGGTGCTGCCTGACGGATCTGGATGTGGGCGGTATGTTCAAACAGACTATGGATGTCTTCCCAGTCTGTTCCCTGGGTGATGAGGTGCGCAATATCGAGTGTCAAGCTCAAGCCTGGCACCGCTTGGAGCAGTTGCAATGCCTGAGCCGGGGTGCTGGCAGCTGAGTCAAGATGTAGTTCAAACGAGACGCGAAAATCGGAATCGGCGGTAAGGTCGATAATCTGCTGCAGAGCGGGGACCGCGCGTGCGAGGCTGTGGTCAGGTCCGTCAGCGTGCATGGCGCCAGGTGAGACGGTAATACCTGGTGTCCCCAGCGCCTCAGCAAAGGGTATCAGGCTCTTGAACAGGCCGAATTGCTGCTGGCGACGCTCTGGCTCCGGCGAATTGATGTGCGGCAACATCAGGTATAGGTCTGTCAGTGTCAGGTCAAACTCCTGCAAGAGATGAGCGATGTGCTCGGCGGTGATCTTGGGGTTCTGGGTTGCGGCCAGCACATCCAGGTGTGGCCCTGTTCCCAGATCAATATGACGAAAACCCAGCCGCGCGATCGTCCCCACGGCATCACGCAACGACATCGTGTTATATCCCCAGGCATGGCAGGCCATCTGTAACATGTCAATCACCTCGCTTATCGTCAATTTTTGGATCATCTATAGTCTGTAAGCTGCGTGCCAGGGCCTCGGTTACCGCAAGCTGATCGCGATTCCCCAGCAGGATCAGGCGTGTGCCAGGCTCGAGGAGGGTAGTGGCTGGGGGGTTGCTGACCCATTCCCCACTCAAGAGGTGAAGCGCCAGAATATTGGCACCCGTGCGTCGTCGCAGGTCGACCTGCTCAATGGTCTGGTTGACGATAATTGACCCTTCTTCGACGATCACCTCTTCGAGGGCCTGTTCTAGCTCAGAAGACTGGCTGGTGATATCAAGGAACTCCATCACATGAGGGCGAATCGCCAGGTTCGCCATGCGCCGGCCACTCAATGCATACGGTGAGATCACGCGATCAGCACCCGCGCGCAGCATCTTGGGTTCAGAGTGATCCTCGGTAACTCGGGCAATGATGAGTAGGTTTTCATTGAGGCCGCGTGCCGTCAGGACTGCATAGACATTCGTCGCGTCGTTGCCGGCACATGAGACAAATCCCCGCGCCTCCTCGATTCCGGCCTCGCGCAAGGTTTCATCCTCTGTGGCGGTGCCATGCAGACTCACGTATCCGAGATCAGTCGCTTGGGCAATCGCCTCTTCAGACTGGTCGATAACGACAAAGGGTACCCCCTCACTCGCGAGCACGGCAGCCACCTCACGGCCAACTCGTCCGAAACCAACAATAATGAAATGGTCATGCATTGTATAAAGCTTCTCTCGTTTATGGCGTCTTTCCAGGCGGTCCCACACCTGTCCGCTGGCAACATACTCAATTGCGCTCGAAAACCCGTAGGTCAAGAGGCCGACACCGATGAGGATCAACACCACGGTGAACATCCGGCCTTCATGCGACAGCGCACGTACCTCCCCAAAACCCACCGTGGTCAGCGTGATGATTGTCATGTATAAGGAGTCGACGAAGTCATAATCCTCGATGATGATATAGCCGATGGTGCCAACCACCATGGTAAACAGAAGCCCCAGCCCGACGATCTGGATCTGCACCCCTTCGGACATTGCCCTTAGAAACTCACGCGATCGCTTCGACGCCGTCGCCGCAGCTTGCCAGCGCGTTTGCAGGTTGTTGGTTAGGTGATACAGGCGACGCTGAATATCGCGACGTAACATGCTGTTTGGCTAATCCTGAATCAGTGTAATTACGATGCGCTCATCAGGCTCGGGGCGCTCGATCGCAGCCACATAAGCGCCAATCAGGTCGTATTGGCAATCACCAATGAGCGAGAGTGCCAGTACGATATGAAGGATCTGACCCTGCTGTGTTGCCTGGCGCGGTGATAATGACAGATCGCAGCCTGTAGCCAATTGTACCGTACCAATGATTATTTGCTGCGCAAAATCAAAGCTTGGTACGGTCAAAGGCCGGCCACATCTCGTTGCAACATCCAGGTTCTCAAGAAATGATACTAGCTCATCGCGGCTGCTGAGCACAAATGAGCTTCCCGCTAGAGGCAACAGAGCTTCATAGCAGACATCTTCGAGAATATAGCTGGCATCGACAAACGGCGATGCAGGTACCGGTGTCGGGAACGGCGTATTCGTCAAGATTGGCCGTGGCGAGGCTGAAAGCGTTGCTGGGGTTGCGCTAGCGTCATCTGTTTGGCGCCTGAGATTGCAACCCGCCAGGGCCAGCACTATGAAAACGGCAATAAGCAGCCGGCCGAAAATCCTCTTGCCCCCCTTGACATGGATACCATTTCTGGCTATCATATTTTCCACAATAGAATAATGCGGGCGTGGCTTAGTGGTATAGCGTCTCCTTGCCAAGGAGAAGGTCACGGGTTCGAATCCCGTCGCCCGCTCATGAGATCCCCAGCATCTTTGTTGGGGGTTTTTGTTGCTAGCCTGTGACTTCGTCGCTGATCCACTTGAGGTAGTCGGCAGACCCCACGACAACGGGCAGTCCAATAACCTCCGGAACATCATAGCTGTGGGTTGCAGAAATATGCTCCAGCAACTTTTCCTTGAACACTGCAGAGTGCGTCTTGAGTATCATTAGCATCTCGGGATCATCCTGAATCTCGCCCTCCCAAACATAAAGCGAGCGCACCGGCATCAGGTTAGCGCAGGCGATGAGCTTGTTTTCTAGCAGTTCACGGGCGATCCGCTGTGCTTCCTCTGCCGAGCCGGCGGTTACCAGTACCACGAGATAGTCGTCATTGTTTGCCATCTTCGTCTCCTCTGCGAATTTATTGCTCAATAAAGGGCGCTACGCCATAGATCTGGTCAAATTCCGGGCAGTAAATCACCAGGCTCCCATACAGTGAGGGGTCGATGTCCAGGGACAGTTCGTAGTTCTGGCGCCCGCTATTACCTCGCAGGGGACCCAGATCCAGTGGCCCTCGGTCACCGCTCATCACTTCTTCCGGTGTAGTCGGGTCAGGATGTTGGCTGAGGTAAACGTGGAGATTGGGACCATTTGTGACCTGAAAACTCTCATCCGTGCCTCCATCCAGGCGGACAAAGGTCTCCACCGCTTCCTGGCCGCTGGCAACAATCTGGATAATGCGGACTTCGCCGGTTGCGTTATGAATGGGATTGCGTGGCGGGTTGAAAACGCCGTTGCGGATCGTGATGATATCCGGATCGTCCGAGCTGCCGATTGTCTGTCGCATGCGTGTGGCGATTTCGGACGGCTCCAGGTCAATGACTTCAAAGGTGTTCTCCGGGGCCATCGCCTGCAACTGGGCTTCAGCATATTCCGGATTTTGGGCATGGATGCCACGGAGCGCTTCGCAGTCTTCACTGGTAACATACGAGGCGCAAGCAAAGTCATCTACCGTCTCTTCCTCCACCCAATAGGGTTGTACGACGGGTATCCAGGCCCTCGAACTCAAGGCCAGCAATGCCAGTACTGCGCCGATGATAATCAGTGTCCAATTGGTATAACGCTTCATTGCGCTGGTAACTCTCAGGTCGGTCATGTGGTGCGAGTGTGATTGACTTGACATGCTACTCATTATGCCATGCCGCGCTAATCGCGTGTAGGCTTTATCCACAAAACAACGCGCCTTTCAGCCCGGCGTTCATAAATCGTTGCCTTTTAGCAACCGGGCAGGCTTCTGGCCATCTGCATTGCTGTTGAGCATTTTGAACTGAAAGGATGGTGAGAGCAAATCTCAGGTCGATCGTATATAGTTTAATGTGAAGCAGAAGCCATGAGGATATCGAAGCAGGGACTTATGCGAAAACTTCGACAGTTAACGACGCTTGTACTGGCGTTGCCGATGGTTGCGCTTATTTTGTTGTTTGTGATCGCTGCTGCGGTCAATGGGGTGGGCGAAGCCGTGGAACTCACTTTGAGCGCGCCACGCAACCTCTTTTGTAGTATTGTCCCCTTTTGCGATGTTGGTGACGGGGATGAGACTGAGATCGTGGATAGCGAGCAAATCTGGACCCGCATTCACGAGCGTTCCGTGTTGGATACTGGCAAATATGAGACCCGCCAAAGCTGGAAGGCGGAGCGCACGACCTGGCCCGTAACGCATAGCATGCGGATGCGGGCCACCGTCCATATCACCATGGGGGTCAATCTGGATAACATCAGCCGGGAAGATATCATTGTCGATGACGAGAACGAGTCAGTGACGATCGTCATGCCGCGGGCGCAGCCAGTTGAGTGCTTCCTGACTGAGATCGAATATTATGACGAGTCATGTTTGCTGGTGTGCGATGAACTCGAACAAGATTTGCAGCGCAAAGCCCTGGAGCGTGTTCAGGATAGCGATGAAGTGGCCGCGGAGATCAACCTGGCCTATGAGCGCGCGGAGGCTGACCTGGCTGTGCTGTTGACTCCATTTGTTGAGGATTACGATCTGGTATTCCAGCAGGACACGGAGACGCCACCGCGGGTTGAGGGCAGTTCGTGCGACTAGGTCGGGCCTGGCCTGATTGATACCACCGGAATCTTATAGAGACACCGCGAATGTCACCGCGGTCTCATTTTGGTTGCTAGGGTAGAGCAATCGTCTACCAATCGTCCTGCATGCGACGTTGTGAAAAGATAAAAACAACCCTACAATCATGTTAATCATGCTATTCAACCGGCAACTTAGAGGAAACAGCCTTATGATATTCTCAAGAGTGCGGCGTCCCATAATACTTATTGTGATCCTGCTACTGGCTGCGGCCCTGTTGGCCGCTTGTGGCGGTGATGACGATGAAGAGGGTAGCGGCGATAGTCGACCGACGGTGCCTTCTTTCCCCACGACAACGACCACCCCTGGAGGTGACGAGGCAGGTACCCTGCCGACCGCCTTACCAACGACTGCGTCTGGACCAACACCGACGCGTTTCGCGGGTTTTCCCACCCTGGAGGTAGCACCAACGATCCCTTCGCGCTATCCCAATAGCATTCAGATTGTGTCTCCAGTCGCAGGAGCCCAGCTCTCAGGAACGGTGACCATCTGGGGGAGTGCGAGTCACCCCGATTTCATTCAGTACACACTGGAATATGGACCTGACCCCAACCCCAGTGGCCTGTGGTATCCGATTACGCCTCAGGCCGTTACGGTGCCGGTGCTCAACAATGCACTGGGCGCCTGGAACACGACGCAGGTCCAGGATGGCACCTATCAGTTGCGCCTACATGTCTACCTGACAGGGGGGCGTGAGATCACCAATGTCGTTGTGACGGGGCTGCGGGTCCAGAATGGGCAGCCCCAGCCAACGGCTCCCAGCAACAACGCCCCAATCATCAGCCCTATCGCGCCCCTAACCTTGCAGCGCGGAACCTCGGCGACCATTGCGCTGGGGATTTATGATCCGGATGGCGATCCAACCACATTTATTGCGGCCAGCGATAACACGGCTGTGGCCAGCGTGGTCCCGATTGGGCAATCGATTACCGTTACTGGCAATAGCGCGGGTGTCGCGACAATCCGTATCCGGGTGTCTGATGACCGCGGTGCCATTGCCGAGACCACCTTCTTGACAACCGTTGTCCAACCCCAGCAGGCCAACAACCCGCCTAATATTGACCCAGTTCCTGGGCAGACGCTTACTGCCGGGGCAACGATCAATGTCCCCTTGACGATAACCGATCCAGACGGTGATACGGTTGAGTTTGAGGTCTCCAGCGCTGCTCCAGGTATTGCCTCGGCAACCGCGATTGCTGGCGGACCCAGTGTTCAAATTACCGGTCAGACACCAGGCACGACGACAGTAACGGTCACCGCGAGAGACGCACGCGGCGCCTCGCGCGCAATTGCATTCTCCGTAGTCGTCAATCCGGCAACGGCCAACGATCCGCCATCGATTGCGGCTATACCTGGCCAAAGCCTGCAAGAAGGGGACACTAAGGATATTCCTCTGTCGATTTCTGACCCGAATGGTGATAGCACCAGCTACCAGGTTTCGAGCAATGCACCGAATGTTGCCGGTGTGAGCGACCTGGGCGGAAACCGGATCCGTATCACCGGCCAGAATGAGGGCTTCGCCAGCGTTACAGTGGTGGTCGAAGACAACCGCGGCGCCCGGGCCAGTACGGTGTTCAGTGTCACGGTCAATGCAGCACCGCCGCCGAACCAGAACCCCACGCTAGGCGCACTACAGAACCAATCACTAGAGATCGGGCAAACGATCCAGGTGGACCTGACGCTTAATGACCCTGATGGCGATCCGCTGACAGTCTCCTCCACGTCCAGTGACACGGCTATCGCCACGACCGGCCAGGCAGACAGTGACACGTTGACGGTCACGGGCGTCGGCGCTGGCGAGGCGACGATTACGGTATCTGTTGGTGATGGGCGCGGTGGCAGTGATCAGGAAACGTTTAATGTCCAGGTTTCGCCGGCGACCCAACCTAACCAGGATCCAAACCTAGAACCGATTGGATCACAGACTGTTGCAACCGGCCAGACGCTTATTGTTCCGCTCGATTACAGCGACCCTGACAATGACAATGTTACCGTGTTTGCCAGTTCGGATGCGCCGGGCGTAGCGAGTGTCTTCCAGAGTGGCCCGGCTGAGCTGACCATCACGGGCGCTTCCTCTGGTACAGCCACGATTACAGTTGAGATTGAGGATGGCCGTGGCGGTACAGCTACCCAGAGCTTCCCGGTAACGGTGGAAGCTGTCAACCAGAACCCCAATATTGCGCCGATTCCGCCCCAGAGCTGCGAGGCGGGCGACGCACTGACCATCACTCTAGATTACAACGATCCCGATGGGGATCCTGTCACAGCCAATGCTACTTCCAATGCCACTGGTGTTGCTACCACCAGCCTAAGCGATACGACCTTGACGGTGGATTGTGTGGCCGAAGGTGTTGCGATGATTACCGTCTCAGTCGAGGACGACCAAGGTGGTAGCAACACGACGACTTTTGATGTCGCCGTAGGTGCTGCCAATCGCAATCCGACGATTGACCAGATCGCCCCGCAAACCTGTGATGCTGGCGATACACTGAACCTGACGCTTACCTACAGCGACCCTGATGGCGACACCGTTATACCGTCAGCTAGCTCGAACAATCCGCGCATTGCGACGGTAGCCCTGCAGGGCGATGCACTGACCGTTAACTGTGTCGCCTCCGGCAATGCCACAATCGTGGTGGAAGCCGAGGATACCCAGGGGGGTAGCGCGACGATGTCCTTTGGCGTCACCATTGGGGACGCCGCACCTGTTAACCAGGATCCGCAGATTAATCCGATCCCACCGCAGATGTGCCAGGCCGGAGATTCACTCTCGGTTGATGTGACGGCTAGTGACCCTGATGGTGACACCGTGACGTTGGCGGCGACATCAACGGCGCCGGCTGTGGCGGATGCTACTGTCGCGGGCAACACACTTACGATCAACTGTGTAGCTGAAGGGACGGCAACGATCAACCTGACGGCGACGGATGGCCAGGGCGGTACGGCTACGGCCGGCGTGCAGGTGACAGTTGGTGCCCCGCCGAACCAGGATCCGCAGATTGATCCGATCCCACCGCAGACGTGCCAGGCCGGGGATGCCCCCGCGGTGACGGTGACGGCTACCGATCCCGATGGTGACACCGTGACGTTGGCGGCGACATCAACGGCGCCGGGTGTGGCCGATGCTACCGTTGCAGGCACCACGCTCACGATCAACTGTGTGGCCGAAGGAACAGCGACGATCAACCTGACGGCAACGGATGGCCAGGGCGGTACGGCTGCCGCCGGAGTGCAGGTAACAGTAAGTGCCCCGCCGCCCCCGAAACAGCAACAGTCTATCCAAACAATCCCTAAGTCTAATACACATCTGACGCAGACGGCGAAGGAGAAGGAGTACTTGAC
>JAADYW010000154.1 GCA_010092845.1 Chloroflexota bacterium
CAAGTTGGCTTCGCCGGGAGGGTCGGTCATCTCATGGCCGGGGCGGTGGGGATCGCCGAGCACGATATGCATATCCGACACATAGAACGGCAGGTCATTGTTGCCACCATCCCATAGGATGATATCGGCTTCCTTCTCAGCCGCTTCGAGGATCTCGCCATAGTCGACGCCGGCGAAGACCACCACACCGTTGTTAATGTGCGGTTCGTATTCTTCGCGCTCTTCAATCGTCACCTCGTTGTGATCGAGGTCTTCGAGCGAGCCAAAGCGCTGGACGCGCTGCTTGGCCAGATCGCCATACGGCATCGGGTGCCGGATCGCGACGACCTTATAGCCCAGCTTGATCAGGGCACGGCTGACAGCCCGGGTTGTCTGGCTCTTGCCGACACCGGTACGGACGGCCCCAATACTGACCACCGGTTTGCTGCTCTTGATCTGGCTGAGCTTGACGCCAATCAGCTTGAAGTCGGCTCCAGCCGCCAAAACCGTGCTCGCCTTGTGCATCACATACTCGTGCGACACATCTGAATACGCGAACACGACCTCATCCACATCGTATTTGTGGACGGCCTCTACCAGCTCCTCCTCGGGCAAAATAGGAATCCCCTTGGGATAGCGCGAACCAGCCAACTCGGCGGGATAGACGCGGCCTTCAATGTCGGGAATTTGAGTAGCAGTGAATGCAACAACCTCGTACTGCGCGTTATCGCGGTAGACGGTGTTTAAATTGTGAAAATCGCGACCGGCTGCGCCCATAATCAGGACCTTGCTCATTCATACCTCCATCTAAGGTGTATACAGAAAATAGGGCGTAATTGAAATCAGGAACGCCCGGCCTGATCACTCGCGGCCAAGCGGCGCTTCAAACCACGCTCGGCGATCGCCACCAACACAATGCTGAGTATATAGAGCACAATCAAGGGTGCCATCACGAGCAGCATGTTGAACGGGTCGACAGTTGGCGTAATGAGGGCCGCGATGATCGACATCAAGACGATGGCCAGTCGCCAGTTCTTGATCAAGGTGCCGGCGCCAACCAGCCCCAGACGCGCCATCACATACAGCACAATCGGCATCTCGAACGCCACGCCGATCCAGAACAGGACCGATGTCAGGAACGAGAAATAGCGCTGGGCAGTCCACTGGTTCTCGAAGACATCGCTCTGGAAATTGAACAGAAACTCGAAGGCGGCGGGCACCATGATAAACCAAGCGAAGGCCACGCCTAGCATGAAGAAAGCGGTAGTAAACGGGATCGCCCGCAGCACCGTGCCTTTTTCCTTGCGGGTGAGACCCGGAGCTGCAAACATGAACAACTGGTAGGTAATGTAGGGGATGGCAATGATACCAGCGCTCATCAGGCTCACGCGGAAGTACATGACAACATTGCCGGTGGGCTCCAGATTTTGCAGGCGACCACCCAGGTCAGTGTAAGGCTCGGCGAGGAAGCGGATGATGTCGCTGGCGAAGATTAAGGCCACAACGAAAGCAACCACCAGCGAGATAATCGAACGCAGCAACCGAGAGCGTAATTCATCCAGGTGCTCCCAAATGGTCATCATTCCGCCCTCTTCGTCGAGGGCTGGCAGTGTGTTCTGAGACGTGTTGGTCACGATTCTTCCTGCGCTACTGCGCCCAGTACACCGTTGATGAAACGGGGTGAGCTTTCCGTGCCGAAAATCTTGGCAACCTCGATGGCCTCATTGATGACGACCTTAACGGGCAAGCCATTGTGGACCATCTCATAGATGGCAATGCGCAAGATATTCCGATCGACGGTAGCGATTTGATCAGGTGGCCACTCGGGTGCATGGCGGGCAATGAGTGCATCAAGGTCGACCTGGTGCTCCACGGCCCCCATCACGAGGCGCTGCACCATCTGATAATCGGTCTGGGCCAGCGGAAACGCCTGGTCAGTCGGGGCGAAGTCGTCGTCGAGTGCCGAATGGTAGGCGTAGAGTGATAGATAGCCCAACACACGTGCATCACTGCTCTCGACGTCGATGTTCGCGTAAGCCGCGAGGACAGCGTCTGGGTCATGATGCGTGCTATCCAGTTCATAGAGAACTTGTAAAGCTACACTACGAGACAGGCGACGCCTGTCAATCATGGTTGCCATCAGCCAGGATTCACTCAAGCCCTAAAGCCACCAGTCTAGCCCATGACCAGGCCACCGTCTACGGTGAGTATCTGGCCGGTGATGTACCCAGCCTGCTCGCTGGCGAAGAAGGCAACAGCGTGCGCAACATCGTCGACAGCGCCCAACCGCTTCATGGGGATGTTCTCAAGCACCTGATTAATCAGGTCTTCCGACAAACCTGAAGTCATGTCGGTGGGGATGAAACCCGGCGCTACTGCGTTGACCGTGATATTGCGGTCGGCCACCTCGCGCGCCAGCGCCCGGGTCAAGCCAATCAGCCCTGCCTTGCTGGCGCTATAGTTGGTCTGCCCCGCCTGGCCGGCAATACCACTGACGCTGGTAATGTTGATGATCCGCCCATAGCGCTTGCGAACCATGCCGCGGACAGCGGCCTTACAGCAGTTCCAGGCGCTGGTCAGATTGGTTTCGAGGACCGTGGACCAGTCGTCGGGTTTCATCATCATGATCAACTGGTCCCGCGTGGTGCCAGCATTGTTGACCAGGATATCGAGCTTCTCATAGGATTGGGTAATGGCCTTGATCATGGCCGTAACAGCCTCGAGACTCGTCACATCCGCCTGGTGGGCGATAGCCTGACCGCCCTGCGCCTCGATGGCGGCCACCACCTCATTCGCACCATCCGCACTCTGATGATAATTGGCCACTACCGTGGCGCCCTGGCGGCCCAATTCCAGAGCGATGGCACGCCCGATACCCCGGCCAGCGCCGGTCACCAATGCAACACGCCCGTCCAGGTTTGCCATGGAACAACTCCTTTTTTCAGTTGATGTATGATAGTATCATGTGTCATGGCA
>JAADYW010000155.1 GCA_010092845.1 Chloroflexota bacterium
GTACCCGTCACCACGACAACCGTATTCAACGTCTCTTCAGTCTCGGCGATATCACCGATCTGCCGGATGAGCGGAATAATAGTGCCAATCACGGCCCCAACCAGCGCCACACCAGCCCCCACACCAATCACAATCAGCATGGTGAAATTGCCGATATATGCATAACGGGGCAGCAGCTTGAGAATCAAGAGCAAGGCCAGCACAACCGGCAACAGGCCCAATGCCCGAACGGCTGCTTCAGCATCCCCTTCTTCAGCCAGGACGGTTGCATTGAGCCACGGAACAATCACATCTGCCATGGCCGCAATAGCCGCATAAGCGGCGGCCGCACCAATGAGGATATGAACCGCGATGCGATAAAGGAAATTATCCCGAATAAGGTAACTGAACACCATCAGTGTCAGCACCAACGCCGCCCAACCGGCGATAATGTCAAGTTGTGCTACGGTCATCAGGGCCGTCTCCACAAGCCACGAATAGTATTAAAAACCATTCCCAGGATCACGATCAGTCCAGCTAGCAGCGCAGCCAGCGCAGTACTATGCCAGCGGGAAAGCGCTGGATCTGGCACATCCAGATCATCTGGCGGCTGGTATGCGTCGCGTATATCCTGATTGCGCAACTGGTTATAGCGATAGGTATCGCGATAGCCAGCCAGGTACCCGGCATACGCCATATCACCCTCTGGCTCAACATAGACCCGGGCCAGCGGTTCGATCGCGGAAGTCACCAGGGCATACTTGGGCAAGTCATCCACCTGAAATTGCTCAGCCCAGTTTCGGACATCGTCTATACTCTCGCCAAGAACCAGAACCATCGAGAAGTCGTCTGCATCAACCCGCCCAATATCTAAGTCCGTCGTCTCTCCCCGGCTGTCAGTTGAGAAGACGACCGAGGCCAAGGGTTCACTGCGTGCCAGTGACCGCACAGCCACTGGTCCACCAGACAGATAACGCAGCGCGAAATAGTCCGTTCCGGCTTCCAGATTCTCAGTGCGCTCTAGCGCATTCAATAGCGCTTCATCTGTCGCCAGTTGATCCAGAACATGTTGCGCATTCAGTGCACCCAGGGGATTGGTACTGATGGCCACCGGGATAGCGCGTTGGCGCAGAATGTCGCGCAGCACGGCTTCAGCCAGGTCATTGAGCTCACCTGCGGCGGTCGGGCCATAGTCAAAAGCCAGGAGAACGCGGTCACCAGGTTGTAACATCGCCACGGCCATTGGAACAGACTGCTGTTCGCCAGCCAACATTTCGGCGGATGGATCCTCAGCTACGTGGAAAGCATCGCTGGCAAAGGGCAGAATGATCCCGGCCAGAAGCACCAGTGTGATCACCACCCGGTCCAGGTTCGCAAAACGCCGGCGCGTCCGGCGCGCGGGCCGAACTGCTTCCTGTTCCGCTTCGTCCTCGGAGGTCGCGGACTCATCATAAGCAATATCGAGCGCTGCGTTTAGCAGCTCCAATCTCTCGGCCTGATGACTGGCCACGTTAATCTGGGTGGCCATCGCTGGCCTGTCAGCAGAATCAACCAGTGGCGATACAGCTAGCGTGCCGCTGATCCCAGCCAGGGTACCGGAATCAACCTGATCCCCGGTCGGGTGCGGCGCCTGGGTAACAAAAGACAATGTCTCATCCCGCAATTTGCGGAACTCTTCACTGAGATGACCAAGCCCTTGCTGGGCAAAATCAATCTCCAGGCCCCCAGCACGTAACTTCACCTGTTCCTCTGGACGAAACTGTTCGACCCACTCAGGGCCTTCTGCACCATAGGCAGGTGGAGCACTCTTCTGCCCGGCTGCTGGTGTTGTTGGCGAAGGGGCTTCCGCTACTTGGGCTTGGTCGCTGGGCGCAAAATCCTCAAAAAGCGTATCGTCCACACCATCAAATAAGCTACTGACCTCGTCCGGACCCTGCATCAAGGACACCTGGCGATCGTCAAACATTGATCCACCGGGTTCATCTGCCCCAGAAGGTGCACGCAGGCCATCCAACAGATCGTCGAGGCTCCCGGAGGATGCCAGAACCTGGTCGAGATCGCGCCTGGAACCGCCGGCCGGCGGCCTGGCAGGGGCAGAAGCAGGGGCTTTTTGCTCTGTTGCTGGTGTCTCAGGAGGGGCCTCGAAGCCGGCAGAGAAATCGACGCCACCAATATCTTCGAGCCAATCCATGCCGCTATCGGCTTCTTCATCAAATATCGATGGCGCAGGGGCTGCCTCCTGAGAAGGGGTCAACCCAACGCCCTGCAGCCAATCCGGCTCGTCGGTATCCTCCATATCCTGCTCTAGGGGTACCAGGTCATCAAACTCAGGGATTGGTACATCGCCCTGGAGAGGATACGTAGGTTCAATATCAGCGTGAGGCACCTCCTGGGGAGCGATTTCGGCCATCCAGTCATCGGCCTCCGGCATCTCCGTGCCAGGCGATTGCTCCTCAGATGGTGCTATCCCCAATGAGGACAACCAGTCTGCTTGTTGGGATTCGCCTCCGACGTCCAGGCCTTGGAACCAGTCAGGGACCTCCTCCTGAGGTGTCTCAACCTCCGCTTCGGCAGGCGTCTCGGGCTCCGGAGGCGCAAAGGCTGACGTGTCTGTCAAAATACTGAGATCACCGGTATCGGCCGGTGCCGCGGTGGCTTCCCTGACCCAATCCGGCGCATCCTCAAGATTCTGTTCCTCGAGCCCCAGAAACCACTCAGGAACATAATCCTCGCTAATGGGACCTGTCCCAGAAGATAGCGCCTCTTCAGCTTGTGGAGGTTCCATTTCAGCATCGGGCATTAAGATTGATGCCACTTCGCTGGCAGCATCACCGATTTGCACGTTATCGCGGAACCAGTCTGGCACTTCAGCTTCCATCGCGAGTTCGTCTGCATGTTCGGCCTCATATTCCGATTGCTCATGCATACGCTCCCACTCATCAAATGTCATTTCGTCAGGCTGTTTCAACTCGCCAGAATCGCCAAGTCGACGCAACCGGGGACGCTCTGAAGATGCGCGTGGAGACGCTTCTTCTGGAGCAGGCGCTTTGGGCTCTTCACCCCGGGCAATTCGACGAATCCCCTTGGCTGTTCCCGCGCTTTCAGAAGGCACATCGGGCAACTCATCGAAATCAATGTCGCCGGGCAGATCCTCCAGCAGCATGTCATCGAGAAGCAAATCTTCTAGTTCTTGGCTGGTGGCTTCGACTGAAGCCTGATCATCTTCCGATGTATCGTCAGCAAACCAGCCGCCTGATACATCAAGTTCTTGCTCTGCCGGGAGTTCTTCACCGAAGTCCTCTTCAAACCATCCGGCGACGGAATCCTCCTGCCCGCGATCAGCCGCTGAGTCATCAAACCAGTCGGGAAAATCATCATCTGGCGCGAGGCTTGCATCAGGTTGCAGAGGAACCTCTTCCGCGGCCCCCAGCCAATCCTCTTCTGCGATCTCATCCCCAAGAGAGCTGTCCGCAACCGACATGTCAAAACTGGATGCTGCATCATCCTGAAACATCTCGGGTTGAGACAACCAATCGGGCAATGGCCCGGCCTCGTCGCTCTCACTAACCTGCCGGTCGCGCGGCGGGGGTGTTTCTCCAGAGCCTGAAAGCCAGCCGGGTAGTTGTTCGTCTTGGGCCCCAGACGATGGTTCTGCGGAGCGGTAATCCGCTTCAGCGGGGTGATCCGGTTCAGGCGATGGATCCCTTAGCCAGTCAGGAAGCTCATCATCAAAACCACCCGGCAGCTCGGATGAGGCCGTCTCATCGCCGAGAATGTCCCAATCCAGATCGTCCATATCCGATGATTGTCGCGGGGGCTGCGCTGCGCCTGATGGCTCCTGGCGCCAGGGCAGATCGCCCGTCACGCCGAATTGTTCGCGCTCGGTCTTGCCACTGCCCTCCGCGTCTGAATCAGAATCTTGGAGCCAATCCGGCAAGTCGTCATCGAAGTTAAAAGGATCGTCGCTCATAAATCATCTCATTACCCTCATTATGGTGAGGGTTGCCTTGCCTGTTTTTCGAAGAATCTCTGTAGCTAGCGATAGAAGCGGTCCTGCGCAAGCAGCAACCGGACGCCGACCGTTACGGTGCCAAGTCCGATGCCGATCAACAGTCCACGAGTCCCTGCCGCTACGGGGATCTCAACCAGCCAATCGCGAAAAGACGCAAGATCGGCCAAGCCTTCAAACTGTGAAGCCCCCAACAAGACCACCAGCACAGCACTCAGAAATAGGACAGATGTCCAGCGCACCCGTTCATTCATCATCCGGTAAGCGCCATAGATGAGGAAAAATGCGATCAAACCCGCCAATGCTGACTCGATCGATACCTGCAATACCTGGAACAAGCGCGGTGAAAGGGAGTCGCCGGACAATTCACCTGACCACCCATCGGTGCGATCTACCAGATAGACAAAGACGACAGCCAGCGCAGCCAGGATCGTAATCATGCTATAGAACCATCCCCGCTGGAAGCTGATGAAGCGCCGCAGGTGGATAGAGACCAATAAATTGAGAACCCCAATGAAAATCGCCAAAGCCGCAATGATCGCGACCAACTGCAAAAGTGCATCGACCAGAACGGCCACCCCGCTGTCTGCGTCCTCGGCCAGAAGCCCCCAGATGGTTACCAGAAGCAAGCCGGATACGATCGACACGGTTAATGCATTGCCAAGAACTGAGCGCCTTGTTCCTCTCATGCGTGGTATACCTCTAATTGAGCAGAGCAACCAGAATAATCACGCCAATCACGAACCAACGCAGGATATCCAGCGTCAACAAGCGGCCGGCCGCAAAACTGCTCTCGGGATCAAGATAGGCATCGCCGACGAAAAGCTCTTCGCCAATCAACGAGGCCTCAGAGAACGCATAGGCAATCGCCTGCCCCTCCAGGAGGGTGCTGTGTCCAATAAACAGCCGGTCACGGCGCGCACTGACATCAGCAACATAGGCTAACTCTGCCCCAAAAACACCGACCATGATATTGGTTGAAATTGGTTCGCGTGCATTGAGTTCGGCAACCCCAGCGCCAAATGCCAGCGAACGTTCGCCACGCGGGTACCAGATTACTGTCCGTGCATCGAAGGCCTCAAGATTGTTAAACGAACGATAGGTGCGCTGAAGGGCGTCTTGAACAGCAGCCAGGGTAACTGAATCGGTTACCGTAACCAGGGGCATCTGCTTGGTGAAGGCCTGACGCCGGGCCATCTCCCGCACTAAGGTCAAAGCTGCCAGAGCGACAATTGTGCTCGACTGACCGACTGCCGCCGCACCAAGCGAGATATGCAGCCGTCGATCACTCTCGATCGCTTCGTCACTCTTGGCTGGCATTACCGCGTAGCCACGAATGGGACGCACAATGAGGGGCTTACGGCGCTTGCGGGCATATAGGCTGCTCAGCATTGATGCAACGAATGCCAGCGTCAGCAATAGCACAAAATAGGATGCGTCATTTTCCATAATTGTCTTCCGTTGCACTGGCTGGTGTTTCTGTGAGCATCTCGCGCAACCAGCCAAGCCCTTCGGGCGTTTCCAGGAGTTGAGCCCAATCGCGTATGGTGTCGTGTTTCCAGACCAGCCCTAATGCCGGCTGAAGAATATAGATGATCTGTGCCCCAAAAACCGATAAGGGGCTGGCTGCCTCTAACATGCTGCCCGCAATACTGGATAGACCATGACGCTCTAACCAATCTCGCCAGCGGTTAACAGGCGCCGCAAACCGTTCGTTTAGGTATTGTTTATCCATCGCGCGGTCAGTATAACATAGCTTATCACTTGCCGAAAACTGCCAGGCTGTCTGTGTCTACACATACAGGCCACGCGCGATGTTTGCAAATTTAAACAATTTATTGACAACGTTCTATAGGTTTTACTGGTGCATCTGAGCATGAATTCGTGTATCCTTAAGCCTACAGAAGATTCCAGCGCAATGCCTTAATCGCGGCACTATACACTCCCTGCAGGCAGACAGGTGAAGCGAGAAACGAGCAACCCCATGGCGGCAACGCTAAAACACCATCCCGTCTCCAGAAATAGCGCGGTTGTCGTTATTGCTGGGCGATTGGATGTAAGAGGTTGCGAGTTGATTGAAGATACGCTCTGGGATATCTTCGAGGGTTATCCGGGCAACAACATCGTCCTGGACTTGACCAACGTCGATTATCTGTCGAGTTATGCCGTTGGCTTTCTGGTCGAGGCCTGCGGCACAGTAACCGAAATGGGCGGTCGGATGTCCATCAGTGGCCCCCAGCCGCAGGTCTATGAAACGCTGTATCTCAACGGTGCCGATATGGTTATCCCCATCTACGATTCATACCGAACGGCCCTAGCTGACGACCAGATCCTCTATTGAGCAATTAGCTTTCCTGATGTGCTCCTAATCATCACCAAGCGCGGCGGTCGTTTCCTGTTGAAGCGACATATGTGGCGTGAAGCGTATGGCGATATGCTCGCGGCCAGCCTGCTGCACGATCGGCAGGAACGCCGCCAGGTCGGCGTAAATCCGGTTCGCCTTGTCTTCACCAAGCCGATACTCAAGATAGCCTTTGAAATCGATCTCAAAGGCTGCTTGCAGTGCCCGGATGGCCTGCTCAAAGAAGTGGGCCGGGGTATAACGCCCGACGCGCCGGGTAAACGGGTCCAGTGGCAAGCCTGCATTGCGATGCAGCGGGCTGAACAGATTCGGTTTGCTGATGAGCTCCGTTAACCCCTCTAGACGGGGAACATCTGCCGGGTGGATGGTCTGGGGTAGGAAGTCAATACTGGCCCAATACCGCTGCTGGGGCGCCTCATCATAACGCTGACGATCAGCCAGCGGTAGATTGGCATAGATGATGTGCATCAGCTCCACACTGGCTGTCTGTAGCTCCTGCTGACGCGACTTTCGGTCTCCGCTCACTACAATCGGTGGCAATACTTCGCCAAAGTGCATGCTAACTCGTGGCCGGCGGAACCGAAACATGCGCTTCCACACCTGATAGGTTCCGCCGATCGACACCGGCACGATTTTCGCGCCAGTTGTCATGGACAAGTAGGCTGCACCGGATTTCACATCGTCGAGTCCCTTTTCCCACGTACCACCTTCCGGGAATAGCGCTAGAAACCCGCCATTCTTGAGCACCTGTTCCATCGCCCTGAGCCCCTTACGATCAACAGAGCCACGTTGCGCCATGATGACGCCCACGTTCTCAACAACCACATTCGCCGGCCACAGCAGTTTGAAATCTCCGGGGCCGACAATCTGGGTACGGGAAGGGAGATGCGTCAAGAATAAGACTGCGTCGTAGGTCGAAAAATGGTTGCCCGCAAAGATAACGGGGCCTTCAGTGGGGATGTTCTCCAAACCGCTGATCTCAAAACGTGTCAGGATGCGGCCTGCAACGCGCCCCATACGCCGTAACCAGGTGCGCATGCGATTCTGACGTTGGAGCTGTGACTGTTCTTCAGCAGTGGCTGGCGTTTGATAATCAATCCACGACATAGTGCAAACCTTGAGAGTTGAGAAACCTATACAGAAAATGAATCTGGCGTGCCGGACCCGGCGAGAAGTTTTGGGTCCACGATTCTACCATCGACCAATTCGATCTGGCGGTCCATCTGGGCGGCAAGCTCCAGACTATGGGTCACCACAACAATCGTGGTATTGGTCTGTTCGCGCACATCAAAGAGCGCGGCAACGACCAACCCGGTTGAAATCTTGTCAAGATTGCCTGTTGGCTCATCACACAACAAGATAGCCGGCTCATTTGCCAAAGCACGTGCGATCGCAACCCGCTGTTGCTCGCCACCAGAAAGCTGTTTGTGGGTATGCTCCAGACGATCCTCCAGACCCAACATGGTTAGAATCTCGGCGGCCCTGGCTCTGGCATTGGGCCATTGGCGGCGGGAAAACTGCATCGGCAGCATGACGTTTTCGATGGCATTTAGCGTCGGGACAAGATTGAATGTCTGGAACACAAATCCGATCTTCTCATTACGCAGACGCGTCAGGGCCCGTTCTCCCAGACCCGAAACATTGACCCCATCAATAATGACGTCACCGGATGTCGGCGAATCCAGACCGCCGATTAGGCCCATCAGTGTGCTTTTGCCACTCCCCGAAGGCCCTACGATAGCAACCATTTCACTGCGTTCGATTTGCAGTGAAATATTCTCCAATATCTGCAATTGCTCGCCACCAATAGGCAACGCTTTGCAAAGATTCCGTGTTTGGATGACAGGTTGGGAGACAGACATACGATGCACCACGCTCCTGATCGCTGGCTATTTTACCACCGGTAATGAATACGCTAAAATTATCGCCTGTGAAAAGCGAAAAACACCCCCACCAGCGGACGATCCGCTTCTACAAACCTTATGGTGTACTCACCAAGTTCACCGACGCTGAGGGACGTCCCACGTTGGCCGACTATATTGATGTCGCTGGCATCTATGCGGCGGGGCGCCTGGATCGTGACAGCGAAGGGTTGCTCTTGCTGACAGATCACCGAGGGCTGAAAACCCGGTTGATGGATCCAGCTTACGGCCACCCACGCACCTATCTGGTACAGGTTGAACGTGTACCAGATGACCATGCCCTTGAGAAGTTGCAGCGCGGTGTGACAATTAAGGGCAATTACCGGACACGCCCGGCTGATATTGAGCTCCTCGCTGCGGCTCCAGAGCTGCCACCCCGCGATCCACCTATCCGCTATCGCAAGAGCGTCCCCACCGCCTTCTTACGAATGACCCTGCGCGAAGGGCGTAATCGTCAGGTCCGGCGCATGACGGCAGCCGTTGGTCATCCGACCCTGCGGCTGCTGCGCATCGCTATCGGTCCGATCACCCTCGACGGACTGCGCCCCGGTGAATGGCGCGATCTGACATCCGATGAGTTGCAAGCGCTGTGGCAAAGCGTCGGCTTGAGACCTTGAAATCCCGTACTCAAGGTAAACGCCACTGCCAGTCCTGAATATGGCGGAAGCGATCAGCAGGCGTACTGAGAAATCCGACCCGCACCCCCTCTAAGCGCGAATCAGCGATATAGACATATACAGGGTGATACAGGGTTATCGCTGGCACCCGATCCGTGAAAAGGCGCTGGAAGTCACGATAGAGCAAGGCCCGGTTGATCCCAAAAGTCTCGCGGCGTGCGCGTTCAAGGACTTCACTGAGGCGCAGATCACGGATGCCGCCAAAGTTTGCGCCGTCCTCGTACTGGCTTACATGCCAGAAATTGTAGGGATCAGGATCGGCGTAAGGAGCATAGCTGTATTCGACGATGGCCGAATCAAATTCACCGCCCTCCAAGCGCGCCTGGTAGGTCGGTTGATCGACAGCATCCACCGCAACGGCAAACCCCAGCTCAGACCATTGGCCGGCGATCACCTGCGCCAGGGCAACTAACTCTGGTTCGTCCAGAACCAGGATGCTGAATTCCTGACGCACCGGGGAGGCAGGCACGTCATCTTGATCCTCAGCAGCGTCCTCACCATCTTGTGCTTCCTCTGTAGCCGCTTCATCACTGGTTTCATCCTCGTCAGGTGAAGATTCCGACTCACCGTCGGTGTCTTCAGGAGTGGGTTGCGCTTCATCTTCCGCTCCATAGGCAGTAACTTCAGCGGGCTCCACCACAGTATCCAGAGAAATCGCTTCCAGCCGGGTACGGGCCTGCTCCGGATTAAAACCCGGATATGCAGCCCCACCATCATAAGCCCAGGATCCCGGAATCAGCGGACTCTCCGCCGGGATGGCGAGGCCACCCATAGCCTGCCCCAAGGCACCATGGCGATCAAGTCCCAGTGCCAGTGCCTCCCTGACGCGTTGGCTTTGGAAATAGCGTATATCTTCACGTTGCCAGTTGAAGATCAGCACACCCACCGATGGATAAACGGCCGTATGAAACGCCAGATTGCTCAGGCCGCTGACGGAGGCTAGCCGGCCCGGAGGCAAACGACCAACCGAATTCACCTCACCGCGGGCCAGCGCCGCGATCGCCTGCTCGAGGACCGGATAGGTACGGAAGACGATACGATCAATCGCAAAACCGCTCTGACCTTCTGGTCGCTCGCGATATGTTGGCGCCACCCGCAGGCTTATCGACAACTGCCCCGCCGTGGCATAGAGCGTTTCGCGCTGATAGGGGCCGGTCCCTATTGGGGCCAGATTGAAGGGGTGACGGTCCAATTCGCTTACCGGATAGCCTTCCAATACATGGGCTGGCACCATGCCAATACTCAGTTGCTCGGGGAAGGATGCCAGAGGCTGCACCAAACGAAAACGAATCGTATACTCGTCGATCACGGTCATCTCAACCGTGCGCCAGAACGCCTGCAGAGTGGGATCGCCAGGGAAGTCTGGGTCGCGGATCACGTCGATGGTATAACGCACATCTGCGCTGGTGAATGGCTCACCGTCCTGCCATTTGATATCGCGCCGCAACAGGAACACATATTCCAACCCATCGCGTGAGACCTCCCAGCGTTCGGCCAGATCAGGCTCGATCTCACCGAAGTTATTGATCGTCGTCAGGCCCTCGAAGATCAGCGCCGTAATATCACGGTCTACCGGGTTGAAGCTGGCAAACAGGGGGTTCAGTTTGCTGATGTTGCCGACTAACGCCTCGGTAAGTTGACCCGGAACGGGTGCGGCTACATTTACTGCCGGTGCAATGGTTGGAACCGGTGTCGTGCCTACCGTCGGAGCACTGTCCGGCTCGTTCTCCGTTGCTGACGCGGCAACGACGGACGTTTCGTCCGCAGTGGAATCATCGCTGTTGGCGTCACCCTCACCAAAGCGAATATAGAGGGCCACACCCAGTAAAACAACTGAGAAGAACAATGTAATCAACGGCCAGCGTAAGGCTTTCAGCATGGCGCTTTTCCTTATCTAGATATAGAAACACAAAAGGGGTTTGCACGCTTGATCCCGCGCACAACACCCCCCGACACCCTATTCGATTGCTATCCCGATGCTACTTGCACTCCAAAGTGTTCTACTGGATGAGCAGTTGCAGAATAGCGTTCAATACCCATGCGATCGCTGTGCCAATTGTCAACTGGAAGACGGTTTTCTCCAGGCCACGGCGTGTGCGCTGGATAGCACCACCACCGCCTCCCCCGAAGAGAGTACCAACACCACCGCTTCCGCTCGCCTGGAATAGAATCAGCCCAATCAACGACAGCGATAGAACAAGTTGAATGATCCGCAGTACATCTTCAAGAAGCATTGATTTCTGTCGCTTTGTCCATAGATTAATCTTTTGCAGCCGCAGAATTATAGCACCGGTGGCTAACCGTTGTCGAGGTTACATTTCATCACGCCCCTCAAGTGCACGTAGAAGGGTCACCGAGTCGACATACTCGAGATCACCGCCAGATGGCAGACCACGGGCAAGGCGTGTCGTTTTCACCCCCAGCTTGGCGATCTGCTGCTTGATGAACATTGCAGTCGCTTCTCCCTGCATATTGGGATTGGTCGCAATGATGATTTCCAGCACATCACTATCCTTGAGCCGCTGGACCAATTCTCTGATCCGCAGGTCATCAGGGCCGATACCATCTACGGGAGAAATCGCTCCATGCAGAACATGATATAGCCCCTTGAAAGTCCCGATGCGCTCAATCGCCACTACATCCAGCGGTTCCTCAACGACCGCAATAATGCTATGGTCGCGTTTGGAATCACTACAAATGGGGCATGGGTCCTGCTCAGTAATATTCATACAGAGCGAGCAGTAAATCGTCTTCGTTTTCAAGTCAGTCAACGCCGCGGCCAGAGACGCAGAGAGCTCGTCTGGCGCGCGCAGAAGGAAATAGGTCAGGCGCGAGGCTGTCTTCGGGCCCACCCCCGGCAAACGCGAGAATGCATCGATCAGTTTGGTTACGGTCGGTGGAACCGCCTGGTTCATCGCTGGTTCATCCCTTGTTGGCATCCACACGAAAGCATTGTAGCGGTCACAGTGGGGTTCGACAACGGTTAGCTGGCACACCGCCCAGATTCTTGGACACTCAACACCCTCCTGCAATAGGCGCGCCACCGAGCCACATTTTACTACGATACGTTTTCAGGTGAGATTAAGAATAATGGCGCACTGCCCCAATAGCATGCCGGTTGGATCGTAGCCGCGCACGATAAGGGTATATGTCCCACTGGGGAGATTAGCCAGGGGCGCCAATTGGGCCAGGACATCGTCTTCTAGCGCAGCTTCTGGCAAGACCACCTCGGTCCATAGAACTACATCTAGATCAAGCTGATTGCTCATAACCCGGACCTCGAAGGTTGCCACGTCGGCATTGATGACTCTACCGCGTAGCACTGCGCCCTGCGGTAGATCAGTACGTACCAGGGTCATCTCCGAGACTGGCCACTCAATCTGGAAATAGGTCTCACACGCACTCGCTTCCTGTAACGGGATCGTCGGTGTAATGGTCGGAAAGGGAGTCGTTGTAGGGATAGCGATTTCGCCTCCTAATCCCGTGCCGCCATCTGTGATAATCTGGGTTGTTGCGACGATGATGGGAGCAGTTTCCTCATCCCCGGAAGCGGTTAGCGATTCGAACCAATTGCCGAGCAGCAGGATGGCAATGATACCTACCACCAGCATCACCACGAGAACCAGCAATAGGTAGCGGTAGGGACCACGCATCAAACCACTCACAGCCGCCAACAGCGAGCCGTGCGGAGCCGGAGCAGCACCAACTGGGGCGGTGCCATAGGAGTCGTGCGTACTGTCCCGGTATGTGCCGAAATCCTGGTAGGGATAGTGCATCTCTTCAGTAACGTGGGTAATACGCGTCTGCTCGCGCGCGAGATGATACGCCGCCTGGTAATAAGCATACCGGGCGCTATTGTATTGATAGCGCCGTTCGGGATCGCTAAGAACAGAGTAGGCCTCGTTAAGCGCTTGGAATTGATCCTTGGCCCATGCCGACCGCTCCTGGTTCACATCCGGGTGCAGTGCTTTGGCGCGCTGGCGATAGGCGCGTTGAATGGTTGCTGCATCGGCATCAACCGCTGTGCCCAGGAGTTCGTAATAATCATGCTGGGGATCATAGTTTACTTTGGAAGCCATCACACCTCAGGCGTCTTCACCAAGACAACCCCTGAGCAACCTAACTCCTGCCGAAGCGTTCCTCGGCCTCTTCGAATTCTTCCGTATCGACTTCCAGAATCACCATACCGCAATTCCGGCAAATATCTGCATTGACCTTGGTCAGGTTACGAAATGGCCGCAGCATATGGCGGAGTCGCTTGAATTTTAGCCGCCGAGGCGCCAAATAGATATGCTGAAATTTCTCGCCATAATCAACCAGATAGCCGGCGGCCAGATCATCCGACCCGCACCGAGGACATACCCACCGGTGCTTGAGATGCACGATTGGTCCGGTCTCTTCTGGCAAAGACGGTGGTGGCGAAAGTGGAGGAGAGGACTGTTCAGACATCAGGATTTATGCACTTCCATGAATGAGATACTAACTATCAAATATCATAGACATTAAAATCAATGGCCAGCTCGACCGGACCGTCGAAACTAAGCCGGGCTTCGTCAAGCAATGGTGTTGGGTCACGATCCCACACTTCGTAGTGGATCAGAACCAGGCGCTTGCAGTCAGCTTCTGAGGCAATTAAGCCAGCTTCGGCAGCGCTGGAATGCCCATCCGGATCATAGCCAGCGGATTCGTGCAACAGAATATCCGCACCTTCAGCCAGCCGGCGGACATTGGGGATTGGCGCAGTGTCGCAGGAATAGCCGATCACCTTGCCGCTTCCCTTGCTCTCAATGCGCAGGCCCGTTGTTGGCACATTGAAATGCCGAACAGGCCACGCTGTGATCCGGAAATCGGCGTTGTCCAATACCAACTGCGCTTCGCGACTACGGATGCGATGGAATGCCACCGGAAAAAACTGCGGCCAATCCTCCCAGGAGAACGCCGACATCATATCCTCAGTTCGTTCCAGGCAATGGTGCAATCCATAGACACGGAGTGGGCGCCGCCGCCCGAGTAACCACATATGCATGAGCACCATCGGGACACCATATACATGGTCGGGGTGGAAATGCGTCAGGATCATGTCGGTAAGCTGATCATAATGAATGCCGAAGCGGCGCAACTTCACTACAGGGTTGGACCCGCAGTCCACCAGGACCACACTATGATCGCCCTGCAGAACAAAATGTGTATTATCATGCTCAGCATCTGATACTGCGGAGGAAGACCCCAGGATAATCAACCGTGCCATATGGCGCCCCTAGAACTTACCGTGGCTTAGAAGCCCAGTTCGAGTGCAAATTCGACTACGCGCGGTGTAACGTACACTTCAAGCAGGCCAGCAATGAAGAGCAGCGGCAACACCACCGCTATCCCTATTTTGAGACCATCGCCAATTGCTCGCAACCAGGCCTCACCAACCGTCATCTCGTCTGGCGGTCTGGTGATGATGCTTCCTGCGCGCAATGCCGCAGCGGTCCCGATCATTATCGCAGGGATCTCAACAATACCATGCGTAACGATCGCGAGAATGAAGGGGGTCGCGCTGATGCCAGACGCCGCCAGATTCCCAAAGATGTAGCCCAAAAGCCCAAAGGGTAAGATCACCACCTGCAACGCCAACACACCAAAGGTGAACAACCCCAGAAAGCCCATTGCCACTATCACCCGCACATTTTGAATCACTGGCAGAAGCACAAATTTCGGATCACGGGCGGCTTGTTCCCAGATATCACGGAGGGCCGTCATGAGATCTTCGTTGCTATAATCCTGTTCGTCCAAAGGTAGTGGTAACTCAGACGACAGTATCCAGCCAACGACAAAAGCTCCAACTACGGCCACCATAACAGCCAGCATTGGATTTCGCAACGTCTTGATTGTCGGGAACACGGTCCGCCGATACCACCGCACCAGGTTGAAGGTAGGTAGCGGCTTGTCGCCGCGCTGAGCTGCCAATCTGTCTTCGTGAGAAATGCCCGTATACTGTTCAACAATGATCCGCCAGGCCCAGCGTAGATTCAGCGAATCGATAGCACGGCCGAGGAGCTCCTCGCGGTTGAAAATCCGTGTGCCTGTCCGCACAAATAGGATCACCACCACGACCAGACCAATAGCTACGTACCACAGCGCATGGCGTATACCCGGCTGGATCATGATAATGCTCTCCAGAATGACCAGAAGCGACATCGGTAGGATAATCGCGCTGGCCAGCAGATTGGCTGCCCGCGTCGATGTCGTCTGGCTGGAAATGACGACTGCCCCGGTGACCATTACCGCCCCCTGAATCGCCGTCAGAACCAGGATAAGCAGAATGAGGTCGGGATCAGGTCGCCATTGCTGCGCCCCGAGGATCAAGCCGGACAGGTAGAGTGTAATCCCCAGGTAACCCGCCACAAGAGGCGGGATCATCGCTGCAATGACCTTACCCATGTACAGCTCGGTGTTGGTCAGCGGCGTTGAAAGCAATGGCTCCAGACTGCGGCGCTCTTTCTCGCCGACAAATGTCTCGAGCGCGATGACAAGGGAAATGCTCACCGGGAAGAACCCTACAATCATCGGCATCAGGGGAAGAAAAGCCTCAATGAGATCATCGGCTTCAGCCCCATAACGCTCAAAAAGGTTAATGAAGAGTTGGCTAGCGATGTTCGCCAGGATTGGAAAGAACAACGTGAGCACGATAATGGGAAACATGATACGCCAGTCGCGAAAGCTATCCTGTACCTCACGCCGGGTAATCACCAGCGCATTCTGTATCGTCTCGTACCACCTTGCCTCAGAACCAAACTGCGCTACGCGCTCGCGCCGCTTTTCGGTTTCAGCCTGGGGTGAGGCGCCTTGCTCAGTTGCGGTGCTCATCGTGTTACCTGCTCCTGATCCTCATCTTCTTCTACGATGTTGAGATAGATCGATTCCAGGGTCTCAGAGACGCGGCTCAGCGTAAGCACATCTACGCCTTGTTGCAACAGATATCGCAAAACGTTCGGATTCGTTTCGGCCGGGTTAGCGGTTTCGTACACGATCCGGTCGCCGTCAAGCTCACGGATCCCGACCAAAGCTCGCAAGCCTTCGACCATTCCGTTTAAGGGTTGGACGGTGCGTAATTCCATGAGCGGTGGCCCAACTACGCGCCGTGCCAATTCCTCGAAATCGCCGTGGGCAATGATCCGCCCCTGACGGATGATGGCAACTCGGTCCGACAATTCCTGTGCCTCGCTGAGATTATGGGTGGTCAGGATGATGGTGCGCCGGTCGCTACGGAGTTCCTTAATCGCATTGCGGACCAGACGTGCGCTCTGTGGGTCCATAGCGCTCGTTGGCTCGTCCAGCAGCAACACGGGTGGATCATGAAGCAGAGCGCGGACCAAAGCCAGCTTCTGCTTCATGCCCTTAGAGTATTCACCCACCCGCCGGTCGAGCGCATTACCCAGGCCAAAACGCTCCATGAGACTCCTGGCACGTGACCGACGCGCAGCCGCTTCTAGACGATAGATACGCCCAAAGAAGTCCAGATACTCCAGCCCACGCATGCGCTCATAAAGCCCGTGCTGCTCGGTCAAAACACCGACACTGGCGCGAACCTGGGGGGCATCCCGGACAACATCATAGCCAGCCACCGTAGCCCAACCAGTACTCGGCACCAGGATAGAGGTCAGCATCCGGATCGTCGTTGTTTTGCCCGCACCATTCGGCCCCAATAGGGCGAACACGGTTCCGGGCTCGACTGAGAACGTTACGTTGTCGACAGCCCGAAACTCACCAAAAGATTTGCTCAGGCCTTGTACTTCGATCATGGCGTTTCCTTCTGCAACTCATTGCGCCTGGAATGCAACGTGATTGTGGCCTAATTGTAAGTAATTTGTATAGATTTTGTAATGAAAAATATGTGAATAATTTACATTAGCGGCGTCTGGTCCAGGCCATGCCGGCATAGATTTCAGTCGCTAACTCATCGCGCCGCGCAACCTCCGTAGGGGTTAGGCTCCCATGCTCGATAACGACATCAAAGGTCTCAGCAAAGGCTCTGTGCAGGCTTGATGCCATTTGAGACCAGGTGATTGCTTGCCCCAGAGCTGCCTCCACAGTCGTTGCCCGCTGGCGGACCCGTTCCCTGGCGATGTCGCGTGCAGCGTCATCCGGAAAAACCAGCGCATCACAGATGCGTGCAATGTCACCTATCAAAGGGATCGATCCATGCTGGAGCACAGCTTGATCGCGACGGACCTGAGCGCTGCCGATGAGCTTGCGGCCATGTGCAGTGATTTCATAGTGCGAGGGGACTTCGAAGCAGACCGGCCCCTCGGTCCTACCCGGCGCCGTACCGGCCCGAGATTCGACAGCTGCACCAAGCACCTCAAGGCCAGCCATCAGCGCTCGACTAAGGCGGCGGTAGCTCTCGACAATGCCGCCGGCGACTAGCGGCGACTCCTGGGGCAAGGCGATACTATAGGTCAGTTCATCAGTATGGAGAATGGCTTTGCCCCCTGTCGCCCGGCGCACCACATCCCAGCCACGCTGACTTAACCGCGCAAAATCGACCTCATCGCTCGATTGGCTTACCCCTAGCGATAGACAGGGCGGCACCCACGCATAGAAGCGCAAGGTAAGGGGTACCTCACGCTTACCAACCCCCTCCATGATGGCCTGATCCGTTGCCATGTTTGCCGCACCACTGACAGGTTCCTCATCAACCAACAACCGCCAGACTGTCATTAACGACCATTTATCCTCAAGTCTTGTTCAAGCCTTATGCTTTATTTTACTCCTGTCATGCAAGTGCAATAGTCTGGCCACAAACGGCATTTTCTAAAGACAATGCGGCAAATCTGCTCACCAAATATACCCAAGAGAGCCTAAGCAAACGCTAAGCGACCTTGCCTGTATCACCCACTGCGTTATAATCGCTCCCAACAATCCAATATCGTGCAAATCTCGTGGAACTTCAGGGCAGGGTGAAATTCCCGACCGGCGGTAAGAGAACAGTGATTCTCAAGCCCGCGACCCGATCAGCTAACGGCTGACGGTGGATCCGGTTCAAGGCCGGAGCCGACGGTATAGTCCGGATGGGAGAAGTTCGTAGCGCTTTGTGGCACCTGTGCAGCCAATGATGCTGTGCACAGGTTTGTTTATATTGCCTGCCCTGATTCCCCTATTGCTAACGGGCAGGTTATTGATGTCATCGATCTCAACCCCAATTCAGCCATCATCACAAACAAAGCATACCATCTCGTCTCCAACAGCCTCACGCTGGCGCCGTTGGATTGACTGGCGGATAGCACTAGCCCCCGTATTCAGCCTGGTGATCTACCTCCTCTGGTATGAGACCGCCGAATCAGGGCGCTACGCTGCCTTCATCCTGCCACATCCGCACACGGTATGGGAACGCTTCACGATCCTGTGGGAGAATGGACTTGCTATCCAACACACACTGGTCACGCTCCGCGAGGCGCTCTCCGGGCTTGTGATCGCTACAGGGGTAGCGATTGTGTTGGGATATGTGATCGCACGTATCCGCATGCTCAGCTACATGCTGATGCCATACTTGATCTTCATTCAGGCGATTCCCGTAGTCGCCATTGCACCCCTGCTCATCATCTGGGTTGGCCCAGATATCGAGAGCAAGATCGCAATCGCGGCGCTGATCACCTGGTTCCCACTGATGGTCGCCGTTATCGTCGGAATCCGTAGTGTGGCGCCCAACCTGCGCGAGCTTATGCAGGCGAATGCAGCCACCCCCTGGCAGATCTTCTGGCATCTGGAGGTGCCGGCGGCCATGCCCTCCCTCCTGGGTGGCTTCAAGATCGCGGTCACACTATCCGTGATTGGGGCCGCTGTTGGGGAGTTTGTCAGCTCGCGCGAGGGCCTCGGCTATCTGGTGATTTTTGGTCGCTCCACCTCAGACACACCCCTGGTATTCGTCGCGATCTTTCTGCTGACACTAATGTCCCTCACCCTTTACACCATTGTTGGCATGCTTGAGCAGTTCTTACTACGGTGGCAACGCGCAGGGCAGCTCCGTTAAGCCACATAATGAGAGGATTTCACCGCACCATGAGAAACAAGAAACGTTTCTTCGCCGGCCGTCTGCTGCTGGTTACGGTTTTACTGCTTTTCGCGATTGCCGCCTGCGACGAGAACCACGGCGCTGACGATAGCGAAACCATAACGTTGTTCCTGAGCTTTGTGCCGAGTGTTCAATTTGCCCCGATGTATGTTGCGGACGAGCGAGGTTACTTCGCGGACGAAGGCATTGATATCGAATTCGAACACAGTTTCAACGAAGCCGACGGTGTTGACCGTCTAGCCATCAACAACCTCCACTTTGGCATTATCAGCGGCGAGCAAGTCATCATCGCACGCCGCGCCGAAAAACCCCTGGTTTATGTCATGGAATGGTTCCACCGCTTTCCCGTCGGCGTGGTGGTGCCAAGCGATTCAGACATCGAATCACCAGCGGATCTAAGAGGCAAGACTGTTGGTATCCCGGGCTTTTTTGGGGCCAGCTACATGGGTTTCCGTGCGCTGCTGAATAGCGTGGACCTCGCTGAAGATGATCTCACTCTGCAACCGATCGGCTTCACTGCGCCTGAAGTCATGTGCGAGCGCGACGTTGATGCGGCCGTCGTCTATATCACCAACGAGCCAGTGACAATTGCGGAACAATGCTACCCTGTCAGAGTTATTGAGATTGCAGACTACACCCAACTGGTCGCCAACGGCCTCGTCACCAATGAAGAAACGATACGCAACAACCCGGACCTGGTTCGCGGAATGGTGCGCGCCTTGAACCGGGGCATAGCCGATACAATCGCTGACCCGGAGGCGGCTTTCGATATCGCACTGGAATACGTTGATCTGACCGATGATCAACTGGACACACAGCGCCAGGTTTTTCAGAACTCCGTCGAGCTATGGCGTTCGGAGAATCTGGGGGCTACAAGCGCCGCGGCGTGGCAGGATACCGAAGCAATAATGATCGAAGCCGGCTTCATTGAGGATCCTCTGGACGATCTCGATGCCGCCTATACCAATGACTTCTTGCCCGAAAGCGAGTAGTCTGTGCCAGAGCCAGTTCTCTCAGCGCGCCACCTGAGCCATGCCTTTACAACCGTCGATGGCCAGGTCGTAGAAACCCTGCACGACGTCTCACTGGCGCTCCATCGTGGAACCTTTACCTGTCTGGTTGGACCGAGTGGCAGTGGCAAGACGACCTTATTGCGCCTCCTGGCTGGATTAGCCAGGCCAATGCAGGGGGAGGTGTACCTCGATGGCGCTCCATTGAAACGCCCCCAGCGACGCATTAGTCTCGTTTTCCAGCGCGACAATCTGATGCCGTGGCGTACCGTATACCGGAACATCGCGCTACCACTGCAGCTTGCCGGGGTTAACCAGAAACATCAACGAGGACGGATCGAGGCCCTCATTACGCTGACTGGCCTGGCCGGATTCGAGGAAGCATTTCCAGCGGAGCTATCAGGGGGCATGGCACAACGAGTGGCCATCGCCCGGGGCCTGGTAACCAACCCCGATATCCTCCTGCTGGATGAACCTTTCGGCGCGCTCGATGCTATGACGCGTGAGCAGTTGTGGGGGGAACTGCTGGCTATCTGGGAGAACACGCAAGCCGCTGTGTTGATGGTTACCCACGACATCCGAGAAGCTGTTTTCCTCAGCGACCAGGTATTGGTAATGAGCCAGCGCCCGGGTCGGCTCATCGCCGATATTGACGTTCCCTTCAGCCGCCCACGTAGCCTCGGTCTATTGGCTGATCATGCCTTCATCAACCGCGAAGCCAATGTGCGGACCGCGCTTCAGCGCTAGTCAGCCGTTGCGCGCGGCAGAATCCGCACCGAACGCCGTCCGACGCCTTGCTGGTAGGGATCA